>JBHPCH010000080.1:0-11744 GCA_042576125.1 Thermodesulfobacteriota bacterium
GCCGGACAACAGGAAACCTACCTTAATATCAGGGGCTATGATGCTTTGATCGATGGTCAACCCTGAAAAAATAAAAATATTGGCAACGGAGTATATTCGAGTTGGAGATCACAGTCAGAGTGATTATTTCGGTCTTGTTAAAGAATTGTTAATCCACAGGAATAGTTATGATAGAGAACAAGAGGAGTTTAAGTCCTGGCAGGAAGAAATTGATAGGATATATGAGCTTGTTCATGATGAATTGCTCACCAATCAAGCTAAGCCGACCACCCCTGTAAAGTTTGGCACTTCAGGGTGGAGGGGGATTATAGGCAAGGAACTTACTGTTAAGTCTGTCAGTCAGGTTACACAGGCAATTGTGGCATTGTACCAGGAGATAGAGGATAATGAAGAACTTGCGAAGACCCTGGGTGTTACGACATTAGATGAGGCAAGGACAAGGGGATGCGTGGTTGGCTTTGATAACCGTTTTGGTGGAAAACTGCTTGCCCGGGCAGTCTGTGATGTCCTGACTGATAACTCCATAAATGTACATTATGCCGGTGAGTCAACAACCGGCGTTCTGTCAGCAGCACTTTTAGAAATAGGTGCAGCCTTTTCTATTAATCTGACCCCAAGCCATAATCCTCTGGAGTATGGCGGATATAAATTTAACGGTTCGGATGGAGGACCGGCATCCTCTTTAATAACGAACAGGATTACCCAAAAAGCACGCGAAATAATAGAGAATGACAAAAAGTTGTCGCTTGCTCCTGATAATTCTCTAATAAAGGAAATTGACTCATTAGGATACTGGATTGACATGGTATGCAGGAATCAACAGTATCATGGTCTCCAATATAACAGCATCATGAAACAATTTGCCGGGGATAAGGATGTAGTCCTTGCTGTTGATTGTGTCCATGGAGCAAGCAGGCTGCATATAAAGCGTTTGATTGGGGGAGACTCGATCGAAACCCCTCATGACAGACTGATTATTATGCGAGGTGAAAGCGATCCTACTTTTGGAGGTATAGCACCAGAACCCTCATCAAAGAATATGAAGCCTGTAATGAAAATTCTTTCTGCAAGGCCTGAACCACTGAAGCTTGGAGCAGTGATTGATCCGGACGGAGACAGGGTAAGGATGACAGATGGTAACGTGGAGATTGATATGAATCTCTTTGGTGCCATGGCATATCATTTTCTGCATGAACAAAAAGGATTGCGCGGCATGGTGGCAAAAACAGTTGCCACAAGCAACTTTGCCAATAAGCTGGCGGAGGATTTTAATGAGGATATATTTGAAACCAGGGTGGGTTTTAAAGAGTTTAAACCTGTCATCGGCAAAGCCCTGGTTTATTTCGAAGAGTCAGACGGGATAAGCGTCATCGGCCACACCCCGGAAAAAGATGCCTATATAGGATTGTTGCTGGCCCTTGACATGGTAATGACACTCCGTAAAAATCTGGGTGACTATCTGCTTGAGATTCAAAGGGAGCATGGATATTTTTTCCCGGCAAAAGATGGGGTACTGGTAAGCAGCCAGGGCCCGGAATTATTGACAGCACTTAATAAACTGGAAAAATATGGAGTGGGTGCAATTGTCCGAGCCGGAAGTGAAGAGCGGACGATTGTAAAGATAATTGATATTGACGGCAGGAAAATGGTTTTGGATGATGGCAGTTGGCTTATGATAAGACCCTCCGGGACAGAACCTAAAGTCAGGTTTTATGTCGAGGCTCGTGATAAGGAAAAACAACTGGATTTATTTGAAACTGCAAAAGAAATGTTGGTAGAGATCGGGTTGCTTTAACCAGTTAAGAATTAAAAATGAAAAATTAAAATTTTTGGTAAAAAATCTTTAATTTTAGAACAATAAAGAATAATTTTATTTGCTGTGAACCTTCAATTTTCAATTATTTAAATCTTCAATCCTGATAATGTTACTGGTTGATTTTTGCATTTCAAAAAATTAAGGTGAGCAGTCTATCTATATAGCACTTATAGTTTTCTTTATTTTGAAAGTTCGGTCTGTAATATTTCCGGGTAAATCGCGAAAATTTACGATACTTATTTTTTTCATTAATAATTTTAGGAGTTTATGGCACAATGTGGGATTATACAGATAAGGTAAAAGATCATTTTCTCAATCCTCGAAATGTAGGGGAAGTAAGCAATCCCAGCGGTACGGGTGAAGTAGGGTCCCTGGCCTGCGGCGATGCACTGACCCTCACCTTCAGACTCGATGATGATGGCAGGATTGAAGATGCTAAATTCAAGACATTCGGTTGCGCCAGCGCAATTGCTTCTTCTTCAGCATTAACAGAGATGGTAAAGGGGTTAACCCTGGAAGAT
This sequence comes from Thermodesulfobacteriota bacterium, assembly GCA_042576125.1. Taxonomy (GTDB): domain Bacteria; phylum Desulfobacterota; class Desulfobulbia; order Desulfobulbales; family BM004; genus BM004. The sequence goes on from JBHPCH010000080.1 coordinate 2,338, forward strand.
GCTGAAAAAATAACCAATGAGGATATTGCTGAATATTTGGGAGGTCTTCCCAAGGAAAAAATGCATTGTTCGGTAATGGGCCGTGAGGCTTTGGAAGCTGCAATTGCCAATTATAAAGGTGTGCCGATTCCCATGGCTCAGGGGGAACTTGTCTGTGAATGTTTTGGGGTAACCGATTTGGAAATCAGACGGGCAATTCTGGAGAGCAACTTGAAGACGATTGAGGAGGTCACCAACTTCACCAAGGCTGGTGGTGGCTGCGGCAATTGTCATGACCGCATTCAGGAACTTATCCTTGAAGTCAGAAAAGACGTCAGAGAGGAAGCCCAGGCAGAGGCTAAACCCAAAAGATTGACCAATATCCAGAAGATAAAGATGATTGAGGACGTACTCGAAAGAGAGATCAGGCCTGCCCTTCGCAAAGATGGCGGAGACATCGAACTGATCGACGTTGATGGTGATTTTGTCATGGTTTCTCTTCGCGGGGCCTGTGTGAGTTGCGTTGCCTCCCAGACAACGCTAAAGGATTATGTTGAGAAAAAATTGCGGGAGCAGGTAGTCGACACCCTGATAGTTGAGGAGGAAAAAGCATGAGTGACAAAGTGGTTTATATGGACAATAATGCGACCACCAGAGTTGCTCCCGATGTGGTTGAAGCCATGCTGCCCTATTTTTCTGACATATACGGCAATCCCTCCAGCATGCACTCGTTCGGCGGTCAGGTGGGCAGCAACCTCTCTGTTGCCAAGGAACAGGTTGCTGCTCTTATCGGTGCCACTCCTGATGAATTGATCTTTACCAGCTGCGGAACCGAGAGCGATTCCACGGCAATTCTTTCCGCTCTGCAATCCTTTCCTGAAAAAAGGCATATAGTTACAACCAGAGTTGAGCACCCGGCAGTAAAAAATCTCTGTGAAAATATTGATAATCTTACCGGCCATAAACATAAAGTCACCCAGCTACCGGTCAATCGTGAAGGAGTCCTTGACCTCGCTAAATATGAGGAGAGCCTTACTGAAGAAACTGCCATCGTCAGTGTCATGTGGGCCAATAACGAAACCGGTGTGATCTTCCCGGTTAAGGAGATGGCGGAGATTGCCAAGAGCAGGGGAATCCTTTTTCATACCGATGCCGTTCAGGCTGTTGGCAAGATCCCCATTGACCTGCAGAATCTTCCCATCGATTTTCTGTCCATTTCCGGCCATAAACTGCATGCTGCAAAAGGTATTGGAGTTTTATACGTCCGCCGCGGCACCCCCTTTGTTCCTTTCATGATCGGCGGGCACCAGGAGCATGGGAGGAGGGGTGGTACGGAGAATGTCTCTTCCATTGTCGGACTTGGCAAGGCATGTGAACTGGCCGGGGAACTAATGCAGGAGGAAAATACCCGTGTCAAGGCAATGCGCGACAAACTTGAAAACGGCCTATTGGAAACAATTCCCAGCTCCATGCTCAACGGCCACAAAACAGACCGGCTGCCAAATACAACAAATATCAGTTTTGAATATGTCGAAGGTGAGGCCATTCTACTGCATATGGACCGTTACAAGATCTGTGCCTCATCGGGTTCCGCCTGTACATCAGGTTCTCTGGAGCCGTCCCATGTCTTGCGTGCCATGGGAGTGCCTTTTACCGCAGCACATGGTTCCATTCGCTTCAGCTTAAGCGTTTATAATACAGAGGATGAAATTGATTTTGTTCTTGATAAAATGGGGCCGATAATTGAAAACCTGCGGGACATGTCTCCTTTCTGGAAAAGTGAGCATTCCGGCCAGGTTGGCTCCAGTCAGTGCAAATGCAGTTGTTAAATTTTTAACCATCACCTATGGGAATCAGATGAAAGTTATTGCACCGTATTTTGAAATACTTGAAGATTTGGATAAGCAGAGCCTTCCTGTTCGGATTGAAGGCTGCGGTCGCATCTGCTACAAAAGCGAAGATAAAATCACTCCTGAATCAGCGGAGCCTTTTATACGGAGTATCATAAAGCATGGTCATAATTCAGTTACTGAGATGGCGGTGCTCACCTTAAAGATTCAGTATGATACGGAATCCATTGCAAGCAAGTTTTTTAATCTGATGCCGAAGTATTTGATAGTGGACATGGTAGAAAAGAAGGAACTTCTTATCTCGGGAAGCATTCGGGCGTTTAGGGAGTTATACCAGTCAAATCCTACTGTCAAAATGGTAAAGGCCATAGCAGAGTATCTCAACAGACGCCACCCGCTTTTTTATGAAGATCTGCTTCCTGAGAGAGGTTTATTAGAGCAGGAAGGTGTAAAAGTTGAAAAGGTCCCGCTTGAAATTGTGAATTCTTTCCCTGCGGAACTTCTGGCCAGGCATCGACATGTTGCGGTCCTCTTTGTGGTGAACCGCGCTGTGACTCATGAGATTGTCCGACACAGGCCTGTATCCTACCTGCAGGAAAGCCAGAGATATTGCAGGTACAGCCAGGATAAATTCGGCAATGAGGTCACTTTTATAAAACCCATGTTTTTTAAAGAAAATACTGAAGAATACAGTTTATGGGAAAAGGCAATGCAGGACACTGAAAAAATTTATCTAAAGCTCCTGGAAACATCTTCACCCCAGGCTGCCAGAACTGTTCTGCCAAACTCCTGTAAAACAGAAATAATAACCTTTGCCAATCTTCTTGAATGGCTTCATATTTTCAAATTACGTACATCTAAAGGGGCTGAGCCCTCCATGCGGGAGGTCATGATCCCGCTGCTTCACAAGTTTCAGGAAAAATATCCAACTATTTTTGATGGAATTCAGGTAGGCGCATAGGTATTTCTACTTGCTTTTTCGTTTTATTTGTTGTTATTACTTTGATGTCGTATTTCACATTGGTGAATCCGAACTTCAAGTTTGCTAGGATTGGTGGTTGTTCATCTACTATAAATCTACAAGAACTAAGGAGGGAATCAAATGGCTTATAACGCAGTAGAAATGGCAGACTGGCAGATATCTGAGGCTGCTGAAAAGAACATGCCAACCCCGGAGGAGTGGCGGGAGAAGCTTGGGCTTGAGAAGGAAGAAATGCTGCCCATGGGCAGGTTGGCGAAGCTCGATTTTCTGAAAATTATTGACCGACTGAAAGACAAACCGGACGGCAAATATATCGAGGTTACCGCTATTACTCCGACACCTCTGGGTGAAGGAAAAAGCACCACCTCCTGCGGATTAATGGAGGGTATGGGTAAGCGAGGATTAAATGTCGGTGGTGCCCTGCGGCAGCCAAGCGGTGGTCCGACCATGAACGTTAAGGGTACGGCGGCCGGTGGCGGCAACTCCCTGCTGATTCCCATGACCGAATTCTCCCTTGGACTCACCGGTGATATCAACGATATCATGAATGCCCATAACCTGGCCATGGTAGCCATGACTTCCCGTATGCAGCATGAGAGGAACTACAACGATGAGCAGCTGGCAAGGCTGACCGGAATGCGTCGGCTTGATATTGATCCTACCCGGGTGGAGATGGGCTGGATTATTGATTTCTGCGCCCAGGCCCTCAGGAATATCATTATCGGCCTTGGCGGCCGCTATGACGGTTTTACCATGCAGTCTAAGTTTGGTATTGCCGTGGGTTCCGAGTTGATGGCCATTCTGGCTGTGGCTACAGATCTGGCAGACCTAAAGGAACGCATCAATGACATCACCGTCGCTTTTGACAAGAGCGGCAATCCGGTAACCTGCCGTGACCTGGAAGTGGGTAACGCCATGGCCGCCTTTATGCGCAATACCGTTAACCCGACCCTGATGTGTACCGCAGAATATAATCCCTGCCTGGTCCATGCCGGCCCCTTTGCCAATATTGCAGTGGGACAGTCGTCAATCATCGCCGACCGGGTTGCTTTGAAACTCTTTGATTATAATATCACAGAATCAGGTTTTGCAGCTGATATCGGTTTTGAGAAATTCTGGAATGTCAAAAGCCGTTTCTCAGGACTTAAACCCCATGTCTCCGTCCTGACAGCCACCATTCGCGCCCTGAAAATGCACGGCGGCGGTCCCAAGGTAGTTGCGGGTAAGCCATTGGATGACGCCTATGTTAAGGAAAATGTGGAACTGGTTGAGAAGGGTTGCGAGAATATGGTCCATTTGATCGGTGTTATCCGCAAGGCCGGTATCAATCCGGTTGTCTGTATCAATCGTTTTTATACCGACACAGATGCAGAGTGCGCCGTCGTTCGTAAGATTGCCGAGGCTGCCGGTGCCCGCTGCGCCGAGTCCAAGCATTGGGAACTGGGCGGCGATGGAGCCCTTGAGTTCGCCGATGCGGTGGTTGATGCCTGCAATGAAGAAAACGACTTCAAATTTCTCTATCCATTGGAAATGAAACTGCGCGATCGTGTTGAAATAATTACCAAGGAAGTATATGGCGGAGACGGTGTTGACTGGTCACCCGAGGCAAATGCCAAGGCGGAAATGCTCGAAAATGATCCGAAATATGCTGATTACGCGACGATGATGGTTAAGAGCCATCTGAGCCTCTCTCACGACCCGACCAAGAAAGGAGTGCCAAAAGGCTGGCGTCTGCCTATCCGGGACGTGTTGATCTATTCGGGCGCCAAATTCCTCTGTCCATGTGCCGGTACCATCAGCCTGATGCCTGGCACCAGTTCCAATCCGGCTTTCCGCCGTATTGATGTTGAAACCGACACAGGTAAGGTAACAGGACTTTTCTAAAAGGAACAAAATATTTCAGGCAAAAATTGTCTGAGAAAATATCAAGGCGGGCCAGTGAGGCAGAATGCTTCATCTGGCCCGCCTTCTTTTTTTTTGTTTTATTTTTTTACCTATAGGGTGTAAACTTCAATATTACCTTTAAAATTTATAATATTTAATTAAATGTATCAACAAAACAGAGAGCTTTCTTATGGCTATACCACAGAATCTCAGAGGTGCACCCCCCCGACCAGCAGCTGGCAGAAGACTTACCGGTGATGCTAAGAAATCAAGCCTGAGCGGAACGGTTAAAGACCAGTCAGGCGCCGGCAAGGTTCGTATTGGTGACCTGCTGCGAAAGGAAGGCTATATAACTGCCAATCAGCTGGACCATGCCATGAAGGTCCAGAAGAAGAGCAAAAAACGTCTTGGCAGTATACTTGTTAAACTCGGCCATATAGATGAAGGGACTATTCTAAATGTTTTAAGCCGTATACATGGTTTCCCGGCTATAAATATTTCACGGGAAACTCCCAATGCTGAAGCCATGAAGGTAATGCCTTATGAGATTGCCAAAAAATACATGGCATTCCCACTGCGTATTGCAGCCGGCACAAATTCCCTTAAAGTCACCATGGCAGAACCGACTGATACTTCTGCTGTTGAGTCTTTGCAGGCTGAAGTCAAAATGAAGTTGACGGTTTGCGTTTCAACGGAAAATGATATTATTGGTGCCTACCGTACCCATTACCAGATCAGTGATGAAGAGTATGCCCTTTACAAGGAAGAGGAAGAGGCAGAAGATGAAGAGGAAGAGGTATCTGTTGAAGAGGTAGCAGATGACTTCGGTGCCCTGGCTTCAGAAGCGGCAGAGGAACTCGAGATTGGATCAGTTGAGGAAGATGAGAGCGCGGAATCTTACTCCTACTCAGATGCCCCGATCATTAAACTGGTCAATGGTATGCTGATCAAAGCTGTCAAGGACGGAGTGAGTGATATCCATGTAGAGCCTTATGAGAAGAATTTTCAGGTGCGTTTTCGTCTGGACGGTGCCCTTTATAAATCCATGAATCTTCCAATGTCCATCAAGAATGCTCTGGTTTCCAGGGTTAAAATTCTGGCCAGCCTGGATATTACAGAACGGCGGGTACCCCAGGATGGACGAATCAAGTTGAAGATGGGCAGGAACAAGGCTGTTGACTTTCGTGTTTCAACTCTGCCTACCCTGTTCGGTGAGAGTATCGTTATGCGTATTCTTGATCAGTCCAGCCTGAATGTCGACTTGACCAAACTTGGTTTTGAGCCGAGAACCTATGATATACTTAAGAAATGTCTCTACCGACCACAGGGTCTGCTGCTTGTCACAGGGCCTACCGGTAGTGGTAAAACGGTTACTCTTTATTCCGCACTCAATTCCCTGAACAGGGAAGATACCAAGATTCTAACAGCTGAAGATCCGGTAGAGTTCAACTTCAAAGGTATTAATCAGGTTAACGTGCATCAGGAAGTCGGCATGACATTTCCTGCTGCATTGAAGGCCTTTCTTAGACAGGATCCAGATATCATTATGGTTGGTGAGATTCGTGATATGGAAACTGCGGAAATTGCCATAAAGGCAGCGATGACAGGCCATCTTGTTTTCAGTACTTTGCATACCAATGACAGTGCAGCGACCATCGGTCGTCTGGTCGATATCGGGGTTCCTTCTTTTATGGTGGCCTCATCTGTAACAATGGTTCTTTCACAACGTCTGGGCAGAAGACTCTGTGTTAACTGTAAGAAGGTTGTAAAAAATCATACTGACGATGATCTTATTGCTGCCGGGTTTAACCAGGAAGAAATTCCCGACCTGGAGATTTATGGACCTGATGGATGCTCGGTTTGCAGGGGAGGGGGGTATAAGGGGCGTGTCGGTTTTTTTGAACTGATGGAAGTAACCGATGAGGTTGCCAAGGCTATCAGTGCGGAGGTGCCTGAGGACACTCTGCGCAAGACAGCTATGAATGAAGGAATGATACCATTGCGCATGGCAGGTCTCCAGAAGGTCCGTGAAGGTATCACCAGCCTTGATGAGGTTCTCAAGAAAACAGTTTTAAATAAGGAGAGTCTGCCATCCTATCTGGTCAATCCAGATTTGGAAAAATATGACGACAGTGATGTTATCATCCGGGAAGGGAATACGGATAATGATTTTTTTGAACTCGTTCAGGGTGCAGTAATTGTTGTTAAAAGCGGCAAGAAAATTGCCGAGGTTACCCAGCCCGGATCATATTTCGGCGAGATGTCCGCAATTTCAGGAGAAGCCAGATCCGCATCAATTATTTCCAAAGGGCGTGCCACAATAAGGCGTTTTCCGGGTGACAAACTGTTTGAGGTTATCGAGACCAATCCCGAGGTTAGCAAACATCTGTTCAAGACCCTTGTCAGCAGGCTTGAACATTCAAACGAAATTATTATGAAACTGGCTAACGGCAGAAAGTCCCGATAGATTCAATTTCCTACCCAGCACCTTTTAAGAAATTAACCAGTTTTTCCGGTGCTTCAGATACCTGTTCGGGGATTTGGGTAAGCGGCTGGCCGTTTCGTTCCGCCTTCCTGATAACTGCTGAGTCAGGAAATAAGGCTACAGGCATTTCCCCCAGAGCTTCTTTAAGAAAATTTGTATCATCTTCATCCTGAACAAGGTTACCCACAAAGGCTATTTTCGGGATGCCGGAATCTATGGCCAGTTTTTTTATTTTCTTGGCGGTTCGGACGCTTGATTTTGATGGAATAACCACAATCAATAGATGATCAACCCCGGCTATTGTACCGCGTCCAAGATGCTCCACTCCTGCCTCCATATCCAGAAGAACAATTTGGGAAGGGGAAAGCAGCATTTTGGTCAGCATTCTTTTTAGCACCGTGTTTTCCGGACAGGCGCATCCCCCTTCAGCTGTCTGTATAGCACCCAGGACCATAAGTTTTATGCCGTCCTGTTCTATCATGAATTTTTTAAGCAGATCGTCGACCTGAGGATTTACTTGATAAAAAGGTGAGCCGGGTGTTTTGCCTGACCGCTCAACCAGGAGTTCCGTCATCTCAGCAATGGGTTTTACCTGATCAATATTTTTAATGCCGATGGTCTGGGCCATATGCGGACTTGGGTCAGCATCAATCAGCAAAACATCTTCGCCATTTTTTCTAAACTGGTTGGCAAGAAGAGCCATAACTGTTGTTTTACCCACGCCGCCCTTACCACTGATAGCTATTTTCATGAGTCTTTCCTTTAATGTCTATAATATCTCTTGCATGTTTTTTAAATGTGGTTATTTTCTCTATCACTATAATAATAGTAATGATATATGGTTAATGCCACTACAGAAATGTAAACAGCCAAATGTTATAATTTGAGGCTGTATCTTTTATTTTAAGACAGCGAATCTTCAATGAGGAGGATCAAGAATGTATAATCAGTATTCCGGCAATGAACGAACCATAACCCCAGCCAGTACAGAGGCATCAACTGTTTTTCTTGCCAAGGTGTTTAACTGGATGGCAATTGGCTTGGGGCTGACCGGGGTGATTGCCTTTTTAACTATTAATTCCCAGATAGCATTGCAGATATTGTTTACTGTCCAGGATGGTCATGCAAGACCCAATATGATCCTTTATGGATTACTTATTGCAGAATTGGGGCTTGTGTTTTACCTGTCTGCCAGGGTACAAAAGATTTCTGCCCAGGCGGCAACAGGTATTTTTTTGGGATACTCGGCCCTCAATGGGGTTACCCTCTCGACTATCCTGCTCTATTATACCGCTTCCTCGATTGCAGCTACTTTTTTTGTCACCGCCGGTATGTTCGGGGCAATGGCAGTCTACGGTTTTGTAACCAAAAAAGACCTTTCCAGTTGGGGGTCATTTCTTTTCATGGGTCTTATCGGTATAATCATCGCCTCGGTGGTTAATATGTTTCTTGGTAGCTCTATGATGTCCTGGGTAATTTCCGGCATCGGAGTCATTATCTTTACCGGTTTGACCGCCTACGATGTACAGCAGATTACCCGTATGGGCGAGCAGGGAATTATGAACGGGGGTGAGGCGGCAATCCGCAAAGGTGCAATCATGGGTGCCCTGAAGCTTTACCTGGATTTTATTAATCTTTTCCTGATGCTGTTGCGCTTTATGGGTGACAGAAGGTAATGATCCCTGAAAAGTGTTTCTTTGTCGGCATATGAACATGCCGATGATTAACAGACGTATTTATAGTTTGAACATTACAAAAACCTCCCTGAGAATCAGGGAGGTTTTTGTTTTTCAGATTTTATCATGTAAAATTAATCTTAAATATTGAAAAGTCAGATCTATTCATCACATTGAATATATCGCAAATTCTCTTTTACTCATCATTCCTCTGGATAGTAATTTTATTTCTTTTTCAATTAAAGTCAGTTTGTATTATTAACAAAAAAATTATAAAAATGACTTAAAGGACAGCAAATGAGCATTTTTTATATATTCTAAGTGAAAATCTTACGATTTATTTAATCGAATGTATCTCCAGGAGTTCTAATCATGAAAAAATGCCTTGAGTGTAATTATGTAAGGACTAAACAGGACGATCTTCTTTTCCCCGAGTATGAATGTCCTTCGTGTGGAATTATTGAAAAGTATAAGGCCAAGTTTGAATTTGCTCAACTTGAAAAACAGCGCAAAAAAGAACGTACCGCCAGATTGGAAAGAATACAGAAAGA
>JBHPCH010000081.1:0-11410 GCA_042576125.1 Thermodesulfobacteriota bacterium
TTCATGAATAATTGGGGCACTTTTGTCCTTTAAATGTGAGATTGACAAAGGGATATGTTATGCAAACGATGGCATTGTTTCTTTGTCAATCTCACATTTAAAGGACAAAAGTGCCCCAATTATTCATGAAGTAACCCATATACTTGCAAATCATAAATACAATAGTTTTTATTCTGAAGGCCTGGCAGTTTATTTTCAGGAACGATTTGGCGAAAGTCATGGTTTCCCCAATTTTTCTTTATCCCTCGATGCATTGGTGAAGAATTACGAAGATCAGCTTTTACGCATCTCGCAATTACATAACGATAATGAGATTTTTGAAATGATAGGAACTGAACAACGAAAAATTGCATATATCGAAGCAGGGTCATTTATAAATTTTCTGGTTGAAAAGTATGGTGAAAAAAAATTGGCGGATTTGAACAATTCAAGTTCTTTAAACTACAAAAAAATTTATGGAAAAGAGATGAATGCATTAGAGGCAGAATGGAAGAATCATGTTTTAAAAAAATAACCTCTAAGAGTTGTAAATAACATTTAGCATTGCTGTTATCATCAAAACTCATGGAGCCTTCTTAACAGGTCAAAATGCAAACTGGATATGTTGCCTTGAAGTATCCACCCTGATTTGTCATAGGTGGGGTACCTGATGGACCATTAAATTTACTCAAATTAAAGTATCAAATAAACACTTGCATGGAAAGAGGATTGAAATTTGCCAAATCTTCTCAATTTTAATGTGCTCATCATGAACTACTTCGTTTTACTATCAGAGTAATTCTTATAATATGAAGTTGCAGTTGGAGCATCATGTCCATCCTCAGTTAAGCTTGCTAATTCTGCGTAATAAATTATTATACTTTAATAGTAAACCCCTCTGGGCATGTAGAAATGTTCATTTAGTGAAAACAATAAAACGAATTTATTTAACTAATAAATCTTTCTACTTGGTTTATTACTGAACATTCATACAACAATGGTGACCATCACCATGAACCTGAAAAACAAATCCTCCATATTGAAAACCCTTTGTTTTTCTGTGGTATTTTCCCTGGTTAACAGGGCACTGCCTGTTTATGCTGTTCAGCAGCATGGAGGGGCTGAAGGTCTGGTATCACATCAGATCGGCCATATCCTGTTCATCTCCGGAATGACCTACCTGTTATACCGGGTCTACAATAGCCGCATAACCGGGCAGGGTTGGCTTGAATTCAAAGGTTTCCTCTGGCTTATCATCCTGTGGAACATCCTCACCTTTTCCGGCCATTGGATGAGAGAGATTGTAAACTCTGAAAGATTCATTATGCAGGGACCGCATGTTACTGCGTTTACTATAACAGACACCTTTGATGCTTTTTTTTACCTGACCCGGCTTGACCATCTCCTGCTGGTGCCTTCTTTTGTGTTTCTGCTTCTTGCTTTACAGAAATGGAGGCGGCTGCAATGACTGTTCCGTGGACGCCGGTTGTACTTATCGATATGTTCGGGTCTGTCCTGACCCTTTGCATTGCCGTTTTCTGCGCCTACTTTTCCTGGAGATGGTCAAAACACAAGACTGACGATATTTTCCGCCATTATATTTTCCTGCTTACCCTGTCCATTGTTTTCTTTGCCATATCAAGATCATTCGGGCACCTGATCAAACAGATTCTGCTCATAAATGATATGCCGGACATATGGAAACAGATATCCCCCTTCAGCGGAGCGATCAACTCGGCAATTTTCATAATTATTTTTGCCTTTGGCATCTATTTTCACCGGGTCCAGAAGGTTCATACAGAAATAGAAGCGTATAGAAAAGATCTTGAGGCAATTGTAACAGATAGAACCACACAACTAAAGGATGCAAACAATGCCCTGCAAATTCAAATTGCTGAACGAATGCAGGCTGAAGAGGAACTGAAACAGTCAAATGTCACCCTGCAAAATGTTCTTGATAGCTCCAGTCCTCTGTGCATTACAAATACTGACTTTGAAATCATTCAGGCCAATAAGGCCTACATGGAAATCTGGCCTAAAACCTCAACCGAGGCAGGAAAAGATGTAAAATGCTATGAATCCCGCCCCGGTGCTTTATGCCATACCGATGATTGCCCCCTGCAGCAGGTTATCGATGGTAAAAATGAGGTGACCGTTGAATCTGCCAAATACAAAACCCATAAGGGCACTAATACGTTTATCATTTCTGCAAAGCCTTTCAGGAATGCTGATGGTGATTTACTCGGTGTTGTTGAGAGTTTCCAGAATATATCGGAAAGAATAAAAGCAGAGAATGCCAAGGCAGAACTCATTGATGACCTGCAGGAAGCGCTTGACAAGGTAAATCTCTTAGGCGGACTCCTGCCGATCTGTGCCTCCTGTAAAAAAATCAGGGATGATAAAGGATATTGGAATCAAATTGAATCCTATATCAGGGATCATTCAGAGGCAGAATTCAGCCATGGGATATGTCCGGACTGCGCCAAAAAGCTTTATCCTGAATTCTACGACAAGGTCGATAAAATAATTTCTGACCGGAAAAAATAATCAAAGTATTTCTTAATTACTCAAACAGATCACTCAACTTCTTGAAAGTATCGCTCTCTGTATCGGCTTGAACTGAAACTGCTTTTGCGGCACGAAAAAAATCGCAGTAATTAGCTTTTTCCTTATCCTGAACCGGTTCCTTTATAGTCTCACGGCATTGACTGTAAGCACTCTGATCATAAAACTCACAATTAAGGCATATGTGAAGATCGCCTCCACATGCAGGACATTCATCTCTGATGTGAATCATTGGTTCAGAAATTACTTTATGGCAGAACGCACAGATCATTTGTATTCACTGTACTTGTTTGATTTTCCGCGTACTCTTGAAACCGGGTATTTTTCCTTGTTTTTTTTCAATTTCTCACGGGCAGCATCAAGAGGATCAATACCAAGCTTATCACAAAGATTTACGAGGTATATAAGGACATCTCCGATCTCTTCCTGCACCTCAAAAAGTTTATCAGGGGACAGGTTGCCACTTTGTTCTTCTGTCAGCCACTGGAAATGTTCTGCCAACTCACCCGCTTCAACAATCAGGGCCATTGCAAGGTTTTTGGGAGAATGATACTGATCCCAGTCTCTCTCCTGCCTGAATTTTCTTATTTTTTTAATCAGGTCATCCAATTTTCTTCCATACTAGGTCGTGAGAAAAAATCCCAGGGGGGCCGTAAACTTTTCTGTTGAATTGAATTCACAGCCAACATACTCATTAGTCGTGGACTGGACTGTAACATCGGTTTCAATTGGAGTCTGGTGTACATCATTAAGAATAAATGACACCTGCAACCGGTCATCTTTCCGGGTCTTCTGTTTTTTAAAGGGGCAAAAACCTATCCAGCCTGCAGATATATTTTTTATGATTATGTCCTGCTGTTCCCTGTGGTTTGAGAGGTTAATGATTTTACCAAGAAGTTTTATCGGTCTTCTGTAATGTCTTCTGCATTCAAGCGAGATATCGAAAATCTTATCACAGCAGCATTTTATTTTTAACTGCCGTTTACCTGTTTCCTTATAATGACCCACAGGTGTTTTTTTGTTTTCTGACAGAATGGACAGCTGATACTCGCAACATCACCCTCCCTCACCGTAACCTTTCTCATTTCCATTCTGCCCCCCTTCAAATTATGTCAACCATCTTACATAAAAAAACTTACAGTATCTGTTTCCGGGCCTTGAGTTTGGCATCTATCATTTCTTTATGTGAAAGCCTCAGGAGATGAGTCAGTTTACGGACGAAATGGTCCTCGTGTTTTTCCAGCTGGCCATCAATGTAAATAATGCGCCATGCTGCCTCAAGTACTGCCTTCTTCTCCTCATGGCTGAATTCATTATTTATATGGTTGGTGAACTCAAAAAGATCCACAGCCTGGCTCCTTTTGCGATGTGCCAGTTCAAGCAGGTCTGCGACATGCTTTCTTGACAGATCAAAATCTGAACTGAGAGTTTCTATAACATGGTCCAGCTCATCATCAGTACATTCATGATCTGCATGCGCTGCTTCAAGAAGTATGACACTTGCTGCAATCCTTGTCTTTTCTTCCCTGCCGGGACCAATGTCGATTTTTCCTCGATTGTTCAGTAATGTCTGCCTGATAAAATTAAACATATTCCTCTTATTTTTTTTGATTTTTATAAAACAAATTATAATAAATATCCCAAACTAAGGATACATTTTATTACGAACCTCTTTCACCTTTCGGCTCCAGTCGGGTCATGCAATAAAAGCCAATTTTTTAGTTTTTCAGGACTTTTCCCAAGAGTTTCCTTTGCCCCGGAACCTGTAAGTTTCAGGTTGGAAATTTTGCTGCTGCTGTTTGCCAAAATGGTCAAATCCGGTTTCTGAATTAATAATTGACGTGTCAACGTTGCACCATCACCATCATCATCATCAAGATCTGCATCCATGATTACGAGATTAATACCCTCATTTTCAAAAAAACTTACTGCTGCATCATAGGCGTGGGCAACAAAAATATTGACCGAACCGCAAACATAATAACTTTTAATGGCCTCGATAAAATCCTCTGCTACGTTGGTGTCATCCTCCACCAGAAGAATATTCTGAAATCGTAAAGATTTTCCAGCCCCCAATTCTTTCCCTATATGCTGAACTGCATGCCCCCGCGGTATGACGGTGATTGGGGAACCAACGATATATTTGATCCATCCAAAGATATTCAAAATCAACCCGGCAGCTCGTTCACTGGGTTTTTTATACTCTCTTCCGGGTTTATTCAATTGTTTCTTCTCTCAAATTTCACGAACCTGTAAATAAACTCCCGTACTTTTTACTTGCTTCTGCCAATATCTTTTTTAAGCATCATGATCAGTTCTTTCTCGATTTCCGAATCAACAAGCTTTTCCTTTTTATGACGCTTACGGTTAAAAACATTTTCCATGGAGATTCGCAGTTGCGGGGTGATATTTTTGGTCGTCTTTCGTAATAATTTATCAAGACATGTACGCACAAAACTTTCCGGATACAAAACAAAACCATAACAGACACTCCTTTCATCAGGAAAAAATGAACAGAAATTTTCGTCCATGGAGGCATGCCCGCGATTCATTCCAGACCTGGAAATCACATAAAAATCCATGGCAGGATAATAAAGGCCTGGAGCCTCCATAAGCATCCTGGCGGCCCTGGCACTTATAAGTGTCTGAAAATGCAAGGCAATTTCGCGTGATGAAAAAACAAAAGTATCCGAAACTTTTTTTATCTTTGCTTTGATGTTATGCAATTCTTCTTCTTGAACCATAAGAATTACTTATAAAAAATTTCACCTAGTTGCTATAAAAACAACATATCACTCCCTGAAATCCCAAATACCATAGACAAGGATTATAATTTTAGGACCCGAAATAGATTTTTTTAAAACAGACGGCATGAATATCAGGGATAGATAATATTCCCTTGAGGTTGCCAGGGTTTCAGCTGTTGCCCTGCTGCAACTTTATAACACTCAACCATATCACCGATTCTGGCTTTATTGAAATTACTTATTTTCAAACCAACCTGCTGACCTTTCCTTGCCTCATTAACAGCATTTTTTTCAATATGCAGAGATTTTATTTTTCCAAGATACATTTGCCCCATAGCACCCAGGACCCGAAATGTGTTTCCCAGAGCTAGCTTTCCTGTCAAAACCTCGCAGCCCAGGATGATACCCTTCCGGCTGCTTTTAAAGAGCGCGATAACTTTTGCGGTCCCAATAATTTCCTCGGCAGGCTCCTGAGGAATAAAACTTCTGCATATGGATTCAACATCTTCAAGCAGTCTGTAAATAACATCATAGAGACGGATCTCTATGGTATGCTCTGTTGCCATCTGATCAATATGAGGCATTAAACCGACATTGAAACCCATGATTAATTTGCTGCCGGTTTCAGCCATGAAAATATCAGATTTGTTGATGGCGCCGACACCTGAACTTATGATGTCAATCTCTACGCCAGGCAGATTTATAGATAAGATTGATGATTTTATCGCTTCCATGCAGCCGGAGGTGTCGCATTTAAGAACAATTTCCAACCTCTTCCGAGCGGCTGTTTTTGCAGAAACCTGATCAGGGTTCTCTGAAGTTGGCTTTTGGCGCTTTGCTTTCTTCTTATTATGATGATGGTGAGAAGTTTTTCCGCTGCCCATGCAAAACTACCCTCCTGACATGAAAATTCTGCAAGAGTATTTTTCTTGTTATTGGTTTGAAGACTATTTAGTGTCCGTAATAGCAAAACCTTCTCAGATAGTTTAACAGGAAAATTCCAAACCTCACCTGGTTCACCAGATTTTTTGGAGAACCAGGTGAGATAAAATATTCAAGCAACTTGATTTCACGCTGCCTTCCGCGTCATTTTTTTCAGCCTGTTTATTCGGCGGCGTATAATCTCGTTTTTCTTTTTATCCCCTTCCTTACGAATAGATTCTTTTTCAGCACGAAGCCTGACAATTTCCTGCTTCATTTCCTTAACGGTCATTTCTTTTTTAGGTCCGGCGGTCTTTTTCTTCTTCTTTTTCTTAGCTGGAGTTTCATCTTTAATGCCCCTGGCATCCTTGAGAGCTGCCAGCAACTCATCCTTCTTCATGCCGGTAACACCTTTGATATCCGGAATTTCCTCCTTTGCAGCCTCACGAAGTTCAACAACCGTCATCTTATCCAGGGGTTTTTCGGTCTGTTGTTCATCATTTTTTACATCTTCAGCCATTATTTCTCCTCCAATTCCATTTTATAATAACCCAGCGTTAAACCTCAATCAGCTTTCATAAAGAAAAGATCTTTCTTTTATATTTATATATATTTACGCACCCTGCAAAGTTATTTTTTTTGTTAGGCGAATATTGCCTCATTTTATTCACAATTTCTGCAATTATTGCCCCTGATCCCTGACAGACTTTCGCAATCTAATCCAGACAGTGAAATAAATCCCAATATTTACAATTACAACAATTAAGCCAAGATTTATTTGCGTCTCTCTGGTTAGAGATGCCGGATACATTACAGGCAATATATATTGCTCGACGAATCCGACATTATAACCTGCAATACCCCCTCTTTCGCGCAGCAGGTTTTCCAAGGGTGTTAAAGGGCATATCCAACTGAAAAACTCTATACATGCAGCCCATAAAACTGCAGGAATGTGATACCAGGCCATACTGGATTTCCATAATGCCAGAAATCCTCCCAGCAAAACAAAGAGAATAAACAAACAATGGAGTATTACAACAAGATCAGCAAAAAAATTGTAGGGCAATCTACGTCTCTCTGGCAGAGTTTATGCAATGTTAGACTAATAGCAACATGTAAACTTTTTGGGATTCTCAATCAAAAAGAGTCCCTGCTAATAGCTTTTCACGGATTACTTCCTTGAGAACCATATTCTTTTTTTTCAATCCATCGCGGCCATATTGCATATTTGCTTCGATCAGATACCATTTTCCATTACTCTGCAACAGGTCAAGGCCAACATCATTAAAGTTGCATTTCCTGGCAAACTCCTGTGCCAGTTGCAAAGCATCCTGGGATA
Source organism: Thermodesulfobacteriota bacterium (assembly GCA_042576125.1). GTDB lineage: Bacteria > Desulfobacterota > Desulfobulbia > Desulfobulbales > BM004 > BM004. The sequence goes on from JBHPCH010000081.1 coordinate 7,552, forward strand.
TGTTGTCAAAATCAATTTTCCCTCCCTGAAAGAGATTGGTCCTGAAATCTCCGGGGGAGAGTTTGCGCCAATAAGCTAGAACCGGATAATAGTTGATCAGAATTACCCGTAAGTCCTTTTCATGGGGCAGATATTCCTGAATATAAGCAAATTTCGTCTTTTCAAGGTACTTCCTTAATTGGTCGGAATCGGTAATCTTATACACACCTCTGCCGCGTGATGATGCCCTGGGAATCTTAGCGATGAAAGGGAAAGGGAAATCGTTTTCGATACGAGAAAATTGCCTCTGCAGGTAGATTCTTGTCCTGGGATGCGAAATGGAAAGCATATTGAAAAGAGTGGTCTGTTTCATCTTTTGACCGGCATACAAATAGGTCTCTACACTGGGGAAAATTTTCTTGCCCATGGTGGTAAAATACTGGGCATAATTCAGGCTTGGATAAAGAATAAACTCGGCGTCATGTATCTTCCTTCTTTCCTCCTGTGTATAGTCATTGAAATTAGGTCTGACTCCCAGGGTGAGCACCTCAGGTATCCCATTCAATCTACTTCCCAATGCAATATATTCAGGAGACTCTTTGCCCATGATTATCCCTTTTTTCCATCATTTCCGACAGACATCAGGTCTGTGATCTTCAGGAATTATCTTCAAACGGGCTGCCCGCATGATTTCCAGCAGACCCTGTTCAATCCCTTCAACATACTTTTTTTCCTTAAAGTATGGCACCATCACTTCCTTCAGTATCCTGTCTGAAGTGCCCTGCTCTACAAACCAGTCAAAGGCAGAAGCGGTCTCTAAGCGAAATATTCCCTCCTGCATGGCAATGCTGAGCAGGATGCCATTACCGAATCCCGGTTGCCCTATATCCCATGCCGTTGCAGTCCTTTGAGAAAACTCGGCCATGCTCTCTCCTGCCAGGGACGGAATAATAAGCACAAGGATCTGGTGACATGTCTCCTTTTCATAGGCTTCCAAAGAGGCTGAAAGCCTGTTATTCTCTGATTGCGACAGGATTTTCGCATGGTCTGTGATCCAGCCTTCCCTTACCAGAGGCTGATCTTTTCGCGTACATCCCTCAGAAATAAGTAATATTGAACAGAGCAGCATAAATGCTGACGACAGCAATAACCCTGTTTTCTTTTTACAGGGTGACAATTGCATACCCCTTCTCAATATAAGGTGCCATGCCGGCATGACCTGCCATGTCATCAGCTATTCTAAAACCTTCTGCTTCAGCGGCTTCCAGTGTGCCCATTTTTACGGCACAGGCTCGGCATACAGCATCGATAAGCTGTAGTTTTTTTACCTTTTCGTAAAGTGCATGTAAGGGATTTTCAGGCTTGCAGAGATCAATAATAAGTTTAGTAGCCTCTCCTTCCAGTACTATTTTTACAACTTCCGCCCTTTCATGCAGGTCTATTGCATTCAACAGTACATGGACAAAGCAGATTGGGTTTCCCTTGAAAGCAAAAATTACTGTTTTATTCATTGTGAACTCTCTTTATTTACTGAATTGCTAACCGGGCACCCGAATAAGGATACATTGTACTGCCGGTATTTCCCTCTTTGGTCCCCTTAGTAGTGCTTAGTCAAGTCGTGGAAATAATGCCCAACGGATGAAAAACGCCTGGCTGTCATCTTCCGTGTCAAGACAGACAATTCCGCTGTTCTGAAACTTGACCACCAATGTTTCAGATGAACCGGCAACCAGATAAGACACCAGCCTTTCCATAAACGGCAAATGCCCAACTACCATTATATTATCTTCAGGGTTAACGGTCTTACTGAAAGTAGTCACATCATCCATTGGAGCCAGACCCGGCCCTTTGACAATACCGGTTTCCGGCTCCAGAATTTTCATGAAAATTTCCGCAGTCTGCAGAGCCCTTTTTTTGCCGCTGTGTATGATACGTGTTATCTGCACATTCTGCTCAGCAGCAATTTCGGCCATAGCCCGGGTCTCTTCAACCCCCTGCCTGGAAAGACCCTGGTCAGGATCTTTTTCCTTTGGCAAACTTTTCCCGTGCTGCACTAAAAAAAGCGCCATTGTTATATCTCCATGCTAATTTCCGTGAAAGATAATCCTGCTCTGAACGCCTACTTTTCTTTCTTCTTTACAATAACCCAGAGAGCATGGATCATGCCCGGCACTACTCCCAGAATAGTAAGGAGAATATTAATCCAGAAGTGAAACCCCAGCCCAATGGTCAAAAATACGGCCAGGGGCGGCAACAGAATTGCAAGCACAATACGCAGAATATCCATTTGAGTTTCTCCTATTCTTCAAGCATTGTTTTGATAAAGGAATTTGCCTCGCCAATGGACTTTTCCATCTCCCGTATAAGATCAGCTATGTCTGATTCAACTCCCACCAGCTCACTTTGCAGGGAAGCAATTGCCTGGGCATTCAGATTATGCTTGAGATAGAGGACCTGATCACGAAATGCTTTTAAAACAGGATCAATTTTCGCTTCGGCTTTACGCATGGCTTTTATCAGTTGCTCATACTGACGCCTGGTCTGTACCATTTTCCTTTCGCTATCACGCCGTAACGAAGCGTTGGAGTACTGATCCAACTCATCTTCCCATTCAGCAAATAATGCCTCAGACACGTCCTCAACAGCATCAATTCTCCTGTTAACATCATCAGCCTTAGCTTCGCTCTTATCATACTCGGCCTGCAGGGTCTTGTACTTATCCTCCAGTTTCCCACCTTTAAAATTCAGTACCGTGCTGAACTGCTCAAGCGCTGACTGGAATTGTTCCTTCGCCTCTTCCTGGCTGTCTCGTGCCTCCTCAACCCGGTCAACCATAATATCGCGTTTATGGACACCGAATCGCTCCATGGTGTCGTAATAAACTTTCTGGCAACCAAGAGTGAGCAGGAGAATTAATACAACAAGAAGTACCCGGGAAAAATTACAAAGGGTTCTTGCAACCATGTTTTCAACTCCTTTACAGACTAAAGTTGTGGATCAATATTGCCGGGGCCGCCACACTCGGGAGTGTAGCAGGTCACGTTCTTAAACTCACACTTTTCTTTGCAGCTCGGGCAGGTATCCGGGCCGACGGGTGCCGTAAGAAGAAAACCGCAGTTACCGCACTTCCAGTATGTCAGGCCGCATCCGGGACAGATAGCACCGGAAAAATCACCTGGCAAATTTATACCGCAGTTCTTACATGCCTTTGCATCACTCATGGTATCACCCTCCATGTTCTGATTTTCAGATAAAACTGCATCCCAATATTTTCACTTTAAAAACAGTAAAAAAGAATAATTACAATTTACCCGCATGCAAGACTTGGGGGCAACAAAATTCTTGAATTATTAAAGAAAAATGAGGGGAGAGTGTTCAATACGAAAAACTCTTTACTAAGTTTAAGCTTGCCTGATTTGCTGCAGATCCAAGGAAGAGTGTTTTCCGTAATAGTAATACTATACGGAAAGCACGATGACACAGGAGATGTTGTGAATCCGGCAAGCTCTGTATTAATACAGTAAGTTAACCAGAAACAGACTGATCCAGGGAATGTAGGTCACCAGGATCAATGCGACAATCATCACCAGCATCCAGGGAAGTGAGGCCTTGGTGACCTCCTCAAGGCTCAGGCCGCTCAAACCTGAAGCGACATAGAGATTGAGTCCCACCGGCGGGGTGATCATTCCAACCTCCATATTCAGGGTCATGACAATACCCAGATGGATGGGATCTATTTTAAGTGCCATGGCAATGGGAAAGAAAATAGGCGCCAGGATCAGGATAATGGAAGAAGGTTCCATGAAGTCACCGGCAAACCAGAGAATGATGTTGACCAATAAGAGAAACATCCACCAGGACATATCCCGTGCAACCAGCC
>JBHPCH010000082.1:0-11177 GCA_042576125.1 Thermodesulfobacteriota bacterium
TCTTAAAGCCATTCAAGCGTCAAGGAGGTAGTCAATGGATAAAAAATACGGTGCATATGTATGCACAGGATGCGGTATCGGAGATACCCTTGATATAGAGGCCCTTTCCACGGTTGCCAGCAGTGAGATGAGCATGGAGTGCAAGACGCACCAGGCTTTATGCAGTGCTGACGGCCGTGCCCTGATAGAAAGCGATATTAATGATGGTGTAAACACAGTGGTTGTTGCAGCCTGTTCACCCAGGGTTATGCAGAGTGAATTCAACTTTGGTGATGACAAGATCACCATACGCGCCAATATTCGTGAGCAGGTGGTCTGGAGCAAAGGCAAAACTCTCAGGTTCCTTGTTGTCTCCGGGGCGCAGTATTTTCCAAAACTGTGCCCCCCATCCTGTGGTCTGGAGCAAAGGCGAAGATGCCGACCCTGAATATCTTCAGGAAGAGGCCTCCGACTATATAAGAATGGCTTGTGCCCAGGCCAAGAAATCAGAGTTGCCCGAACCTTTTACCCTGGAAACAATTAATAAGAGGATATTGGTTATGGGCGGCGGTGTTGCCGGATTGACAGCAGCAAAAGAAGCAGCAGCAACCGGCTATGAGGTTACCCTGGTTGAAAAGAGTGATGTCCTTGGCGGTAAGGCGATTAACTGGCGACAATCATTTCCAACCAAAGCTCCCTGGACAGACATGGAAGCCCCGATTGTCAACGACCTGATTCAGGCTGTTCAGGATGCTGACAATATTACGGTGAAGACCGGAACAGAGGTGGCCAGGATTTTTGGTGCTCCAGGTAATTACGCGGTTACCTTTAAGGCAGGCGGCACAAAAAGTGAATGGGACGCACCTGCAAAGGTTGGGGTTGATGAGCAGGATGCAATTGATAAGGGTACGATGGAAGATCCCAATGCCGGCCTTAAGCATTATATGGATGAAAATCCTGATGCTGAAGGTTTTGGTGCTGTTGTTCTGGCAACAGGTTGGGTACCTGCCGACGTGTCTGAGTACGAGCATCTTGGTGTTGCAAGTGAGAATGTAGTCACCAATGCCGAGTTTGAAGCGATGGCAGGCAAGGGCAAGATCGTACGTCCTTCCGACGGCAAGCCTGTTGAAAGTGTTGCTTTTATTCAGAGCCCCGGTGGTGCTGAGCATGACAAGGACTTTCCTTATTGCAACTCGGTTACCAGTATGGTGGCCCTGAAGCAGGCCAAGTATGTGAGGGAAGATAATCCCAATGGCAAAGCTTATATCCTTTACCAGCATATGCGGACCCCTGGAAACATGGAGCTTTTTTATAAGGCGGCCCAGAATGATGACGGAATTTTCATGACAAAGGCTAATGTCATGAAAGTCGAGGAAGGTTCAGATGGTTCTTTGACTGTTGAAGCAGAAGATACCCTCCTCAATGAAAACTTGAGTCTGAATGTTGACATGGTTGTGCTGGCTGCTGGAATGGTGCCGACCACCAAGGATGAAAATGTTATCAATCTGGCCTATCGCCAGGGTCCGGCTCTGACTGATCTTGATCTTTTTGACGGGTATGCAGACTCTCATTTTATCTGCTTTCCTTATGAGACCAGGCGAACCGGTGTATATGCCGCTGGCGGAGTTCGTAAGGCTACAACTGTTGATGAGACCATTGATGATGCAACCGGTGCAGCTTTGAAAGCCATTCAATGTATTGAGTCTGCTGACCGCGGTGTTGCGGTGCATCCGCGTTCCGGGGATAGAACCTATCCTGAATTCTTCATGCAGCGCTGTACCCAATGTAAACGCTGTACTGAGGAATGTCCGTTCGGCGCCATTGATGATGATGAGAAAGGCACACCGCTGCCCAACCCGACCAGGTGCCGCAGATGTGGTACCTGCATGGGTGCATGTCCAGAGAGGATTATCGGCTTTAAGGATTATAATGTCGATATGATCGGCTCCATGGTGAAAGCCATCGAGGTTCCGGATGATGATGAGGACAAACTGCGTTTTGTAGTTTTTGTCTGTGAAAATGATGCCTATCCTGCCATAGATATGGCTGCCATGCGTCGACTCGGTATCAGCAATCTGGTACGCATAATTCCTGTGCGCTGCCTTGGTTCACTCAACGTCGTCTGGATCAAGGATGCCATGTCCGCAGGCATGGACGGTGCAATGCTTCTCGGCTGCCAGTATGGTGATGACTACCAGTGTCACTTTGTTAAAGGCAGTGAGCTTGCTGATAAGAGAATGACGAATGTTGCTGAAACCATGGGAAGCCTGGGTCTTGAGGTTGAACGTGTTAGGGTGACTCAGGTTGCCATCAACGAGTACCACAAGATTCCGGAAATCATTAATGACTTTGTTGAAGAAATTGTAGAAATGGGCCCGAATCCATTCAAGGGTTTCTAAGAAAAAATACCTGTTTACAAGTCGTTTGGCTGTGTGGTATACGCTGCCAAATGACTTGTAATAGAGTTACATATCAATAAATCGGTTATTGCATATAGCAACAAGGGAAATAATCTCCTCAGGAAAAATAAATACAGGTGATCCGGAGAGAAGACAGGAGGCTGAAGAATGACAATGAAAGTAGATCCTGATTTAAATTTTATAAAATATCTGAAAAGTGCAGGTGGCGACACCCTGAAGAAGTGCTATCAATGTGCCACATGCTCTGTGGTCTGTCCTCTGTCCTCGGACGACAATCCATTTCCACGGAAGGAGATGATCATGGCCGGTTGGGGTTTGAAGGACAAGCTCATAGGCGATGTAAACACCATGCTCTGCCATCAGTGTGGAGACTGTACAGCCTATTGCCCCCGTGGTGCAAAACCTGGGGAGGTTCTCGGTGCCATAAGGGCCTATGCTTATACCCATTTCGGTTTTCCGCAGGGTTTGGCAAAACTGGCCAGTCAGGGAAAGAATCTGCCAATCATGATAGGTATTCCTGCTGCTATTATTCTTGTAATGTGGATTATCTCCGGAGGCATGCATATGCCGGAAGGACCGGTGGATTTTGGTAATTTCTTCGGCCATTGGGATTTTCACTGGTTGACTAAAACCACCTTTTTTATTGATATTATCTTTCTGCCTGCTGCTGCTTTTGCTTTATTGGCTGCTTATAAAGGTGTTTCGGCTATGTGGGGTAAAATGTCAGAGGGAATGGATGCAAGTTCTGCTTATCGTCCCTCAACCAAGCAGTTTGTGCTTGAGTTTCTCTGGCCCTCTATTAAAGAAACCATCATGCATAAAAGATTCAATGAGTGTGGTGAAAACAAGGACAGGGTCAATGGCCATCTGCCTTTGGTTCTTGCCTTTCTTGGCCTTTTAGCGGTTACCGGATATTCTTTTGTCCGTAAGGATTTTCTTGGTCTTATTAATCCTAATCTGCACGGACCTATCCCGCTGTATGATCCATTCAAGCTTCTGGCCAACATTAGTGCAATTGCCCTGCTTGTCGGAGTAGCAATTCTCTGGGCCAACAGAAAAAAAATGGAATCCGAGGGTAAGGCTGCCCCGACTTTTTATGACTGGTTCCTGATAGGAGAAATTGCTGCTGTCGGAATAACAGGTCTTGGCGCTGAACTTTTACGGTGGGCTGACTTTGGTATCCTGGCATACTTGGTCTATTACATGCACCTGGTTGCCGTCTTTATGCTTTTTTTCTATATGCCATATACTAAATTTGCCCATATGGTCTATAGAACATTTGCCATGGCATTTGAAAAGTACAGAGATAGCAGTTTCGTTCAAAAGGAAGCTTCATAACATAAGCCATACACTTGTGGCTGGATAATAAACCGTAGTCGTTTTTTCCAGGAAAGGGACTTTTTGACTTGGAAAAAAAAGGTTGATTTTTGCCCACGAACGGATTATCTTGTCACGCTTTTCTGCTGGCGTAGCTCAATTGGCAGAGCAGCTGATTTGTAATCAGCAGGTTGCGGGTTCAAGTCCCATCGCCAGCTCCAGATGAGTAGTCGCGAGTGTCGTCCACATTATTGCTATTCATCAAAGTGGGGCGGTATCTGCGAAAGTGAAATGGAGGGGTTCCCGAGTGGTCAAAGGGAACAGACTGTAAATCTGTCGGCGACGCCTTCGGAGGTTCAAATCCTCCCCCCTCCACCATATATCTGTGCTGACCAATAGGTTCTGCACGTTGTTTTTTTATAGAGCTCATGTTTAACAGGACATATATTGTATGGCGGAACTGATCATTATAACTCCTCAATTCCTAACCGACTGATTGAAGCGGGAATAGCTCAATTGGTAGAGCATCAGCCTTCCAAGCTGAGGGTTGCGGGTTCGAGACCCGTTTCCCGCTCCATTTAAGTTCTCCGAGAAAGCGATTTTTGCTGCAGGAGAATGTTTGCTTATGCCTTGAGGAGGAGAGGGCTTTAAAGCCCACGTAGCTCAGGCGGTAGAGCACTTCCTTGGTAAGGAAGAGGTCACCGGTTCAAGTCCGGTCGTGGGCTCCAGTGCAATAAATATTTTGGAAAGATTGGAGCGGGAGAATCATTTAATAAAGAAGGATTTATCATTGCATAGGAGAGAATGGCATGGCAAAGGAAAAATTTCAGCGAACGAAACCGCATGTAAACGTAGGCACGATTGGTCACATTGATCATGGCAAGACTACGTTGACCGCTGCAATCACGCGCGTATTGTCAATCAAGGGCCAGGCAAATTTTACAGCCTTTGACGAGATTGATAAGGCACCTGAAGAGAAAGAGCGTGGAATCACAATTGCAACAGCGCACGTAGAGTATGAGACAGATAATCGTCATTATGCGCATGTAGACTGTCCCGGTCATGCTGACTACATTAAGAACATGATTACCGGTGCAGCGCAGATGGACGGAGCGATTCTGGTAGTTGGAGCAGACGACGGTCCAATGCCGCAGACCCGTGAGCATATCCTTCTTGCCCGCCAGGTAGGTGTTCCTGCAATCGTAGTATTTTTGAACAAGTGTGACATGGTAGATGATCCTGAGTTGATCGAGCTTGTAGACATGGAACTTCGTGAGCTTTTAGACAAGTATGAATTTCCCGGTGACGACACCCCGATCATTCAAGGCAGTGCCTTGAAAGCCTTAGAGAATCCGGAAGACGAGGCAGCCTCGAAGTGCATCTTTGAGTTGATGGATGCAGTTGACTCCTTTATTCCTGAGCCAGAGCGTGATGTAGACAAGCCATTCCTGATGCCAGTAGAGGATGTATTCTCTATTTCCGGTCGTGGCACAGTAGCGACAGGTCGTGTAGAGCGAGGTGTTGTGAAGGTAGGCGAGGAAGTAGAGATAGTCGGCATCAAGGATACCCATAAGACAACGGTAACGGGTGTTGAGATGTTCCGTAAGCTTTTGGATCAGGGTCAGGCAGGCGACAACATCGGAGCTCTTCTTCGCGGTGTGAAGCGCGAGGATATTGAGCGCGGTCAGGTATTGGCAGCGCCGGGTTCCATCACTCCGCATACGAAGTTCAAGGCTGAGTGCTATATTCTGACCAAAGAGGAAGGCGGACGTCATACACCGTTCTTTAATGGTTACCGTCCCCAGTTTTACTTCCGTACAACAGACGTGACCGGAGTTGTAACGTTGCCTGAGGGAGTTGAGATGGTAATGCCCGGCGATAATGTAACGGTTGAAGGTACTCTGATTACCCCGATCGCCATGGAAAAAGAGCTCCGCTTTGCAATCCGCGAAGGCGGACGTACGGTTGGCGCAGGCGTTGTCAGCGAAATTATAGAATAGGAAAATGACCTGCGAGTGTTTTGCTCGTCTAACATATATTAAAAGGTAACTGGTTTTATCAGGTGCAGGTATGAGAAATATAATTACACTGGGGTGTACCGAATGCAAGAACCGGAATTACACCACCACAAAAAATAAGAAAAATACTCCACATAAACTGGAATTTAAAAAATACTGCCGGTTTTGCCGAACTCATACTCTGCATAAAGAGACAAAGTAAAATGCGGGTAGGCCAGTAGCTCTAATGGTAGAGCACCGGACTCCAAATCCGGGTGTTGGGGGTTCGAGTCCCTCCTGGCCTGCCACTGATTAGGTTTGGTGTTTTTCTGGCTGATTTTGAATATAAAATATTAACTCCCAGCAGGCCAATCAGCTGGTTGGATGGATTTCTAGATGGCAGCAAAAAAAAGCGAACGTTCCTCCAAAAATAAGCAGGTTGCAACTGACCAGACAGCTGTAAGTTCTTTTTCACTTGCCCGTGCAAAAGTATTTACAGCAGAGGTGAAGTCGGAATTCAAAAAAATAGTCTGGCCTGACAAGAAAGTAACCATGAGTTCAACCGGAGTCGTTATAGTCTTGGTATTTTTGGTGTCAGTTTATTTAGGAGCGGTCGATCTTTTTATAGGAAAGCTGGTGTCATATATTCTGAAATAGAATTTATGATTTTATCTTAAGATGATAGATTGTACACCCAGCATTAATATATGAGGTTTTTTAGATTATGGCACGGCATTGGTACATTGTACATACATACTCCGGCTTTGAGGACAAGGTGAAGACCAACCTCCAGGAGCGGATAAGAATTGCCGGTCAGGAAGATTTCTTCGGCGAGGTTCTGGTTCCTAAAGAGCAGGTTCTTGAAATGATAAAAGGCGCCAAGAAAACTTCGGAAAGAAAGTTTTTTCCCGGGTATATTTTGGTCAATATGGAACTTAATGACGATACCTGGCATACTGTACGCTCAACGCCCAAGGTCACCGGTTTTGTCGGCAATGATCGAAATCCACCGTCACTCTCCGATAAGGATGCCATGAAAATTATCGGCAGGATTAAAGACGGTGCCATGAAACCCAAGCCGAAAGTGACATACGAAGTTGGTGATTCCGTCAGGGTTATTGATGGGCCGTTTGCCAACTTCCAGGGTGTAGTTGATGAAGTGTACCCTGACAAAGGTCGGGTTCGTGTCATGGTAAGTATTTTTGGGCGTTCAACCCCTGTGGAACTTGAATTTGTTCAAGTGGCCAGTGACTGAGACGGTTGCTGGTTATTTGTTGGTTATATAAAAAAGGAAGTCAGAAAAGCAATTTACTGATTTCCCCCCCCTTTGTAGGTTTTGATTTAGGAGACAATAATGGCAAAGAAGATTCAAGGATATATAAAATTGCAGATTCCGGCCGGTGGAGCTAATCCTTCCCCACCAGTTGGTCCTGCGCTTGGGCAGCAAGGTGTTAATATCATGGAGTTCTGTAAGGCTTTTAACGCCAAGACCCAGCAACAGGGGGATACCATTATTCCTGTGGTAATAACGGTATATGCAGATCGTTCATTCAGTTTTATAACCAAAACACCACCTGCATCTGTTCTTTTGATGAAGGCCGCCAAGCTCAAGAAGGGGTCAAGTAACCCCAAAATGGAACGTATTGGCAAGATTTCCCGTAGCAAGATCAAAGATATTGCTGAACTGAAGATGCCGGATTTGAATGCTTTTGATATTGAAGGGGCGATGAAGATTATTGAGGGAACTGCCAGAAGTATGGGGCTTACTGTTGTTGACTAGCCTGGATATTATGGCCCTTTGCTAAAGGGAATCCAGGGAGAATTTTCATGTCAGCATACTGAGAAAACGGCAGAGAAACTGTTTATATAGATGGAGAACAATGGGATGGCTAAGAGAGGCAAAAATTACAGAAAAGTTGCAGATGCAATTGATAAGAGCAAGATTTACAGTCTCGACGAAGGGATTGAGCTTGCCTTGAAAGGGAATTATACAAAGTTTGACGAGTCTGTTGATATAGCGATCCGTCTCGGTGTCGATCCCCGCCATGCAGACCAGATGGTAAGAAGTAGTGTTGTATTACCAAACGGAACGGGCAAGGAAATACGGGTCTTGGTGTTCGCTAAGGGCGATAAGGAAAAAGAGGCCCTTGAGGCAGGTGCTGACTATGCAGGTGGTGACGAGTTTGTAGAAAAAATTCAAGGTGGCTGGCTCGAGTTTGATCGGACCATCGCCACACCGGATATGATGGCGACAGTTGGCAAGATAGGAAGAATTCTGGGACCTCGGAATCTGATGCCAAACGCCAAACTTGGCACCGTTACCTTTGATGTTGAAAGAGTCGTGAAGGAAGTCAAGTCAGGAAAGGTGGATTTCAAGGTTGATAAAGCGGGCATAGTTCATGCCATGCTGGGCAAAGCTTCCTTCGGCTCTCAGAAAGTAAAAGAGAATGTTCTTGCCTTTATGGACAAGATTATTCAGTTGAAACCCTCAACAAGTAAGGGTGTCTATCTGAAGAACATCAGCCTTTCAACAACCATGGGTCCTGGAGTTAAGGTCGATCCATTAGATGTCAGAAATATAATCAAGCAGGCATAACTGAACAGTTGAGTATGTAATGCAGTAGTTAACGCTACCTGGGTTAAGTATGTGAACACCAGGTGGAGTTTAGTTAAAAGAAAAGCTATTGGTTTGTCTGGTCTGATTTGCAGCACTAGTAGGAAAACAAAGTGGAACTCATCGAAGAGAACCGCATAGTTTATATAGAAGTCCGGGTTAGTACCTTAACCAGATTTCAATGTCGAAGACAGCAGGTACGTTTTAAGTTTAATCAGCGCATGCTGACCTGCCGAGGCACTATTTGTTAAGTATTCAAATCTCAGACGGTAAGAGCAAAGGCTCTATCCGCTGGAATTACTTTGAAGAAATAATTAGCAAACCCTTGGCGACAGACAAGAAGCCTGTATCTGCTGGGAACCTTGATCGGTCCATATTTTATTTTGGACTAAAACTGGAGGAAAAAAGTGAATCGCGAGGAAAAGGTTACAGAAGTCGAGGAACTCAGTGGCAAGTTCAAAAAAGCAAAGATTGCCATTATTGCCGACTATAAGGGCCTTACAGTACCGGTTCTACAGGAATTGCGTCATAACTTGCGCAGAAATGATGCCGAGTTCAGGGTTGGGAAAAACACTCTGCTTTTCAGGGCGGTTGAGGATACTGAGTATAAGGGGTTGCAGGATCAATTCGTGGGAACAACAGCAGTAACTGTTTCTTACGGAGATCCCGTATCTCCCGCTAAGATCCTTACTGAATTTTCCAAGGCCCACCCTGAATTAAAGATTCGGGCAGCATCCCTTGACGGCAAGTTGTTGTCAGCAGATGACATAACTGCATTGTCAAAACTGCCTAGCAAGGAAGTATTGCTGGGCCAGATGCTGTCAGTCATGAATGCTGTACCTACCGGTCTTGTACAGGTATTAAGCGGAGTTCCCAGAACTTTCCTGTATGCACTGCAGGCAATTAAAGAACAGAAAGAACAGGCTGCTAATTAAAAACTATTTGACAGTTAACAAAGTCGCCAGGAGGATAAGAAAATGGCTGTAACAAAAGATGATGTAGTAGAATTTATTTCAGGAATGAGTGTTTTAGAGCTCTCAGAATTTATTAAGGAACTGGAAGAAAAGTTTGGTGTTTCAGCAGCAGCACCTGTTGCGGTAGCTGCCGCCGGGGCTGCGCCTGCTGACGCTGGTGCCGCAGAAGAAGAGAAGACCGAGTTTGATGCGGTCCTTGCTGGAGTAGGCGATCAGAAAATCAAGGTGATTAAAGAGGTTCGCGCCATCACCTCTCTTGGTCTGAAAGAGGCAAAGGAGTTGGTTGAATCTGCTCCCCAGGCTATTAAAGAAGGCGTCTCTAAAGAGGAAGCCGAGGAAATCAAGGAAAAAATCGAGGCTGTGGGCGGATCTGTTGAGATCAAGTAAATCAGTTTACGCTACCCTACGTTATAGGAATTTCAGATGCTGCCAGATTTTTCGAGGCGGCAGCCAGTTAGAATCATAAGGCTGGCATGACAGAATAGGACGCTACGGAGAGTTTTCTCCGTAGCGTCGTCGTGTTCTCAAGGAACAGTAAAAAAAGTGGGTGGCAGCAACCCCTCCTGATATGCTGCAACATATTAAAATCATTTAAAAAGAGTAAGGGATTTGTGAAAAACATTCCGCAGATCCTTTTCAGCAACCAGAGCCTGTAGGATTATCAGAGGGCTGAAACCGGTTACACTAGACGAGGGCATTGCTCGATGGGGACGATGAACAGAGTCAGAAAGAATTTTGCCAAAACCACAAGTATTGTTGAAATTCCGCATCTTATTGAGATGCAGAGAATTTCCTATGAGAAATTCCTGCAGTTACATACTTCTCCGGATAAAAGAGAAGATGTAGGACTGCAAGGAATTTTCAAAAATATTTTCCCGATTTCCGATTTTAACGGTACGTGCTTTTTAGAATTTGTCCGTTACAATTATGGAGAACCGAAATATACGGTAGAAGAATGCCAGGAAAGGGGAATGACCTTTGATGTTCCCATTAAGATTACCGTGCGGTTGGTGACGTATGATACCGATGCGGAGACTGGAGTTCAGAGCATCAGGGACATCAAGGAGCAGGAAGTGTACCTTGGCTCAGTGCCGTTAATGACAAGAGCTGGCGTTTTTGTTGTTAATGGAACTGAAAGGGTTATCGTAAGTCAGTTGCAAAGGTCTCCCGGACTTTTTTATGCCCATGACAACGGCAAAACCCACTCCAGTGGCAAACTTCTTTACTCTGCCAGAATTATTCCGGTACGTGGTTCATGGATCGACCTTGAATTTGATGTCAAGGATGTCCTCTATGTCCGTATTGATCGGCGCAGGAAGTTTCCGGTTACCACCCTGTTGAGAGCACTTGGATACACATCTGAAGAGCTTTTGTCCCTTTTTTACAAGTCAGAGAAAATATCAGTTAAACGCAAAAAATTTAAACAGGAATTTGATCCTGAAATTCTACTGGGACAGCGTGCCACCCAGGATATACCTGATCCGAAAACGGGCGAAGTGCTGGTCAAAAAGAATAGAAAAATAAGCAAGGCTCTTCTCAAGAAAATGGAGGAAGCCAAGCTGAAAGAGTTTGATGTTGAGCGGGAGGAACTGCTGGGAAAATATCTGGCCCACGAAATTGTGGATAAGTCTTCCGGTGAGGTAATAGCTCAGCTTAATTCTGAAATTACAGAATCTGTTTTGGATTCCATACTTGATGCCAAGATAAAGAATTTTGAAATTCTCTTTATTGATGGCACTCACGTAACAGATTCATTCAGAAAAACATTGGCTCTTGATAAGGTTACAGATACCGATGAGGCTCTGCTCGAGATTTACAGACGTCTGCGTCCAAGCAGCCCTCCTACACCGGAGGTGGCCAGTTCTTTTTTTAACAA
>JBHPCH010000083.1:0-11016 GCA_042576125.1 Thermodesulfobacteriota bacterium
CGTAATAGATTCCGCAAATTTTTCACGGTCAACAGCCAGTGCCTTGCCTGCAGGGACTTTTGTCTGTTCGGCAGACTCCATGATCAACGAGCCCAGGTTTCGCATTTCCTGCTTTAAAAGTCCCACTGCCGAATTTAAGGCATCAGAGCGCAGGGAGTTACTGCAGACAAGCTCAGCCAGCAGGCTGGAATGATGAGCAGGGCTATAAACCACTGGTTTCATCTCATGCAGCGTAACCCGGCATCCAAGCCTGGCTGCCTGCCAGGCGGCCTCGGAGCCAGCCAGTCCACCACCTATTATTATGAGTTTTTTGTTAGTTTCCATCATCTGGTTTATTTAGCACTTCGTGATTGAAAGGTAAACTTTAGAGAAGTGGGTATAGAGGAATTTATTCTTAAGAATATAGGGAGGAGTTTATTTTTTTCAGGAAAAATCGACTTCCGGATTCACTTGTTTCAGGGCCCTCATAAAGTAGCTGAGCCAGTGGTGAACATCATTTTTTTGCACCTGATTTCGAAGCCATTGCATGCGTTTTTGGCGTTCCTCAAGGGGCATGGTGAACGCTCGGTAAATAGCATCCGCTGTTTTTTCAATATCATAGGGATTAACCAGCAGGGCCTTTTCACCCAGTTGGTCTGCTGCACCGGCGAATTCACTTAAAATCAGCACGCCGTTATTTTCAACTGAACAGGCGCAATATTCCTTGGCCACCAGGTTCATCCCGTCTCTTAAGGGAGTTATGAAGGCAATTTCAGATGTTCTGTAATGGGCTATGAGTTGAGTATTGTCCAGACTGCGGTAAACATAATGGATCGGTATCCAGCCTGCATTACTGAAGCGTGAATTTATACGACCGACCATCTGGTCAAGCTGTTCTTTTAATTTTTGGTAATCAGGATCGAGGATTCGGCTGGGAATAACAACCTGCAAAAGGGAGATTTCTTGTCTGAGTTCCGGATATTTTTCCAGGGCCAGCTCAAAGGCAAGAAAACGTTCCGGGATTCCCTTGGTATAGTCAAGCCGGTCAATGCCCAGCATCAACTGTCGTTCGTGCAGGTGTTCATGCAGATACCAGGCTGCATCCTGAACTTCCTGGGAATGGGCAGCATCATTAAACTGGTTAAAGTCAATGCTTATGGGAAGATTCCTTACCTGGATAGTTCGTTTCCCGTATTTTATCAGAGTAAAATTGCGCTGTCTTCCAAGAATCGAGGTGTTGGGTATGAGGCTGGTGACAGTATTGACAAAATTCCGCCGGTCACGAAGGGTCTGAAAACTCAAAAGATCAAAAGCCAGCAATGCTTTTACATATTCCATCTTCCAGGGAAGCCTCCGGAGTAGATCAAGGGAAGGAAAAGGGATATGGTGAAAATATGCCAGAGGTACCCTGATTTTTAATTTTTTCAAAAAACAACCAACCATGGAAAGTTGGTAGTCATGGACCCATATAATGTCATTTTTCCGGGTCAGTTTTTTTATAGCCTTGGCAAATTTTTCATTCACCGCAACATATGTTCTCCAATCTTCCGGATCAAATTTGCAATAGCCCAGAAGATCATGGAGAAGTGGCCAGAGAGTGCCATTGGAAAAGCCCCAGTAGTAGCGTTCAACCTCCTGCTGGGTCAGAGGAAAACCGACGAGTTTATATCCCTGTTCAGAGCCAAATTGATCAAGCAGTTTTTGTATCGGTGCTTCCTTGCCAACTCCTGGCCAGCCTATCCAGAGACTGTTGTTTTCCTTTAAAATCGGGTTGAGGGCGGTTATCAGGCCACCAGAGCCTGGCTGTATCCTCCATTGGTCGTTTTCCTTGTTAATAACAACCGGTAACCTGTTGGAAGCAACGATTAAACGTTTATTGAATTTTTGTTTTTTTCTTGTCGTCATATTTTTGTGGAATACCTGTACCAGTTATGTAAAAAATCAAGCAGTTCATTGGGTGGTTTCAGCCAGCAATCAGCCACGGTTTCCCTGTAGGTTTTTTTTACGAGCAGTGATAATCCTTTGTCTTTTAATGCTTTAAAAGCATCTTCATCAGTGAGATCATCTCCCAGGTAGGCTATTATTGCATCCCTGGAGCATTCATCCAGTATTTGCTTAATTGCATCACCCTTATGCATTCCGGTGCAGCGGAGTTCAAGGCCGCCATCAAATGGCTGAATCTCAAGATCCTGTTCCATGATGAAAGGTTCCCAGGCTTTGCTCACTTTTTGCTCAAGCTGCTCCTTGGTCTCTTCATTCAACCCTCTCCAATGAAAAGCCAGGGAGGAAGTTTTTTGTTCACAATTGTTTTCATGCCCATGCTCCTTTGCCCAGCGAAAAGCTTTTTGCAGATTATGTGAACATGTGGCGGAAACCTTTTTCTTCTGCACCGAGGAGTCAGGCAGTAAATGTTCAAATCCATGACCACCCCAGATCTCAGGAAGTTGTTTAAGTCCAAGCAGAGGGATGACATCTTTTATGTTACGACCACTGACAATAATTAAGCGAGTTTTTTCCGATTGTTGAATTTTATCTAAGATTTCTCTTACACCCGGATAAGGAAAAGCCTTGTCTCTTTTTTTGTGAAAGGGGGCCAAGGTCCCGTCATAATCAAGAAGCAGAACTCTTTGAGGCCCATTTTGCAGCAGATGCCAAAAAGTTTCCAGGGAGCATGCCCGTGGTTCCTTCATTAAGCTTTTCCTACATTGATGCGCTCATCATCTCCGCTCGTAAGACCAACCATAAGAGTCAGATATTCGCGTAAATGCCTGGTGATAAGAAAGTTTTCCCGCACAAACCGCTTGGCCCGCATACCCATTTCCTCAAGTTTATCACGGCGATGCAGCAGGTATCGGGTTCTCAATGCAGCACCTTCAGGGGTACGGACCAGAAAGCCGGTAAAATGGTTTATAACCTGGAGACGGATACCGCCTGTATCGCCACCGATTACAGGTTTACCTTTCCACATGCCCTCTGAAACTGTCAGGCCAAAACCTTCACGGATTGATTTCTGCAAAATAATATCAGAAGCCCTCTGCAGGGCATTGATTGTACGGTTTGCATCTGCCGGCAGGAGAAGAACATGTATATTGGATGACCCGTTGGAAGCCTGCTTTACCTCATTGAGCACCATTTCCCCTTCCGGGTCATCACTGGCACCGCCTCCTGCCAGGACAAGCTGCAGTGGGGTCAGTTTACTCGCCAGTTTATATGCCTCAATTACTCCGACCGGATCTTTGAAGCGGTCATAGCGGGAAACCTGGGTTATCAGGGGCAGTTGAGGATCCAGGTTGAATTTGGAAAAAATATTGTTAACCTCAATATCCGGCAAAGGGCAGTTTTTTTCGCTCAATGGATCAATGCTGGGAGCAATTATATATTGCGGGTGGGGCAGAGGCTGGGCAAATTCCGGCAGGGAAAAGATGCTGGCATCATATGGAGTAATCCACTCCCGCAAATATTTCCACACATCCCGGTATGGTTTACTGGCATCAATATGGCAGCGCCATATCCATTTCCCCTTACGCTCAGGCGTTAATTTAAGCAATGGGGCGGGTTGCGGGTCATGGATAAAGACAAAATCAGCCTCTTTCAGTTTGCTATTAAGCCTCTCCCCATTTTCCCTGTTGATTTTTTCGTAATTTTGCAGGAGTGTTTCAGGTATGTGCTGTCTCATACCCTGCAAAGCATTATGAAAGCCCTTGGTACACTGATAGAACTCCTGATTTCCGGTGATTATCTCCCAATCTGCCTCAATGCCTAATGCCTGTTTGAGCGGGATGAGTTTGTGGAGTATTTCAGCAACTCCTCCACCCTCTTTGGTCGAGTTGATATGCAATACTTTAGCCCCCTTCAGGGGAGCGGCCAACTGTTCAAGCTGATGCATGACATTGGGACTGGTAACAGCTTCATATTCAGCTTTTATATTTTGCAGAGACTGCACGCTCGGCTTTGTCATTACTCTTCCTTTCCAAAAAAATTCTGAAAGATATTGCTGACGAGAAGGCGTATTTCTTTCAGGGATGAAAAATAAGGGTCCATTGAGCAGAGGTTTCGTGCCAACTCTTCATATTCTTTTCCGAAACCGTTCAGCCAGGATGAAAAGTCATCATAACGCTCATCTGTTCTGTTGCGGGCATCAATAAAATGGTAATAAATGCTGCCCGTTGACATATTGATAACTTGGGGAACCAATTCCTCAGGATGGTCATAGCGGATACCCGTATCAAAAACCACTATCTGGGACTTGAGGAAATGAAATTGCTTGTCAGCTTTAGACCAGGGCACATACTCGGATTCATCCAACCGTTGTTCGACCACTTCCACCATTTCCTGCCGCAAGCCTTCCATGTTCTTATAATCTGTAGGAATTACCATACTGAGCTGTTCGGCCAGATGTTTATCATTGAGGCCCCGGTAAGCCCAGGAGGCAAAATCATTATTGTATTCAGGTTCGTCGAATAATGCCCGGAGGAGGCGGCCCCAGAAATGATGATAGATGCTTCCAATGGGTACATCTTTTAAAGCAGCACCAAATTCTTTCAGATTTTGCACCTTGATGCCTGTGGCAATGGTGATGAGGGCGCAGTCTTTTACCGCAAAGGGAGTCTTGTTTTGAATATCACCGGTTTCATTCTGCATGGTTAACTCCTGAAAGGTGAAGAGACTTTGAAGGCATTATTAAAATAATACCACAAATTCAAATGGTTAGCAAATTGAAGGGGCACAACTCTCGGCCGCTGAATCAAAAAATCTTAAAATGTAGAATTTTTAAACTTAGATGATTTTGACAAGAATTGCGAAGGTAATCAGGTTCGGTGAAACCATTTTTTTATTTCTGCTGCTGAAAACATTCGTACTACGGGTCTGCCATGCGGACAATGGGTGAATGCCCTGCTTTCCTTCATAAGTTTGAGAAGCTGCTGTATTTCAAGGTGAGTCAAATTTTGTCCTGCCTTTATTGCTGCCTTGCAGGCCATTGATGAGAGAATGTCTTCAAGTCTGGTCGCATCCTTCCGCTTTCTGCCATTTTCATGGCTGTAATCGGCTCCGGAAAATTGTGTGAGAATACCGGAGAGAATTTCTTCTGGATCAAGATGGCTTATAACAGAAGGTACAGCCTTGATGATAAAGTTGTCTCCACCGAATTCCTCCACTACAATCCCGAACGACCTGATTTCTTCACTGTTTTTTTCAAGAATTTCTGCTGATTCAGGAGTGAGTTCCAGCATCTTTGGAAAAAGAAGACTTTGACTTGCCATCTCTCTGGCATCAAACTGTTTTTTGAGTTTTTCAAAAAGTATGCGTTCATGAACAGCATGCTGGTCAATCAACACGAGAAAATTTTCTTCCCCCCTTTTGGCTTCACAGAGAAGATAGAGGTCCATGAACTGTCCAATGGGTACAAGTGACTCAGGAACCAGATCTTCACCCGTTCTATTTTTCCCAAAAGGAGCATTGGGCTCTGCAGTTGCAGCATCTTCCTCAACGTATGAATAGGATTCAGTTTTATTTTCATCTGAAAAGTAAGGTGCTGGGATTGAACCGAATGCTTGTGGACTATCTTGGGTCGTATTCCAAAGTGTATTAACCTTTACTGGACCGGTTTCTTTGTTTTTGTCGGAAAAGGCCGGCCCCTGTTTCCTGTCGTGCAGATTATTTTCACTGCCAAACAGTGAATGCTTTGAGTGCTTCTGAAATTGTTCCATTGCATGCCTGACAACACTGACAATCCGCTGGTGGATGCTATTTGGTTGCTGGAACCTGATTTCCTGTTTTGTGGGATGAACATTCACGTCCACTTTTTCATGGGGCAGGGTGACAAAAAGAGCGCCGGCTGCTGTTCTGCCTTTCATAAGATATCCTGAAAGACCTTCTGAAACGGCATGGGCCATCATTCTGTCTTTAACTGCCCTGCCATTGACAAAGAGTCTCAGTTTGCTCGATGCGGCAAATGAGTGCTCAGGAGAAAGAAAAAATCCATCTACGCCAATATCGTCATTTAGCGCGGATGCATGTGGGGGACCCTGGATAGGGATTAAAGGCTCGGAAGTGCTTGCGGAGTAAATTATTTTAATCCTGTCTTCCAGGGTGTCGGTTCCGGCAGGAAGATCCAAAATTGTTTTGCCGTTAACTTTATATGTAATGCCAAGGCGGCTGTTAGCCAGAGAGTAATTTTTGACTATTTCTTCAATATGAAAGAGTTCTGTTCTCGAGCTTTTAAGGAATTTTTTTCGTACCGGCAGGTTCCCAAAGAGGTTTCTTATTTCAATTACAGTACCTTTGTTGCAGCCGGTTTCATGAATCTTCAGAATTTTTCCATAGCGCATTTCCAGGCGGGTGCCCAACAGGTCATTTTCAGTTCGTGAAATAATAGTCATTTGCGAAACCGAACCGATACTCGGTAATGCTTCACCCCTGAATCCCAGGCTTTGAATAGCATGCAGGCTGTTGCTGTTGTCGACACTTTCCCTCAATTTACTTGTGGCGTGTCTCTCAAGACAGAGCAGCACGTCATCCCCGTCCATGCCCATGCCGTCATCAATTACTTTAATCAGTCTGGTGCCGCTCCCTTCAATTTCCAGCTGAATATGGCTTGCGCCAGCATCAATTGAGTTCTCAATCAACTCCTTGACCACCGAGGCAGGCCGTTCAATGACTTCACCTGCAGCAATCTGGTTGGCTAAATGTTCTGAAAGAATTTTAATCCTGGACAAAGTAATCTCCGTAGTGAAGGAAGTTTTTGCTATTTGTGTTATTGGAGTGCATGATGTAAATAAACTCAGTTTGTTAAATTACACCACAAATTTTCTCCATAAAAAGTGTATCAGGAAATGGGTAAAGAAACACCAATACGTAAAAAAAGCACGAAAACTTCTTCTCAGAAAAGAAAATCCCCTGCAAAGAAAAAAAAACCATTACCGGCCAAAAGAACCGGGCCGTGGGGGCAGGCCCAATGCACTCTCTTTCTTATAGGGATCAGTCTGCTGCTTACAATTTTCATAGGTTTGACATTATATCTTTTTATACAGCTTGATATTCCAAATCTGCAATCCATAAAAGATTATCAACCTAAAATGGCTTCTCTGGTGCTTGACAGGGAGCATGACGTTATTAAACAAATATATGAAAAAAATCGCCGCGTGGTTTCCCTGGAGAAGATGCCGGAATTACTGCCCAAAGCCTTTGTCGCTGCTGAAGATGCCCGCTTCTATCAACATTCCGGGGTGGATATCTGGTCAATTTTCAGGGCTCTTTTTCATAATATCCGGGCAGGGGCAAGGGCCCATGGAGGAAGCACCATTACACAGCAGGTAACACGGTCTCTGCTCCTTTCACGCAAAAAAGTTTATTCCCGCAAGGTCAAGGAGGCAATTCTTTCCTACCGGATCGACTCCGTGATGACTAAGGATGATATCCTCTATATCTACTTGAACCAGATTTATCTGGGAGAGGGTTCCTTTGGGGTCGAAGCCGCTGCCAGGACTTACTTTGGCAGAGGAGTGAAAGATCTTACCCTTGGTCAGATGGCTCTCCTGGCAGGCTTGCCCCAGGCGCCAAGTCGTTATACACCTTTCAGGAACATGGAGTTAGCCAGGAAACGTCAGGTTTATGTTCTGAACAGGATGGCAGAGGAAGGCTATATAACCGCCGCCGCAGCCCGTAAGGCATATGAAGAACCCCTTTTGCTTAACAGTGAACAAGGAGATGAATCCTATGGGGAGTATTATGCCCAGTATGTAACAAACTATGTAGGCAATAAATACGGGCAGGAATTACTGACCAGTGGAGGGCTTACAATTTATACAAGCATGGATCGAAGAATACAGAAAAAAGCGGATGCCTCTGTAAAAAGAGGTCTTCTGACTTTTTTTACAAAGAATAAACAGGGGCAAAAACCACAGGCAGCTATGGTGGTTATCGAGTCAGGGTCGGGCAAGGTCCGTGCTTTAGTCGGAGGTGCTGATTTTAGCATCAGTCAGTTTGACAGGGCAACTCAGGCAAGAAGACAGCCGGGGTCAGCATTCAAACCCATTGTCTATGCTGCAGCAATGGAAGAAGGTTTTACCCCTGAATCAATTATTATTGATGAACCTTTAAGTCTGGCGGGAACAGGTCGGGGAAAAAACTGGCAGCCCAGGAATTTTGATAATCTGTATTATGGACCTACTTCATTAAAAAGGGGCCTTGTTCATTCACGAAATATTGTGGCCATAAAACTTTTGCAGGAGGTAGGCATTGACCGGGTGGTCAAATTGGCAAAAGAAATGGGTATTCATTCAAAGTTAAAACCTGATCTTACTCTGGCTCTGGGGTCTTCCGAAGTGTCTCTTCTTGAAATGACCGGGGCATATACCCCATTTGCCAATAATGGGCGCTACACACAGCCTATAGTAATTGAAAAAATAATTGACCGGCATGGAAATATCCTGGAGGAAAATCTGCCGAAAAAGGTTGATGTTATGTCTGAGCGGACTGCAAAACAGATGGATAGTATGCTGCAGGATGTCATAACCCAGGGGACAGGGAAAGAAGCCCGTGGACTGAAGGTGACAGCGGGGGGTAAGACAGGGACCACAGACAATTATATGGATGCATGGTTCATAGGGTATACCAGGGATTTTGTCACCGGGGTCTGGGTCGGACATGATAAGAATATCTCATTGGGGAAAGGTGCCTCCGGAGGGCATGTTGCAACCCCGATCTGGTTGGATTTTATGAAGAATATTTCACAATAAATAAAAGCACTTCAAAAAATATGATTAGAAATTAATCTTTCTCCGCTTTCGTTCCCGGAAGAAAATCCTGATGGGAGTTTTATCAAGTCCCAGCTTTTTCCTGAAGCTGTTAACCAGATATCTGTGATAGGAAAAATGGATTGCCTTGGGATAGTTGCAGACAATAGCAAAGGTTGGCGGCCGACTTGCTATCTGAGTTGTGTAAAGAAGTTTGATGCGCCTGCCCCTGTGCAGTGATGGGGGATGGGAAGTTGAAGCATCCTGGAGTATGTGGTTCAGACGATTGGTGGGAAATTTCATGCAGTATTGTTCGTATACCGAATTAATTGCAGGTAATAATGTATTCACCCCTTTTCCGGTCAGGGCCGATACTGTCAAAACAGGTGCAAAAGAGACAAACTGTGTAGCCATCTCCACTTCAGCCAGAATTTTTTTCTGCTTCTTGGTTTCACCTTTGACAAGGTCCCATTTATTTATAACCAGAATGCAGCCTCGCCCCTGATCCTGAGTATAGCCGATGACCTTGGTGTCCTGTTCCGTGATACCCTCCTCAGCATCTATAAGTATGAGGACCAGATCACAACGTTCCAGGGCGGCAAGACCTTTTATTATGCTGAATTTTTCCAGTTTTTCCTTAACTTTTCCTCTGCGTCTTATTCCTGCTGTATCAATAAGCAGGTAGTTCCTGTTGTTTTTAGTAAGCAGGGTATCTATGGAATCTCTGGTGGTGCCCGGGATATCTGAAACCACCATGCGCTCCTCTCCAAGCAGCCGGTTGATGAGAGAAGATTTTCCTACGTTCGGTCTGCCGAAAAAGGCAATCCGGACTGCTTCATCATCATGTAAAGAGTTTTCATCCTCATCCGGTAGAGAGGCAGCAAGGTCTTCCAGCAGAGAGCGCACGCCGTAGCCATGCTCAGCAGAAATTGGCCAGACCTCTTCAACTCCCAGTTCATAGAAAGCAGGCAAAAGGCTTGATTCCTGTTCAGGCCCGTCAATTTTATTAACCACAAAATAAACAGGTTTATCTGTTTTACGCAGGAGGTTTGTGACATCAAAATCCGTAAGTGTGATCCCTTCCCTGCCATCCATGAGGAACAGAATTATATCTGCTTCAGCCACAGCCTGTAATGTCTGTTCCCTGATGTTGCCAGCCATTATATCCCTGTTATCTGCTGCCCTGCCTTCTGCCTCAATGCCGCCTGTATCAATCAGAATAAACGATTTCTCATCCCATTCCACCCGGTCATATTGCCTGTCGCGGGTAACGCCGGGTGTTGGATCCACAATGGCCTTGCGGGATTTTGTAATCCGGTTGAACAGGGTCGATTTTCCCACGTTTGGTCGGCCTATCAGGGCAACAATTTTAGCATGTGTAGAACTGGTCATAGATAAAGTGCAAATTATTTGTTTTCAGGTAAATTATCGAAAAAAGCCTAGTGAATCTGTTTTATTCAGTAGCTGTTAAATTAAAGTTTTTTGTTCAAGCAAGTCCAATATCTTATCAGTCAGTTTCCGTAAACAAGAATAGTCTTTTGCCTCTGGCTGTGCAAGCCGCTGCTGTAAAGAAAATGTTGCCGGTAGAATAAATTGCCGAAAGAATTTTTTATTCTTCTGAAAGCCCAGAAAGGCATAAGCTCCTAATATCTGGAGATTCCTTTGCAGGGCAAGGTAGGGGTACCCTTTTACAAATGCCCTGTCGTCAAGACCGTATTTGCAGAGATGCTCTAAATAATGTTCAAGCAGTTCATGCTGCAGCTGTTCTGGAAGTCCTGCATAGGGGTCAATAAGCAGTGATGCCAGATCGTATCCCAGTGGGCCGAGTCTTGCACCTTGAAAATCTATAATTCTGATCTCACCATCAGAAACCATGAGATTTCTTGATTGAAAATCCCTGTGCAGAAAGTAGACAGCCGGTTGCCGGGCTGCGCGGCCCGCCAGCAGCTTGAACTCATCATTTAATTTACCGGGAAAACTTTTAATACCAAGCAGGTCTTGACAAAATGTTTGCAAAAAATAGCCGGATTCCTTTTCCAGCATGAGTTTTTTGTCGTAACGCTGGGTGTCCCAGCACCACTTCCTGTCAAAGTGGACGCTGCCGGAAATTTGCATAAAGAGCAGAATCTCGATGATTTCCTTGTAGAGTTCAGTAATTTCAAGACCAAAAAGCTCGGCAGATTCCTTCTTTTTTGCCTGTAAAAGATCGTGCAGTAATATTTCACCAAGATCCTCAAATAAAATGAAGCTGGAAACCGGATCGAATGCATGGATTTCAGGAACAGGTAGGCCTCTTTTTTTT
>JBHPCH010000084.1:0-10995 GCA_042576125.1 Thermodesulfobacteriota bacterium
AGGCTTTATTTTGAACTGCAGGATAATGGTATTAAGGAGCAGAAAAAGGTTAACAAAGGCTTAAATAAACTCTCAAAGGAATTTTCCATCCCCCTGGTTGCCACCAACGACTGCCACTACCTTAACCAGGATGAATCCTTTGCCCATGAGGTTCTTCTCTGCATCCAAACAGGCAGAACAATAAATGACGCAAACCGGTTCAAATTTGCCACTGACGAGCTCTACTTTAAATCACCTGAGGATATGCGTGAACGTTTCAGGGAATTTCCCGAAGCAGTTTCTGAATCAGTAAAAATAGCTGAACGCTGCAATCTTGATCTGGAATTCGGCGAGCATCATTTTCCAAATTTTCCATTACCGGATAACGAAACCCTGGATTCATATTTTGAGCGACTGGCAAGGGAAGGCCTCGATGAACGCTTGGCAGTACTTCGCGATAAAGATCAACTGACAACTGAACTTGAAAAGAGTTACCACGAACGGTTGGAGATGGAAATAGATGTTATCAAGGCCATGGAATTCCCCGGATATTTCCTTATTGTGGCTGATTTCATCAACTGGGCCAAAGAAAATCATATTCCGGTCGGACCTGGCAGAGGATCAGGGGCCGGCAGTCTTGTCGCCTATTGTCTGCGTATAACGGAAATAGACCCAATGCCCTATGGCTTGATTTTCGAACGTTTTCTCAATATAGAGCGCAAAAGCCTGCCTGATTTTGATATAGATTTCTGTCAGGAACGAAGGGGTGAGGTGTTCCATTACGTTCAGGAAAAATATGGCGGCTCAGACCATGTAGCACAGATTATAACCTTTGGATCCATGAAAGCCCGGGCCGTGATAAGAGACGTCGGACGGGCTCTGGATATGCCCTATGGCGATGTGGATCGCATTGCCAAACTTATTCCTGATCAACTTAAAATTACAATCAAGGATGCAATTGAACAGGAACCAAGACTCAGGGATGCTGAAAAAAGAGATGAAAAAATAGCAACTCTTCTTTCAATAGCCCGGGTTCTGGAGGGATTGAACAGGCATATGTCTACCCATGCCGCTGGAGTTGTTATCTCTCCTAAACCAATGACTGAATACCTGCCGCTCTGTAAAGGTCCGAAAGGTGAAACCCTTACCCAGTACGACATGAAATATACTGAGATGACCGGTCTCATTAAGTTTGATTTTCTAGGATTAAAAACCCTGACGGTCATTGATCGGGCTGTCAAACTTATTGAAGCTGATATCGACAACTCCTTTGAAATTGACAAGATACCACTTGATGACCCGAAAACTTACGACCTGCTCTGCAAGGGTGATGCACTTGGAGTCTTTCAACTTGAAAGTTCCGGGATGCGTGCCCTTCTGACAAATATGAAGCCGGAAGTATTTTCTGACCTTATTGCCCTTGTTGCCCTCTATCGTCCCGGCCCGATGGAAAGCGGCATGGTCGGGAATTTTGTTGACACCAAGCACGGGAAAAAACCTGCCAATTATCCCCTACCCGAGCTCAAACCCGTACTTGAGGAAACGTATGGAGTAATTGTTTACCAGGAACAGGTGATGAAAATCGCCAATATCCTGGCTAGTTACACTTTGGGTGATGCTGATATCCTCAGGCGTGCCATGGGGAAGAAAATTCCCGAAGTCATGGCCAATGAAAAAGAAAAATTCATGGCAGGTGCAGAGAAAAACAACATTCCCAAAGATAAGGCTGAATATGTATTCGACTTGATGGCAAAATTTGCAGGCTATGGCTTCAACAAATCCCATAGTGCAGCTTATGCTCTGATAGCGTATCAGACTGCCTATCTCAAAGCGCATTACCCCGCCCAGTTCATGGCAGCTCTTCTCTCCTGCGATATGAACAACACCGATAAAATTGTCACCTATATCAATGAATGCCGGGATAATGAAATTGAGGTCCTGCCGCCTGATATAAATGAAAGTTTCAAGGATTTTACCGTTATTGATGACCGTATAAGGTTTGGTCTGGCCGCGGTAAAAAATGTTGGGGAAGCAGCACTTGACTCCATTATCGAAGAACGCCAGAATGACGGGGCCTATAAATCTCTTGAAGATTTTTGCTGTAGGGTTGACCTGCGCAGAGTGAACCGACGTGTTCTTGAAAGCCTTATTAAGGCAGGGGCTTTTGATTCTCTGCAACTCAAACGTTCACAGCTTTTTGCCATTCTGGACCAAGCACTGGAGCAGGGCCAGGCTGCACAGCGTGACAGAATCAGCGGCCAGATTTCGCTTTTTGCAGTCATGGGTTCTGAAGAGGAAAAACAGCATAAAAAAATTGAAATCCCATCAATCCCTGAATGGACCGACCAGGATAAACTCTCCTTTGAGAAGGAAACAGTTGGTTTTTATCTGACGGGTCACCCTTTGGATGATTACCGGGAAGATATTCTGGCGGTAACCGACACAAACCTGAATGAAAAGAAGCAGTGGAATGAAGGACAAAATCTGCGTGTTGGTGGGTTGATCAGAGATATCAAGAACAGAAAAACCAAAAAAGGTGACCCCATGGCGGTCATCATCATGGAGGATATTGTCGGTACCGTTGAAGTGGTTATCTTCCCTGAACTTTATTCCAGGTGTGCGACCATCCTAAATAACGATACACCTGTGATAATTGAGGGACTGGTAAAAAAGGATGAACGGGGCGACAATATTATTGCCAATGCCGTAGAAACACTCGAATCGGCCCGGGACAAGTATACCGCAGGTGCCTCCATTCTGCTGCAATCAGACCGGATAAACCGCCAGAGCCTCGAATCACTTAAAAAGGTCTTTTTCCAGCACCACGGCAATTGCCCTGTATCCTTAACACTGCACTTTGCAGGTCGTGGTGAGGTTGACCTGGAGATTCCTCAGGATATCACCATTAAGCCCTGCAAGGAATTTACCGCTGAGGTTAATCGGACTATGGGAGGGCAGGTGGTTACCTATGAAAAGAAACCGGTAATAGATTATCAGCAGAAAAGAAAAAACGGCAAGTGGCAGGCCCGAAGCCAATAAAATTAAAACAAGTCGATTACTGTCGGAATACTGCAATCTTATTATAAATCCAACCCATCAATGCCCCACAGATAGTACCAAGGGCAAAGCCATATGCAGCTCCGATGAGACTGCCTAGAAAAGTAACCTTATAGCCAATAAAATATTGGCTCAGGAGTATCAGGTGGGGACCAACCCTTTCGCCTCCCTTGATGACCAGCCAGTTTGTTGCAACGAAAATACCCAAACCAAAAATCACACCAAGGGTAAGACCGACAACTTTGGCATTGAGCAACAGCACTCCTCTGAACAGTTTTTCTTCAGGAAAGACCTGGCCGTTATTTTTATCAGTTTCCACTTTCCGTCTCCCGCAATAGAGGTGAGAATTAAAAGTTATCAAAAAAATCTTTTAACGACAGCAATTCCACCTTTCTTTTGACATTGTATATGTAAATTGCCAAAAACAGATTTCGCAGGTAGGCAAACAGCCAACCGGTGAGAAATCCCCAGAAAAATGAATAACCGAAAGCGATAAAGCCGCCTTTTACGCTTACAGTATAGCCGATGAAGTACTGGCCCAAAAGCCTTAAATGGGAATGCAACACATCCCCGCCACGGCTTATAATCCACAGGGTAGCCCCCAGGACAAGCAGGCCGCAGATAGTTCCAACAGCTGTGGCAAAGGCCAGCTTATCAATCCTGGCAAATGTTCCTATTAAAACCTTCTCGGGAACAACAGGGGTTTCCTTTATTCCCTTGTCCTCTTCAAGGTAGCTTTTCTCTTCATTAATTGCCCAGAGATCATGGCTTTCCCCAGTGCAGTTTTTCGCTGCCAGTATTCCGGTCTGCATTGAGTGATCCATATTATTATAGCGATGCATGCCGCTGCGGCCGATGGTCTGCAGATTACTGAAATTCTCAAGGTAGCTGCGTATTACCTGCAGATTCTTCTTATAATCTGAATCATATACCGGGTAGGCATGTGACTGCCGGACAACATAACTGTCAATCACCTGTGTGGCTTTCCCAAGACCAAGTTCAACCATTTCCAGGGTGGCATTCTCCACCAGAGTACCATCGGGTGTATTCCATGTCTCATCATTTTCATTACAGAAATATTCCATGCCGATGCTGGTTTTATTTTGATCCGGCACCATGGAACTGCTCCAGTTCTTAAAATTCTGGATACGCCCGACATTAACGTTGGGGCTGTGGACATATAACCACTGGTCGGGAAAAAGTTCCGGCATATCTATAATGAGAACAACAATGATAAATGCCCGGTATGAAAGTTGATGAGCAGCATCGAGAACTTCTGCAGGTGGCTGGGGCCTGAAAAGTTGCACAAGTTTTGAAATAGGGAGACTGGAAATACAGTGGCCCGGAATCAGCTTGTCCCTTGTCTTGCCATTGGTATATTCAACAGCCCTGACCTTCGCGTTATTATGGTGAATAACTGTTACTTCAGTGTTGAGTACAACTTCCCCATTTCCTGCCACAATCCTGTCCATAAAGCTTTTCCACATCATGCCGGGACCGAATCTGGGATAGTTAAACTGTTCAATCAGACTTTTAGTCTGCTGTCCTCCAAACAAAGCATTGGAAACAGCAACCATAAGCGACAATCCTTTAATACGCTGGGCTGCCCAGTCAGCTCTTATTTCACTGCATGGTATGCCCCATACCTTTTCTGTATAGGTTTTAAAGAATGTTCTATAGAGTCTCTCCCCAAAACGGTTAATAATCCATTCTTCAAAACTGTTCTCCTCAGGTGATGGAGAGAGACGGGCTCTGCAGTAACTGATAAGGATCAACAGGCTTTCCACAGGACCAAGGTTGATTAAAGCATTGGCAGGCCGCAGAGGATAGTTGAAATATCTTCCCAGGTAAAAAATACGCGACAGACGTTTTACCAGAAGGAAATCATCACCGAGCAAATCTTT
Organism: Thermodesulfobacteriota bacterium; assembly: GCA_042576125.1. GTDB lineage: Bacteria > Desulfobacterota > Desulfobulbia > Desulfobulbales > BM004 > BM004. The sequence continues at coordinate 4,941 of JBHPCH010000084.1, forward strand.
CCAGAGACGGTTGACCTCATCATCTTTCGTAAAAAAACGATGCCCGCCTATATCAAAAAAGAAATCTTTATATGATTCGGTCCTGGCAATACCTCCGACTATGCCATCCCTTTCCAGAATTACAGGATGTACATTCCGGTTTATTAATTCATAACCTGCGGCAAGACCGGCAGGTCCGGCACCGATAATGACTACCGGATTATCATCCATTGCAATGATATGAACTAACCAAAACTTAAACCACAATCAGGACATTTAGTTTGAGTGGTAGGAAATGAATGTCCACATGCAGGACATTGTGCTTCATTGGCATGGGGATTGAAAACCGCATCACCGTTGACACCTTCATGTTGCGTCAAGCCTGTCGCCCTTTTGTGTTCTTCTTCCACAATGTGCAATGCTTCCATGCCATTTTCTCTTTTTACAAGGAGATTATAGACCGAGGGGCAGCAACCTTTAGAACAGGAACTATCATCACCTGCAAGCAATGTCCCTATATTCTCACCGTTCAGCAAATCGGAAAGATGTCGCATATCTGCCAAGGGTCCTCTGCGGATGGCCACAAGATCATCATTGGGGCTTAAATCCATACTTCTGCCTTCCAGTATTCTCTGCCGCTCCTCTTCCAATGCAATTTTCTGCAGACCTGTGATCAGATCAATACCGCAGGCAGCACATTTTTTAATCTCAGCCCGGTATTCATCGTTACATTCCGGGCAATATTTCAGATCAGGATCAATCATACTTTCCTCCTACTTGCTGACTTCTATAAAATAAACCTGCTCAAATCTTCGTCCTGGGTAATTTCAGTAAGCTGTTTTCTGACATAATCAGCGGTTATGGTAAATGTTTTGGAACCGATATTAGGTGCTTCAAAAGACAATTCCTCCAGAACTTTCTCCAGTATGGTGTGCAACCTCCTGGCTCCTATATCTTCGGTCTTCTGGTTGACTTCTGCTGCCAGGCGGGCCATTTCCCGCACGGCATCATCATCAAAAACGAGTTTCATCCCTTCAGTTTTCATTAAAGCCACATACTGTTTCAAGAGAGCGTTTTCAGGTTCGCTTAGAATCCGGAAAAACTCCTGCTCTCCCAAGGCGTTTAACTCCACCCGAATAGGAAAACGCCCCTGAAGTTCCGGCACCAGGTCCGATGGTTTGCAATGATGAAAAGCGCCGCTGGCTATGAAAAGGATATGATCGGTTTTTACCATACCGTGTTTTGTTGTAACCGTTGCCCCTTCGACAATGGGAAGCAGGTCTCGTTGGACTCCCTCACGTGAGACTTCAGGTCCATGTCCCCCACCCTGACGTGAAGCGATCTTATCAATTTCATCCAGAAAAATAATTCCGGACTGTTCAGTCTTTGAAACAGCTTTGCTGGTAACCTTATCCATATCAATAAGATCCTCAACTGCCTCACTCTGTAAAATTTTAAACGCATCCGGCACTTTCAGTTTTCTTGCTCTTCCTTTTCTGGGAAAAATCTTGCCAAAGGCATCCCGCAGGTTTGATTCCATCTCATCAATACCGGCATTGGAAAAAACCTCAATCGTTGGTATGGATGGTGCCTGGGTCACTTCCATTTCAACTTCCCTGCTGTCAAGCTTTCCCTCGCGCAACATCTTCCTGAAACGTTCACGGGTTGATTCAGACTCCCGGATATGATCCACAACCGGCGGAACAGTTTCACCTGTTGCAATATGAGGTGTGGGTGTGGGAGGAGGAATAGAAGGAAGAAGGAGATCAAGCAGCTTTTCTTCCGCCATCTCCCGGGCCTTCTTTTCCACCTCGCTTCGTTGCTCTTTCTTCACCATATTGATTGCCAGTTCAACGAGATCGCGTATCATGGATTCAACATCCCGGCCAACGTAACCAATCTCCGTGAACTTCGATGCCTCAACCTTTAAGAAAGGAGACTGGGCAAGATTAGCCAGTCTTCTGGCAATCTCAGTCTTCCCTACACCAGTGGGTCCGATCATGATTATGTTTTTAGGAGCTATCTCATCATGTAAAGGGGGTGGAACCTGTTGTCTGCGCCAGCGGTTTCTAAGAGCAATTGCAACTGATTTTTTGGCCGCATCCTGACCGATTATATACTTGTCAAGCTCACTGACCGTATCTTTAGGGGTCAATGCCTTTAAATCATTCATATATTCAGAACCTAGTTGTTTTTTCATTTTCCACCAGTCCCAACCATTGGTTGAGCAATCCTTAAAACTAAAGAGGGTTTAAAACAATGGATTTTCTTTTGAGCATGACGCAGAGATCGAATGAAAATCCATTGTTCAATGTGCGCTAAAGAGTTTCAACAACTATATTGTTATTGGTATAGATACAAATAGAGGCAGCTATTTCCATGGCCTCACGGGATATTCCCTCGGCATCCAGATCACTGTGATTAATCAACGCCCTGGCTGCGGCCTGGGCAAAAGGGCCTCCTGAGCCTATAGCAAGAATACCATCATCAGACTCAATAACATCTCCGGAACCGGAAAGCAGAAGAGATGACTCTTCATCAACTGCGATAAGAAAAGCCTCGAGACGCCTCAACATTTTATCTGTGCGCCAGTCTTTTGCCAGCTCAACTGCAGCACGCATAAGGTTCCCCTTATATTGCTCCAAACGTTGTTCAAGTTTATCAAAAAGAGTAAAGGCATCAGCTGTTGCTCCGGCAAAACCTGTTATTACCTTACCGTTATAGAGTCTTCTTACTTTACGGGCCGCATGTTTGACGACAGTATTACCCATAGTTACCTGGCCGTCACCGGCGACAACCACCTTCCCTTTATGTCTCACAGAAATAATTGTTGTTGATCGTGTTTTCACTTTTTCACCACTCTATCAAATTTTACTTTTAGCTCTTAAACTTTCCTGGCCCTGGGATGGGCCTTGTCATAAACTTTCATCAGATGAACCATATCCAGATGGGTATATTTCTGGGTTGTTGACAGGCTTGCATGTCCAAGCAACTCCTGCACTGAACGCAGGTCTGCCCCCATTTCAAGAAGATGTGTGGCAAATGAGTGACGCAAAACATGAGGGGTAACAGGCTTGTTAATTCCTGCTTTCCGACCGTATTCAGCTATCAATCTCTCAACACTTCGGGTTGTAAGCCTGCTTCCACGGCTGTTTAAGAAAACAGCATCCCCGTCAAATTTTCTGCCCTGCTGCAAACATTTTTTTAACTGTATGTGCCGTTCGATGAAATAATCGTTAAGAGCCTTAAGAGCCGGACCACCTATCGGTACCATGCGCTCCCGGTTACCTTTGCCTCTAACCCTAACCATTTCAATGTCAAAATCAAGGTCTGCCATATTGCAAGACACCAGTTCTGAAACACGCATGCCTGTTGAGTACAACATTTCAAGCATTGCCCTGTCACGTCCTCCAAACGCTTCATGATTTGTCGGGGATTCCAACAGGGCAAAAACCTCGTCCACGGAAAGAAAAACAGGAATATGCTGCTCCTGCTTCGGCATTGAGATTGCCCCCATGGGATTCTGTTCGACCAGGCCTTCCTGCTCCAGAAAATTAAAGAAGGTTCTCAGGGCAGATAATTTCCTTGCTACTGAAGAACTTTTGTTCTTTATGTTCAGGCTGTATACGTAATTGCGAACGATCCGCGTATCAATTTCACTTACTTCAATTTCTTTTCCGGCATCAGCGGCAAATTCATGTAAATCTCTCCTGTAGCTGACTATTGTATGGGGAGAATATCCTCTCTCATCACTCAACCAGGTTATGAATCGATCAATATTTACAGTTATCATCCCAATCCGAAAAATTTATTTACTTATACTAGATTTTTTTTCAAACATATGTATCCGTACATGAAATTTTCATACTATTTCTGCCACGACTACCTTCAACCTTGTCGATGCGAATCAGCATTCTTACCACAGTCATGTTTTTTTTGTAAAGTCGTTGATGATCAGACATGAATCATTTATTATTGACTGCTCTAAAAAATATATCTCGTCCAGTAAGTCTTATAGGCACCCTTTGTTTTATATGTAACACAGGAGAATCTCCCAGTGTCTTATTAAATAACGGTCAGGACTAAGGTATCAAGTGCAACCGGATGTCAAAGCTGGTGCAATAAACTGGAAACATTGGAAAATTTCATATTCCGCTAATCCACAGGCAGGTAAGCCATGAAAAAAAAATCATTTGAGGATGCCCTGGCCAAATTGGAAGACATCACCAAAGAACTTGAAGAAGGTGAACTTTCACTGGAGGATTCTCTTAAACACTTTGATGAAGGTGTAAAACTTGCTGAATATTGCAACAGCAAACTAAACAGTGCACAAAGAAAGGTTGAAATACTTCTGAAAAAAGATGACTCTCTGGAACCTGTTGCATTTGACGGTTTAAAAGACGAGAACGAATAATGGAATTAAGGCAGTATTTAGAAGAAAGACGAAAGCAGGTGGACGCTGCCCTGAAAGGTTTTCTGCCTGAGGAACAGGGAACGCTTGTAGAGCATGTCAAAGCCATGCGTTATAGCCTTTTTGCCGGCGGCAAGAGGGTACGGCCCATACTCTGCCTTGCAGCAGCGGAAGCGGTCCGTGACTATGACAATGAATTTCCGGAGGCTTTACTGCTTACTGCCTGTGCCCTTGAATGCATCCACACCTATTCCCTTATCCATGATGACCTTCCAGCCATGGATGATGATGAACTGCGCCGGGGCAAACCTACCAACCATATAATTTTTGGAGAAGCAGGCGCCATTCTTGCCGGCGACAGCCTTCTGACCTATGCCTTTGAACTGTTAAGCAAAGATGCCCTGGAAACTGTTTCTCCACCAGAAAGGTTGAAGGTAATTTCCATTATCAGTAAAGCGGTTGGGCCGGAAGGAATGGTAGGCGGACAATTTCTCGACCTGACCCATGAAGGCAGAGAGGTGGGGTATGATATACTGCGCGAGATACACAGCCGCAAAACAGGAGCTCTTATCACTGCTTCTGTTCAAGCAGGTGGAGTTCTCAGCAGGTGTACTGAAGAGCAATTCCATGCTCTTTCCCTTTACGGCAACCGGATAGGACTTGCCTTTCAAATCGTTGATGACTTGCTCAATGTTGAGGGCACCCAGGAACAGCTTGGGAAAGCAGCCGGCTCTGATGCTGCCAGAAACAAAGCCACCTATCCGGCATTGTTTGGAGTTGATGCAACAAAAAGAAAAGCTCAGGAGGCTATTGATCAAGCCCTGACTGCACTTGCTGAGTTTGATGAACGGGCGGCCATGTTGAGAGAATTGGCCGAATACATTGTGAACAGAAAAAGATAACTAACGGAAAATTAGAATTACGGATACATGTAAACTGTTGTATCTGTAACTTCAGTGTATTATTAGAAACTTTATGAAACAGAACATACTACAGAAAATTAACTCACCTGAAGATCTTCGGCAGCTTTCACTGACTGAACTTGAAGAGCTTGCAGCAGATATTCGGGAAGAAATAGTGCAAACAGTCTCCAGTTGCGGTGGGCATCTTGCCCCGAGTCTGGGTGTAGTTGAATTGACCCTGGCTCTCCATTATGTCTTTAATACGCCGTCTGATAAACTTATATGGGATGTCGGCCATCAGACATATGCCCATAAACTCATCACCGGCCGCAAAGACCGATTTCACACCCTGCGCCAATACAAGGGAATAAGCGGCTTTCCCAAAAGATCGGAAAGTCCTTTTGATGCATTTGATACCGGACACAGTTCAACTTCAATTTCTGCCGGACTTGGCATTGCAGTCGGGAAACACCTGAAAAAAAGCAAAAACCGTGCAATTGCTGTAATTGGTGACGGTTCAATGACAGGCGGCATGGCATTTGAAGCCTTAAACCAGGCTGGTCATCTGGATAATGACCTGATTGTCATTCTCAATGACAATGAAATGTCTATCTCTCCCAACGTTGGTGCACTTTCTAGCTTTTTGAGCAGGAAAATGACCAGCAGACAGGTGGTCCGTGCCAAAGGCGAATTAAAACAACTTTTAAAATCATTTTCCAATATTGGGGAAAACATTCTGCAGGTCCTGAAGAAAAGCGAGGAA
>JBHPCH010000085.1:0-10983 GCA_042576125.1 Thermodesulfobacteriota bacterium
TGTTCATGGCCAGAAAGGGATTTTCCTGGATGAGAGCAATAAAGCCCTTCTTTGGGAAAAAGAACAGTTTGCAACTCTCCATTGCTTCGGCATTGGCAGGATAGCGGGAACCTTCAAAAACAGGTACCTCTGCAAAAGGTTGTCCCGGGCCAAAAATGTGCATAATCTGTTCCTTGCCTTCTGGAGATAACTTGTAAATTTTCACTCTGCCGCTAATGACAAGATAAAAGCCCATGCCCTCATCGCCTTCGGAAAAGACCAACTGGCCTTTCTTGTATTTTTTTTCTGAAACGATGCGGGCAATTGCCTCAAGTTGATCAACGGTCAGTCCTTTAAAAAGATCTACCTGGGATAAGTGTTGTCTGATTTCCATTGAAAGTACCTTTTTGTTGTGACTTCAAAGGGATTAGTCAGTCTACAGTATCATCCCTTGCTGTAAGAGCCAAGACATAATCCTCTACAGGTGAAACAGCAACTCTGCATATTTCATGAGTTGATCCGGCAGGATTTTTCCATTTAAAAATAAAACCCCAAAGGTCTGCATTTTTTTGTAAAGGAGCAGCGGTAATTTCAATGAGCTCCAGTTCCAGGAAGCCAGGAAGAGAATCCAAAAAAGAAGCCTTGCGCAAAGCCTCCTTGGCAGCCCAGAGTTTTGTCAGAGGAGCCGCCTGTTTTTCTGACTCCACAGGAAAAAAATCCAGCAAAATCTTTTTTTCTTTATTGGTGCAGAAACGGCTACTTACCTTAATTACCTGCGGAGTAACTTTCTGAATGTCGACGCCGCAATATCCTTTATTTACAGCCATTGCAGCTGCCATCGATGCACTGTGTGAAATGGAAATATCACAGGTGTTTGCTGGGTTTCCTTTGTTTGTAGAGAGAAACGGCCTGCCGTTTTTGTCAGCCATAATGACATAGCCGAACCATGTCATATCATTATTTTGAGATTTTACCTGCTCAAGCAGCCTGGCAGCCGCATACTTTGCAGCAAAACGTCCTCCGAGCCATTCTCTTTTTCGTTTGGCCGATGCGAATTTACTTAACTGGACCAGTTCTTCCCCTGAGAGGTTAGAGGTTGCAGTTGTTTCTTCACCTGTTTTGTTAATTTCGTTTTCAAGCAACTGGAGATCGAGCAGGACATATGTCAACGAGTACTTGCATTGCAGTATTTTCTGTACCTGTGGCGCAGAAAGGTGCTGGAGTGCAAGTATGCATTTTTCTATTTGAAAGTCCATGTGTTCCGGGATAAATGATATTAATTATCTGATAGTTTCAAAAGTAATATCAGGCATAGGGCCTTTGAAAAACCCCTTGCTATTTATAATGAAAAAAGCTCTTTTAAAATAGATGGTTGTAATATATCTGTAATGAGTAATTGTGTTTTTTAAAAGTATTTTTTGTTGAATTGGGAATAACCATATGGACTGGCTGTCTGGGATAACCGCATTTGATGTTTTGATTCTCATTATTTTTATAGGATTTCTGGTTCGTGGTATCATGATAGGCTTTATCCGTCAAATTTCCTCTCTGGTGGCCATGATTGGTGGATTTGCCCTGGCTGGATATTTCGACAATGAGTTCTATCGTTTGATCCTCCCCTATATTGATAATTCACACACAGCTTTTTTCTTAACCTATATTTTGCTGTTTGTTGCATTCTTCTACCTTATTAAGTTGGCAGGTTTGGGGCTGAAGAAGGTAATGGATGTCAGTCTTACGACCTGGTTTGACAGGACCGTGGGGGGGCTCTTTGGTCTTATCAAGGGGATTTTCTTTACCAGCCTGCTTTTTGTTTTTATTGGCAGTTTTTTGTCAGGCTCAAATAATTACCTCAAAAAATCAATTAGTTATCCTGTGCTTTCCAGTACCTCCAATGTCATATTGAGTTTTATCCAAGACCACGACCTGAGGTCATATTTCAAACCTAAGGAGCCGGCTATAAAGTTATTGCCTTTCAAAAAATCTTCAGACAGTGGAGGCAGGAAAAATTTTGTGGAGCCGGAATCTGAAAATTCTGTTCTTGATAGCCAACCGCAGGATCCGGAGCGCATGGTTTATCTTTGATTATAAAGCTATCGGCTTTTTACAATTCATTAATTTGAAGTTTCCGCATTTTCTTTTATTGAAGTTATTTAAACGAATTCCTCTGTTTTCCTTCGGCATATCTACTACTACTATCTCCCCCTGTACCACCCTGCCAGTTTTTCAGGGCTTACCCCAAAAAGATATCCGATAATAATTGCCTGGTTTAAGAGAGTTGTCTTCAGTACCCCGAGTTTTTCCCACCTGCGGGCCGAAGTGGTAGCGGCCAGGGAGAGAATTTCTATCTTTCCCTTTTTTTTCAATCTCCGCATGAGCTCGTAGTCTTCCATTATGGGTTGCAAAGGAAACCCTCCCACGGAGAAGAACATGTCAGCGGTGACAAAAATTCCCTGGTCGCCATAGGGCATCTGTAAAATCTTGGACCGAAAGTTGACCAGCCGCTCTAAAATTCGCAGACCAAAACCTTTTCCGGCAATTGATAATTGAAAGGCGCCTGCTGAAATTCCAGGTCGTTTCAGGGTATTACGTACCTGCCCGACAAACCCTGTTGCCAGCTTTGTGTCGCAATGGAGAAAAAGAAATATTTTGCCGCGGGCTGCCTCTGCCCCGGCATTCATCTGTTCGGCCCTGCCGAGGGAAGCACTCAGTACTTTTGCCCCCGATGACCTGGCAATATCAACCGTGTTGTCAGTGCTGCCTCCGTCAACAACAAGCAGTTCAACTCCAGGAACAGCAGCCAGTTCAGGAAGCAGTTCTCTCAAGCTCTCTGCCTCGTTACGAGTCGGAATTATGATCGATATGTCTGAGGTCTTCCGGTCTGTCGACATCGTGCAGTTCTTCCAGGATTTCGATTGATAAACCGAGATGTTGCGCCAGGGAAACAGTTTTTTCAAATACTTTATCAGTACCCCAGGGAATATCTTCAAATAACTCTTCAATGGGATACTTTATACCAATGAGGTAATAGCCGCCATCGGTGGCCGGGCCAAGGACAAGATCTTTAAAATACAGGGCATCGAAAGCCCTGCTGATGTGTTCCCTGCAAAGGCCGGGACAGTCGCACCCGATGGTAACCACCCTGTGGGCTCCACCGGAGAAGGCATCGTTAAAGGCTTTTTTGAGTTTTTTGCCAAGATCTCCATGAACTTGAGGTTTATAGAGGCGGTCAGGGCCAAGCCAGTTCTGCATGGTGTCCAGGTCGCCGCCCTCAAAACAGATAACCGGTTCAATTGTGCTGGTTTTCACCAGTTGTTCAACTTTCTGCAGGGTTTTTTCGGTCAGTTCTTTCTGCAGGGCTGCCGCACCTTCCTCTCCGAGGGCACTTATCAAACGTGTCTTGGTATGGCCCGGTTCCGGATATCTGGTAAAAATTGTAAGCTGATCGGTTAATTGCATACTTTCCATCTCGCAGTCATTAGGGTATTGTTTCTGCGTAAGGCATTATGTTAACTGCTGCAAGAGATATGTACCATGAAAGGAAAAAAAAGAAATAAAATCTCACCGTCTGATTATAAAAAAAGAGGCTACCGGAAGGCGATAACCTCTTCCGAAGGGTTGATCTCCAACTTTGTCACTGTCAGGGAAACGGACCTGCACATCCTTGCAGCCAGAAATGTTGAAGAGGACAGCTATAATTTTGTCCACCGTTACCGCAACCAACTGGAAAACTATATCAGTTCGCACCCTGATTTTCTTACATCCCTTGTACCTCTTGATTGCGAGACCTTGGCGCCGCCCATAATCAAAGATATGCTGCAGGCAGCCATCTCGGCAAATGTCGGGCCCATGGCCGCTGTTGCCGGAGCTATTGCTGAGCATGTAGGACGGGACCTTTTGAGTACCGGTTTAGATGAAGTAATCGTTGAAAATGGAGGTGATGTTTTTCTGCAGAGAAAAGATGATTGCATTTCAGCTATTTTTGCCGGTGAATCACCGCTAAATCAAAAAGTTGGCATCCGGATTTCCGCCCTTAGTATGCCTGCTGGTATATGTACCTCGTCCGGTACGGTCGGGCATTCTCTTAGCCTGGGCCAGGCGGATTCTGTCACAGTAGTTTCAGCTTCGGCCTCTCTGGCAGATGCTGCCGCCACCAGGCTCGGCAATGAAGTCTCTTCCGGTGGCAAGAAAATGATCAACCATGCTCTTGAGGTTGCCCAAGCCATCCCCGGGCTTGTCGGGGTTGTAATCATATGCGGAGAGAATATTGGTGCCTGGGGTGAAATAGACCTGGTAGGTCTTGATTAGAAATTCTCCCACAGGGTTCTAGGAAAAGTTGTTGAAACATGCTATATGCAACCAGGATTTAAATAAAAAATAAGAGGAAATTGATGGCGCAAATTCAACCGGTAATACTTGCTGGCGGTACAGGAACCAGGCTCTGGCCCCTGTCAAGGGAGTTGTATCCCAAGCAACTTCTCAACCTTACAGGGGATATTTCGCTGCTGCAGGCAACAATAAAGAGAATATCCGCCCTGCCTAATATGCTGTCGCCAATCGTGGTGGTAGGTGAAGAACACCGGTTTTTGACCCAGACCCAGATAGATGAACTTGGCCTGCAGGAGAGAATCCCTATAATTTTAGAGCCGGTTGGACGCGATACGGCCCCTGCTATCTGTGCAGCAGCAGTATTTGCCCTTAAAGAGCAGGACGAAGATACCATGCTTTTAGTTCTGCCGGCTGACCATTTGATCAGCAATCCGGATGCATTTCAGAAAGGTATCGAGCAGGCTGAAAATCTTGCTGCACAAGGGAATCTGGTAACATTCGGCATCACCCCGAACAGTCCGGAGACAGGATATGGGTACATCCAGAAAGGCGAGGGCAACGAGGTTCTTTCCTTTGTTGAGAAGCCGGACAGAGAAACAGCAGAGAAATATATTGCCGCAGGGAATTATTTCTGGAACAGCGGCATATTCGCCTTTACCCTCAAGACATTTTTAGCGGAATTGCGAACCTATGCCCCTCAGATTTGTTCATCAATGGAAAAATCTGTTGAACTGGGCCAGGTCGATGAGGCTTTTTTCAGGCTTGACCAGTTGAGCATGGAAGCCTGCGCCTGTGAATCAATAGATTATGCCCTGATGGAGAAATCAGGGCTGATTGCCCTGGTTCCCGTTGATATGGAATGGAATGACATCGGGTCATGGCAGGCCCTCTGGGATGTTTCCGGAAAAGATGCAGACGGCAATGTAATAAAGGGAAATGTCGTACTGGAAGATGTGCATGACAGTCTTGTCCGTGCTGAAAACAGGATGGTGGCAGGAGTGGGGCTCAAGGGTACGCTGGTGGTTGAGACCGCAGATGCCATACTTGTTGCTCCCCTGGATCGGGCCCAGGATGTAAAGAAAATAGTATGCAGGATCAAGGCTGATAAAAAAGAGGAATACCGTCTGCACAGAACGGTTTATAGACCGTGGGGAAGTTATACAGTGCTGGAGGAACAGCCCCGTTATAAGATAAAACGCATAACGGTTAATTCAGGTGCAAAGCTTTCTTTGCAAATGCACCATCACCGCTCTGAACACTGGGTAGTTGTCAAGGGGACAGCAAAGGTGACTTGCGGCGAGGAAACTTTCCTGGTGCATGAAAATGAATCAACCTATATTTCTGCCGGTAAAAAGCACAGGCTTGAAAATGAAGGGGTGATTCCCCTGGAGCTCATTGAAGTGCAGAACGGCAGCTATCTGGGCGAAGACGATATTGTCCGCTTTGACGATGTCTATGGGCGGGAAGGATAGAACCTGCTTAGTGATGAAAGAGATACGACGCGCCGAAAGAGTTGCACTTAAGCTGACGGTATCTGTCAGTCTTCTGGATGGGGAGACTGATACCCTTTTGGCTGGACCAGTGCAGGGGGAGGCAAGGGATTTTTCACCGCTTGGCCTAGCCCTGTCCCTTGCCAGCGTAATGATTGACAATTATCATCTGTTTTTTATCTGTCAAGACAATCCCACCTATATCATGAAAATAGGCTTTGAGCTGCCGACTGAACCGGGAACAGTCATAGAGGTACCTGCCCGACCAGTGTGGTATGATCGAGACAAGACATCAGAAGAAAAAAGAGCCCTTTTCGGGCTTGAATTCCAACTTTCTCCCAAAGATAAGCTCATAAAAAAGCTGGTCAAAGAGCTTTTTTTACCAGGCAATGCACCCTTAAGCTGGTGGGAAAAACTATTTTAAAGAGTGCGTCACTGTTAGGTTTCCAAGTGCAGCTTCAACCTGATGAGGTTATGATGTTCAATGCATGTCAACTTGCTTCAAAATTTTTAAAAATCTACTTTGTGGCAAGATATCTGGACTTTTGAGAAAGTTAGGATAAAATACTGGTTACATTAAACTCTCTTTGAGAGTCGGCGTAATCAAAGTATTCGAGGACCTCTTATTTAATTTTGGGCCGGGGAGAATAACTATGTATGCTAGGGTAATACTGGGGAAAGTTAAGCTCGAAAAGCAGGTTGAAGCAATAAAGATTTATCAGGAAAGTGTCGAGCCGGCAGCAAAAGAACAAAATGGTTTTATCAGGAGTGAGCTATTAACTGATCCAGACACCAACAAATTTATTTCAATCACTATCTGGGAAACCGAAAATGATATGATTGCAGGTGAATCCAGTGGATACCTTGAAAAACAGTTAAATAAAATCGCCCTGTTATTTGTCGGTCCGCCTTCAATACAACATTATGTTGTCTCTGAATAAACATGAAGGGTTACTATTTTGGGGGAAGTAGTTTTTTCTAGTAGTTTTCAATTCGCTGCCTGAACCATTTGATCAGCTGGTTTCGGGCTGCAGTCATATCAAGGTGGTATATTTCCCTGGGGAATAACAGTTCCGCAACCCCTGAATCGAAAATTCTTTTCACCTCATATTCATCGTGTGATACATCTTTTTTGTAAATGTAATCAAGGTAGGTTTTGTTGGTGTGTACAATAAATTCGACCCGCATACCCCCCATGCGGGCAAAAAATTTCATCATCGGAGTTGAAGCAGAGCTTCCTGTGCTCGAGCTTTTATGCTGGCCTCCTCTCAGGGTATCGGAGATGTCTTCCAGGGTCATAAATGAGTTTGCTTTGATAGCGCTTTCCGTGAGGTGTTTCTGGAAAACCCTCACCTCGGCAACTGTATCCAGAACACCTAAAAGACCCAATTCGTCATCTACCGCCACGGCAGGGTTCTCTTCATTCTTCCGCATGAGCTTTAAGACCTTTGCCTCGGGCGGTTTTTTTCTGACACTTACATAGATCGGTATCTCCCTGCCATTCTCCTTGAAACGCCGCCGCTTGATCAGGGTCAGTTTCTGGCCGGATTTAATCCCAAGGTTGGCGGCTTCCTTCATATTCAGAACCTGCACCTCAGTACAGGAAAAATCTTTTTTATCGTGGCTGCTTAACAGATAAAAGATGTCCAGTTCGCCAATCTTGATTTCCGGACTCCAGACGTATTCATTTAAAAAGTCCAGGAAGCCGGCAAATTTATCCTCGACTTCGGTTTCGCGTTCCCGTTGGTCAATTGAACCGGCCAGGCTCATGAGAACGAGTTTGCGTTTTGCCTCAAAGCGTGCCTTCTTGTGATATCGTTCATCAAACATTATGAGAAGAAGTTCGACCGGACTGCTGGTAATGTCGATCTCGTTGGTCATTTCAATAAATGGTGCATAATTGGCCAGGATCTTGTTGTTAAGATAACGGATAACGTCATCAGCTGTTCTGGAGTAGCTGTTGACCCTGGAGATAATTTCACGCTCACTGCCATGGATACCGAACATGTTTCCAAGCAGCCTGTAAGCCCTCATGTCTGCAGCCTTGCGTTTTTCCCGGTTGTTTAAGAGGCTTTGGATCTCAGCAAAGGAGCGGACATCGAGGAACTCGAATATCTGGTTGCGGGTTGCCCGGTACTTGGTAACTAACTCTTTCTCTCTGAGGCATTTACTTCTTTTGCGTGATTCAGGGCTGAAGACTTTGAAGCCGGGAGGGGTGTCAGCTGTTGCGAACGGCCCTGTCTGTTCAAGAAGTGAATAAATTGTATTTCCCCAGATATGAGACATGGATATATACCAAATTTTTAATAATGGGTTTATGAAAGGAAAATATAATACCGATCGATTTACTAATGAATGAGACTGAAAAAATTGTCAAACAGTTTTGTAAATTGTGATTCTATTAAAGCGCAGTATTTTTTGGCATCAGTAAGAATTTCTGCAGGGTCGATTTCCCTATCGGTCAATGAACTTAGCCATTTGGAATCCATGGCAAGCCAGTGCTTAACATTTGCCGGGGCTGCATGATTGTCAAACTGCAGGCCGAGGATATGAGGACGACCATGGAGTGAAATTGCCTCAACCTGACATTCTGCAGAGGTGGCTAGAATGTTTATGGAGCTTGGGAGAGGCTCCTGTACAGCCTGGCCATGCCATTTGAAGAGAGGAAAATGTTGAGGAAACCCTTTGAAGGCCTGATGGCTTTTTCCTTCATGGGTAAGAAAACCCTGGATAAATCCTATGCTGGATCGAAAGTTGGGGCCGACTGTAGCGCCTGAAACATCTGCAAGCAGCTGGTGGCCAAGGCAGAAACCGAGATACGGGATATCCTGCGCAAGGGCTTTTTTGATAATTTTTTTTTCTTCTGCCAGAAAGGGATATATGTGCTCCTGGTCAACATTCGGGCCGCCGCCAAGAACAATCATGGCCATATAATTGTTGATTTCGGGGATTTTCTCCTCCCAGACATGAATAACATCCATTTTTATTTTATGGAGCTTTGCAGCATTGAGAAGAAATTGTCCCGGACCTTCCCATGGATTGTGCTGCAAAACAATAATCTTTCTGGTCATAGCCCTATTCTAAAATTAAGTGGATTTCAATTTTTTAATAATATGCAGCCCGGTAAGTTTCTGGTAATGCTTCTGAACAACCAGAGGCCGGTTCCGGGGGGGGAGAACCGGCCTCTTTTAGGGAGGAGAGTAATTAATGCCTCTTGTTCAGTTCATATTAAAACGAAAAACTGGCTGAGACTCCGCCATAGACAAAACTGTCATCATTGCTCATTGCTGGATCCATAATAGCACCTTCTGCTTCATCGGATAGTGCAAACGAATAGTATAGTTCAGGGGTGATGCTCAAGTGTTTGCCAACCGGAAACGACATTGACGCTGAAATGAGGCCGTCATGGAACTCATTATAATCAGCATTGTCAGAGTAACCAATTGCCAATCCAAGATCCAGGCTCGCTGTTTCGGTTACTGCAAAAGAATGGCCTATACTGAAATTTGCATACCAGTCACCGGCAAAATTGTCGGTATCGTAATAGACGGTGAGAGAGGGTGAAAGAATCGTGTCATAGCTCACAGTCGCATAGAATTCTTGAGTGTCGCTTACTTCGGTTGCCTCAGTTAGGCTCACAATTTCATCAACACCTTCCAATGCATAATATATCCAGCCTACGCCGTACCCGAATTTTTCGTATGCTCCGTCATATGAAAGGGTGAAGTCAGTTTCATTCCAATTTCCTGAGTCAGTGCCGTAAACATCTGTATCCAGATTGGCCCAAAGGTTGGCTCCAAAGCCCTTGTAGGATACAGTCAGTGAAGGCTGAATTACCATACTGTCTTTGCTCAGTTCAAAACCGCGCCAGATGTATTTTGAATACAGGCCGATTGATGCATCGGCTGTTGGCACTTCCTCTTCCGCCATTGCAGCCGGTATTCCGGCTGCAAAGAGAAGTGATGCTGCTGTAATTCCAAGTATTAATTTTTTTGATCTGTTACAATTCATTTTTCTGTTCTCCTTTATTTATGAAGTCTCTTATATTTAATTGTGCGTTTAATACGCCTTTCTCCTTAAAATTCATTTATACGGGTTTTTCAGAGAGTTTATGCTCATAAACTACAGAATGGGCATGTGCTGCAGCCGGGACGCCGGGTACTGGTCCGGGCATGAAGGAAGTTGTCTGAAAATCGTTATAGGCATGGCCGCCGTGCTCGGAAATATCAAGACCGATCATTTCCTCTTCTTCGCTGACCCTCAGTCCAATGGTCGCATCAATTATCTTGAAGGCCCAGATGAATGCTGCGCTGATACCGAGCAGCTGGGTTGTGATGATCTTGGTGGTAAAGCCGCCAATGTTAAAGAGTCCGGCAGCCAGGGTTCCCCAGGCACCACAGACACCATGGACTGAAACAGCACCAACCGGATCGTCAACTTTAATTCTGTCAAAAAACATGACAGAGAATACAACCAGGACACCTGCTACCAGGCCAATAATGATTGAACTGGAGGGGCTGACATTGGCACAACCTGCAGTAATACCCACAAGGCCGGCCAGGGCGCCGTTCAGGCTCATACCGATTTCAGGTTTCTTGAAGATGGCCCAGGAAGCAAACATGGCAGCAACAGCACCACCTGCAGCAGCCAGGTTGGTATTGACAAATATCATGGCAATATCCGTGTTGCCCGCGGTGGTGGAACCAGGATTGAAACCGAACCAGCCAAGCCAGAGGATGAAAACGCCAAGTGCTGCCAGGGGTATATTGTGACCAGGGATTGCTTTGACCTTGCCGTCCTTGCTGTATTTGCCCAGACGTGGTCCCAGGACAATGGCACCTGCCAGGGCTGCCCAGCCGCCAACAGAATGAACAACAGTTGAACCGGCAAAGTCTATAAAGCCAAGGCCTTCAAGCCAGCCACTGCCGTTTAACAGGCTGCCCCAGGCCCAGCTTCCGAAAACCGGATAGATGAGGGCGCAAAGGAAGGCACTGTATATAAGGTAGCCGGTGAACTTGGTGCGTTCGGCCATGGCACCGGAAACAATGGTTGCGGCGGTAGCTGCAAAAACACACTGGAACATCCAGAAGGCCAGCACCCAGGGATCTCCGCCTGAGGTGTAATCACTTAAGAAAAATGAATTGTAACAGATCAAAAAAATTAATACTTGGAATTACAGCAGCAT
>JBHPCH010000086.1:0-10553 GCA_042576125.1 Thermodesulfobacteriota bacterium
AGCATATAGTAACCATTGTTATGGATTGCGGCAATTCATAAAAAGGGATTTTTCTGTAATGAACATGGATTTTGGGAAATTAAGTTTATGAAGAAAACCGAAAAAGAAAAACTTGCTCGTCAGATTAGAGAGAAGATTGAGATGGTCAGGCAAGATATTGTTTCCTATACAGAAAGAACTCAACCTGTTGCTCCGGATGATGCCATCGGCAGGCTTACCCGTATGGATGCCATCGGCAACAAAAGTATTAATGAGGCTGCTTTGCGGGAGGCCAGAAATACCCTGGCAAAACTGGAGCGGGCTCTGAAAATGATTGACCGGCCCGGATTCGGTTTGTGCAGGGAATGCGAGGAGAAGATACCATTGGCACGATTGATGATAATGCCGGAATCAGACATGTGTGTGACCTGTACAGAGGAAATGGAGTGAAGAGTAGCTATATCCATTGCTGGGTAAAGAAATCTGCACTCAATTGAGAGAAGTGAAAAATATAAAATACTGTTTTTATTTAAGGCAATTACATAGTTTCCCCCATCGATAATTACGTCATGTTGAATTATTAGCATCAACTATGGTGATGCTATGAAACAACTTGATCCCTCCCAGATAAAAAAAAGAACCGCATTTGGTTTTGGCCTGATCATTTTCATATTCGTCCTCGTCGGGGTTGTGACATGGGTTGAAATACGATCATTGGGTCGGCTTACCTCCATAATTTACAGGCACCCGCTGCAAGTTTCCAATGCTGCACTGCGAGCTAGTATGAGTGTGGTAAAAATGCATCGCAGTATGAAGGATGTTGTGCTGGCCGATGAACAACTGCCACTTGAGAAAGCAATAGCTCTTGTTGATGCTGAAGAAGTGATTGTTTATCAGAATCTTGATAGTATCCAGAACAAGATTCTTGGTGCTGAAGGGCAGGCCCTGGCCAGGGAAGCAGCAGTTATTTTTGAAGATTGGAAACCTGTCAGACAAGAGGTTATTGATCTTGTGAAAGAGGGGGACAGGGCAAAGGCAGCTTACATAACAAAGGGCAGAGGCGCTCAATATGAATTGCTGCTTGAAAATAAAATGCTGGCATTGACAGCCTACGCCCGCAGGAAGGCCGATGTCTTTATCGGCCGGTCCATGAACGTACACCAGAGGGCCTCTTATATTACTATCATGATTGTTTCAGTTGGAGCACTCTTGTCTTTAATTATTGCTTTTTTGACGACGAAACAGATTATAGGAGCTTTCTTATTACAAAAAGAAGCTGAAAAGGCCCTTAATAAAAGTTCAGAAAAGATAAAGTTTTTTGCATACTCAGTTGCTCATGATTTGAAAAACCCGGCTATTGTTCTCCATGGCCTTACAAAACTTCTCTGCAAAAAATATGCTTTTATTCTCACCGGCAAGGGGAGACATCTGTGCGGACAGATTCAGCGCTCATCTGAAAGAGTTATGACACTTGCTGACACGATTAATATTTTTATATCAACCAAAGAAACGCCCCTTAAAATTGAAGAAATTTCCCTGAAAGAGGTTTTGCAGATTATCCGGGAAGAGTTTTCCACCCAGATGAACATCCGTTCCATAAAATGGGACGAGTCGGAAGGTTTACCTGACACGATCCTGGCGGACCGTATTTCAATCCTGAGGGTATTCAGGAACCTTGTTGATAATGCCATGAAATATGCTGGAAACAGTTTAAGCAGGATTGAAATTGGTTATAAGGATACCGGAGATTTCCATGTCATTTCTGTTACAGATGATGGCAAGGGCATAAAAAATGAAGATGCCAAAAAGGTTTTTGGTATTTTTCAGAGGCAGGCTGACTCAAAGGAAGTTCAGGGTACCGGACTGGGCCTGGCTATAGTAAAGGAAATAGTTGAACTCCATAAAGGTGAAGCCTGGATTGAGTCAACCCCTCAGGATGGCACTTCCTTTTATATATCATTGTCAAAACATCTACATAAATGAAAGACCGGGTAGCAGGTAATTGATGGTATACCCGTAACAAAAAGCCCGTCAGGTTATGCAGCATTTTTGCCCGGCAGCAGGACCAGAGGAAAAGGGAAGAAAGCGCTCTGTCCGGCAGATTCAACTCTTTGCACTGAATCTCTTCAGCCGGGCTATGACCCGTTCCCTGCCGATTGCCATCAGTATATCAAAAAGCCCGGCACCTGCTGCCTGGCCGGTTACCACGGTTCGGGTGCCGTTGATTAGTATGCCCGGCTTGATGTCCAATTCCTCAGCCAGTTCCCTGGTCACCCTTTCTGTATTCTCTTTATTGAATTCAGATAGATTTTCAAGGCGTTCGGCAAGCAGTTCTAACCATTCCCCGATTTTCTCATGCTTGGTAAGATTTTTCTTGACCGGTTTCGGGTCCATTTCATATTCATCGGTGAAATAGGCCCGCCCTGGGCCGGCAAAATCGGTGAGCATATGGAATCTGCTCCTGATAAGGTCAATTGTGCTGAGGAACCACTCTTTTCTGTCCTCTTCGTAAGCATTTTCCCATAGACCGTTATTCTGCAGGACTTCCTTGACAAGAGGAGCGACTTTTTCAATCGGCATGGTCTGCAGGTAGTGTCCATTTATAGAGAGGGCCTTAGGGTCGGTAATGAATTTCGG
Source organism: Thermodesulfobacteriota bacterium (assembly GCA_042576125.1). Lineage (GTDB taxonomy): Bacteria > Desulfobacterota > Desulfobulbia > Desulfobulbales > BM004 > BM004. The sequence continues at coordinate 2,617 of JBHPCH010000086.1, forward strand.
GTGGTCTTTCTGGTAGTTGAAAATAGAGTTTGCCTTATTCATGCCTTCCAATGAAAAGACTTCAATTAATTCTTCCTGAGTGAATATTTCCTGGTCATTGGCAGGTGACCAGCCGAGAAGCACTAAAAAATTCAGCAAGGCCCAGGGCAGAAAACCGTGCTCTTTGTAAAACTGAACAGTGACCACCTCGCCGTGGGATCTCTTGGATATCTTGGCCTTTTGGGGATCGAGGGTGAGGGACATATGGGCAAAGACCGGAACAGGGGCTCCAAGAGCCTCGTAAATAAGGATCTGCCGCGGAGTATTGCCTAGACCGTCCTGGCCGCGGATAATGTGGCTGATGCGGTCGCGAATATCATCAACAACGTTACTGAGTAGATAGAGAGGCGTACCGTTGGAACGCATAATGACAAAGTCTTCAATATCCCTGCAGGCCCTCTCTATGCGGCCATAAACCTTATCTTCAAATACAACCGATCCTTCTCCGTCAGGCACCTTGAAACGGATAACATAAGAAATTTTTTGCTCTTCCTTTGCAGTGATTTCTTCTTTACTGAGTTTCAGGCAGGTCCGGTCGTACTGATAGGTGATTTTGGCTGCCACTGCGGCCTGTCTTTTTTTATCAAGGTCTTCTTTGGTGCAGAAGCATTTATAGGCGTGTCCTGTTTCAACCAGCTTATGGGCGGTTTCAATGTGTTCATTACTGTGATCGGACTGGAAGTATGGCCCCTCGTCCCAATCTATTCCCAACCAATTAAGGCCGTCAATTATGCCGTCAATTGATTCCTTGGTGGAACGTTCCACATCTGTATCTTCAATCCTGAGGATCAGTTTGCCGTTATGTTTGCGGGCGTACAACCAGTTATAAATAGCGGTTCTGGCGCCACCTATATGAAGATAGCCGGTGGGACTCGGTGGAAACCGTAATCGTATTTCTGACATTATTTGCTCCTGCTTTTATTATTTTGCGGGGAATAAATCCCGGAGAAGTTCAATTAAAGTAATTTTTTTGTGGCAGTATATAAATCTTTTCACGCAGACAATCAATATGCTTAAATACTATAAAATGCGATTAATTTGTTTGTATCTGAACAGAGAAAGGTGGATTCAAACAAAATTAAATAATAATTTTGTTTGAAATATTTACCAAAATCAATTTAAAAACCTTTTTCTTGACTTGTTGAAATAAGATTTTTACGCTTCTAAATCTTTACTATATAGAGTACTACAACTGTTAAAAAACTTCAGGGAAGAACCCTGAAAGGAATTACAACTTTTATATTATCCGCTCAATGAGCCGGGTATTTGTTGAAAATAAAGGAGAGACGATGAAGGTTCTGATAAGTGACAATTTGGCCCCCATTGGAGCTGAGATTCTCCGGGAGGCAGGCATTGAGGTTGATATTAATACCGGTTTGGCTCCTGAAGAACTGAAAAAAATTATTCCCGAATATGATGGGCTGGTTATTCGCAGTGCCACCAAAGTAACAGCTGAGATCATTGAAGCGGCTACAAACCTGAAAGTTGTGGGTCGGGCCGGTATCGGTCTTGACAATGTGGATATTGCTGCTGCCAGCAAGAACGGTATTGTAGTGATGAACGCCCCGGACGGCAATTCCACCACTGCCGCTGAGCATGCCATTGCCATGATGGTCTCCCTTGCCAGGAATGTTCCCCAGGCCACTGCTTCAATGAAGGAAGGCAAATGGGAGAAGAAAAAATTCATGGGCCGGGAATTGACCGGCAAGACCATGGGAATTATCGGCATAGGACGGATTGGAAGCATATTTGCAGAAAGGGCCCAGGGGCTGAAAATGAATGTGATTGCCTATGATCCCCATATGCCAGAGGAACTTGTCAAAAAAATTGGTGCGGAACTGACAACTATTGAGGATGTCTGCAAGAGAGCCGATTTCATCTCCGTACATGTTCCCATGACCAAAGATACCAAGCATCTTATTTCAACAGCGGAATTCAAGAATATGAAGAGGGGTGCCATGCTCATCGACTGTGCCCGTGGTGGGGTGGTTGATGAAGAGGCCCTGTATAAAGCTCTTACCTCTGGCCTAATTGCCGGGGCTGCCCTGGACGTATTTGCCCAGGAACCGACAACAAAGGAAAACTGCCCTCTCCTGGGGCTGGATAACTTTATCTGTACTCCACACCTCGGTGCTTCAACAAGTGAGGCCCAGGAAAATGTTGCAGTGGCGATTGCCAAGCAGATAGGGGAATACCTGAGGACCGGCGTTGTCAGTAATGCGGTGAATGTACCTTCCGTCAGCAGCGAAGTGCTTTCCAAGGTTGGTCCTTATCTCACTCTGGCCGAAATGCTGGGTTCCTTTCATATGCAGATCGCTAAAGGCGGAGTTGAAGAGATTAACCTGGAATATATAGGTGAGTTTGAAGAGCTTACCACCGGGCCGATAACAGTCGCTTTTCTTAAAGGCCTGTTCACTCCGATCCTGCAGGATGCAGTTAACTATGTCAATGCCCCTATTATTGCAAAAGAAAGAGGTATACGTGTGGTGGAATCCAGAACCGGCCACTCTGATGACTTTACCAGCCTTCTTTCAATTCGTGTCAAGACGACAGAAGGTGAAAATATGCTTGCCGGTACTGTTTTTGGCAAGAATGAACCACGACTGGTACGAATGAATACCTTCCGGTTGGAAGCACTTCCCACCGGCCCCATGCTTTTCGTTTATAACAAGGACGTGCCGGGAGTAATAGGCGCACTGGGAACAACCCTGGGTGAACACGGAGTGAATATTTCGAGAATGACCGTGGGGCGCGAGATGGACCACGGTTTGAATGTTATTCTGCTCAATACAGACAGTATTATCAGTAAAGAACTTTTAAAAACAGTACGGCAGCTTGAACATATTGATGATGCTGTGGCGTTGGAACTTCCTCATTACGCGGAAGTGTAATGAAAGGAGTACAACTGGGAATTAAACAGGAATGAGGTGACCACCATGGAAAAGAATGATGAATGCCCGTGCCCTGAAGGGCAGGTAAGAAGGGATGGCAAATGTGTTATGCCTGAGGTTACGTTTACGGCATTAGTCATGTCTCTTAACACTTCAGCTCTGTTCCACCTTGGTGAAATAAGCGACCCGGCAACAGGAGATAAACAGCAGGACCTTGTTCTGGTTAAGCATACGATTGATACTCTCCGGTTGCTGGAGGACAAAACAAAAGGGAATTTAAAGGATGATGAACAGGATATTATCAAGAATGTTCTTTATGATTTAAAAATGAGATATGTTGCAAAAGTTTCGCAACAAGAAAAATGATCCTGTTTAAATAATAGAGCAGGCAATTACCTGTCAACTCTCCCAGAATCTTGAGTCCGGGAACGTGAAAGAAGGAAATCAAACCGAAAATACATCCAGTCTCACTCTTAAGGCTCCAGCTAAAATAAACCTCTTTTTAAAAATTTTAAGCCGCCGTTCTGACGGCTATCATGAAATTGAAAGTCTGATGCAGAAAATTGAGCTTTTCGATATTCTGCAACTGTCAAAGCAAGGGAAGGAGGGGATTTCTGTATCCTGTCCGGGAACAGAGCTTCCGGAAGATCGGGAAAATCTTGTTTACAGAGCAGCTGAAGCCTTTTTTTCTGCAACCGGGATGAGGGCGGGCGTAAGGATCGTTCTGAAAAAAAATATACCCATAGCGGCCGGCCTTGGAGGCGGCAGCAGTGATGCTGCAACTGTGGTCATGGGTTTGAATAAATTGTTAAATGCCCAATTGGATCGGAAACAGTTGCACGACATTGCCCGGCCACTGGGAGCAGATGTGCCATTTTTTGTGCAGGATTGTAGTGCTGCATTGGCAACTGGAATAGGAGACTGCATCCAACAGGTAGAACCAGCGCAGGTAAATTCGATAGTGCTGGTAAATCCCGGGTTTAAAGTTTCCACTAAATGGGTTTATGAGAATTTCCCGTTGACATCCAACTCCAATCCATATATCTTAGCGCGGGGCCGGAAAATGAGTAAAAATTTTAATTTCACGGCTCCGGGTTTATATGAGGAGATTGGTAACGATCTCGAAACGGTTACAATTAATCGTTACCCCGGGATAGGAGATATTAAGAAGAAACTGAAAAAGGCCGGTGCTACAACATCGCAAATGAGCGGCAGTGGTCCTACCGTTTTTGGTTTGTTTCATAGTGAGGAAGTTGCTCAACGCATTTATATGCAGTTGAGTGGAGAATATGGCGGAAATGTATTTCTTGCCAGGCCGTATATTCCTTGATTGTCTCTCTGTAAAAATATATAATGCCTTTTTTTGTCTTTAAGGAATCGTTCTAGATGATGCAGACCGGAGCCGGATTTGTTGGAGATAATATTACGGCTTTATAATAATGAGCACATTGGGGCGTCGTCAAGCGGTAAGACACAGGTTTTTGGTGCCTGCATTCGGAGGTTCGAATCCTCCCGCCCCAGCCATAGAAAAACAATCTGCCATAAAGGATAGAAAACTGGCGGGTACGATTAAATAAAAACTATACGTATAAAAAATTATGCCTAACATTATTAAGATATTTTCAGGGAATGCCAACCCGGAATTAGCGAAAGAGATTTGTGAGCATCTCGATATGCCCCTGTCTAAAGTTGAGGTAAGACGATTCAGTGACGGGGAGATATTTGTTGAAGTTGGGGAGAATGTGCGCGGGACGGACGTCTTCGTCATTCAACCCACATGTACTCCGGTAAACGATCACCTGATGGAACTGGTGATCATGGTTGATGCGCTGCGTCGTGCTTCGGCCAGAAGGATTACAGCTGTTCTGCCCTATTATGGATATGCCAGGCAGGACAGGAAAGTGGCCCCGCGTGTACCTATAACAGCTAAAGTTGTGGCTGAAATGTTGATGGTTGTTGGGGTGCGTAGAGTTCTGGCAATGGATCTGCATGCAGGTCAGATCCAGGGTTTTTTCAATATCCCGGTCGACCATCTCTATGCGGCACCGGTGTTGCTTGAGTATATTGAAAGTGCTTTCAAAAACGTGGTCATGGTTTCACCTGATGCCGGAGGCGTTGAAAGAACTCGTGCTTTTGCCAAACGTTTAAAGTCGGATCTAGCTATTATTGACAAGCGGCGTGATAGACCCAATGAGTCTAAAGCCATGAATGTTATCGGTGACGTTGAGGGAAAGACAGCTATATTGCTTGATGATATGGTTGATACTGCAGGCACCCTTTGCAGTGCTGCTGCAATGCTGATGGAGGCAGGTGCTGCAGAAGTGCATGCCTGTTGCTCACATGGTGTACTTTCAGGTCCGGCTATTGAACGTCTTGAAGCTTCAACAATTAAGTCGCTTGTTATCACAAACAGTATTCCTCTGCACGGCAAATCCAGGGAATGTGACAAGATAACAGTTCTTTCTGTTTCAAAACTTTTGGGAGAGGCGATTCGGAGAATTCACTCTGAGGATTCTGTGAGTTCGCTTTTTGTTTAATAGTTATTATTGAAAGAGCTTATTTTTTTAATGTAATTGAATTGGAGATACAGGATCAGGGGGTTTTACAACCTTTCTGACCATCTTTTTTTAAGGAGGAAATAAAAATGATACAACAGGATATGGCCGCCTCATTGCGACAGGATTTTGGTAAAGGGGCGACCCGTCAATTGAGGAAAAATGGATATGCGCCTGCCATTCTCTACGGTGGTAAAATGGAGCCCATAGCGCTCAGCATGGATTCAAAAACCCTGACGAAAGAACTTTTAAAGTTTCATGGTCATAATGTTGTTTTGAGCCTTGATATTGAAGGGGACAAGAGCAAGAAGAAGCATTATGTGCTGATTAAGGATATTCAGACAGATCCCATTACAGATTCTGTACTGCATGTTGATTTTCTTGAAATTCACCTGGACAAGGAAATCGTCATGGAGGTTCCTATATTGTATACCGGAACTGCCAAAGGTGTTGATATGGGTGGCATCCTGAACATTATGGCACATACTGTAAAGATTAAGGGGCTTCCTTTAGACATTCTGGATGAAATTACTGTAGATGTGACGTCATTGGAATTGGGTGGTGACGGTGTTATTTGCGGTGATTTGCCAATACCGGAGAACGTTACCCTTGAAGAAGAACTTGATAGGGTCTGCGTTGCGGTTATGGCTCCGAAGGCTGAGGTGGAAGAGGTTGAAGAGGAAGAGGAAGGCGAAGCTGAAGAGAGTGCTGAGGCAGATTCAGGGGAAGCATCTAAATCTGAGGAACCGGCTGCTGCAACCGAGGAATGATAATTCACGTTTCTATTCTTTAGATAAAAGGTTTGGCCGGGAAACAGATATTCTTTTTCCCGGCCTTTTTGTTTATTATAGATGCCAGTTGCAATTCCATCTTTTTAAGAAAACAAATTTGTTACAGGACACTTTGAGATGTATTTGATTGTCGGCCTCGGTAATCCAGGACTTCAGTATGTTGATACCAGGCACAATGTCGGTTTCATGCTGTTGGATTATCTTGCCAACGACAGCAATGAGTCTTTTGCAGAATCCAAATGGAAAGCGTTGATAGCTAAAACCATTATCTGGGATGAGTCTATAGTCTTTCTCAAGCCTCAAACCTATATGAATGCCAGCGGTACAGCCGTTGCTGCGGTTGCCCAGTATTACAAACTGCCAAACGCTAATATACTTGTCGTTCATGATGACCTGGATTTACCACTTGGCCGCATAAAAATAGTATCAGGCGGTGGGGCTGGGGGACACAAAGGGGTCCTTTCCTGTATTGATCATCTTGGTACCAGGAATTTCCCACGCATAAAAATTGGTATAGGCCGCCCTGCAGATCCAATCCCACCTGAAAAATATGTATTATCCAGGTTTGGACCTGATGAGCACGAGGTGATTACTCAGAAGATGGCAGTTGCGGTTGCAGGTATCGGAATTTTTGTGCAACAGGGAATTTCGGCAGCGATGAATGCACTGAACCAGAAAGAATAATGTAGTATTTATTATGTGGATTGCAACTAACTCCTTCTAGATATTGAATAAAAAAGCAAATTTTGATTTTTAAGAAAAATTATGTTATACTAACTGCTTGAATATCTTTTTTGAGAAATTACCAGTATTCCCTGGTGCAAAAAAAATTTGGTGCTTTTTCTGTTTGGAAATGCAGCATAATTTTATATGAAGGAGAGAAATTGTGTTTGATGTAGGACAAATGGCAGTTTACCCAGCTCATGGCGTAGGTGTAATCGAATCAATTGAGCACAGAAGGGTCGGTGAATTAGAGCAATCTTTTTATGTTATGAAGATACTGAACAATAATATGGTTATAATGATACCGACAGCTACAAGTAAAAATGTAGGCCTGCGCTGCATAATTTCCCCTAAAGAGGTAAATGAGGTTTTTGATATTTTACAGGAAAAGGATGTCGAGATTGGCGCCCAGACCTGGAATCGACGCTATCGTGAGTATATGGAAAAAATTAAAACAGGTTCTGTCTTTGAAGTGGCATCTGTTTTACGCGACCTTTACTTGCTCCAGGAAGATAAAGATTTGTCTTATGGGGAAAGAAAAATGATGGATACTGCCAAGAATCTTCTGGTTAAGGAGCTTTCCATAGCCAATGAGACAGAAGAGTGTAAGGTCGAAGAGAAGATTGAGCAGATTTTTTCATAAAATTTCAAACCAGCCACAGCGTTAGTATTCTTTCTGATTCTCAGTAAAACAGATTGATCTAATTTATAAGATACAGGAAATAATTCGATATTCCGGCAACCCGTTTTTTCAAATTGCGGGTTGCCGGAAAATTTATTATTTACCCTAACTAAAAATTACCTGTTTCCCTCCGGGAAGTAATTCAGAATAGTGGATTTGCTGTAAGTTGTTCTACCTAAGCTTTACTAAGCCAGTTTCATGTATCCTCTAAGGTAACGGAAAACACTTATATGTCTGGCAAGTTCAGACCCCATAT
>JBHPCH010000087.1:0-10552 GCA_042576125.1 Thermodesulfobacteriota bacterium
CTACTAAAAGGTACTCACATTAAATGTTTGGCAGAGGCGTCAGCTGCTTGCTTGCGAAGCCCATAAAAAAATCAAGGATCTGGGGCAGGACAATGAAAAAGGCAAAGCAAGCTCCGGCCATGAAAAGCAGGGTGGCCCAGAATACAACAGAAAGGACTGTCTTTTTCTCATTGGAATGAAGTCCCGGCGCTATAAACATCCAGATTTCATAGATCAGGACAGGAATACTGAAAATTACTCCGATGATAAGAGAAAGTTTGAGATAGGTGATAAAGGCTTCAGTAAGATTTGTATAGACAAGCTTGAAACCCTCAGTCTGACTTGAAAAGAGGGGTGTCATGAAAAAGCGGGCAATATGCTCAGCAAAAAAATAGGACAAAACTGCAAAGAAAAATATTGATCCAAATGAGACAATGAGCCTCTGACGCAGTTCTACAAGGTGGGTTGAGCTGGAGATCATGAATCACTCTTTTTTTTCAGTGATTTCGGTTTCAGGTTCTGCAGGTGTGTTTTGGCTGATCTCTTCAGTTGCAGAAGTTACCAGCGTTTCTTCTCCTGAATTTTCAGGGGTGGTTGGACTGATTTCTTCTGTTGCTGCAGTTGATCCAGAATCATCGTCAAATGCTTCTGGATTTACTTCTTCAAAATTATCTGCCAGGGCTTCTTCAGGAAGATCTTTATATGCCTCGAGCAATTTTTTCGGATGTTTTTCAGTGTCCTGCTGGTCCCAGACAGGAGTCTTAATCTCTTCCTCATCTTCGTTAAAGCTTTCCTTGAGGCTGGAAGCAGCTTTTTTAAGTTCAACAATGCCCTTGCCAAGAGATTTGGCCAATTCGGGCAGTTTGTCCGGTCCTACAACAATCAAGGCTACAGCCATGATAAGGATCAATTCAGGGAAGCCAATGCCAAACATTTAATGTGAGTACCTTTTAGTAGATGTAAACTTTTCAGGAAGCAAAAAACTTGTCAACTTCCCCCATACCGTCCGCCTCGATGGAAATCGAGGCCGACAAACATTTAATGTGAGTACCTTTTAGTAGATGTAAACTTTTCAGGAAGCAAAAAACTTGTCAACTTCCCCCATACCGTCCGCCTCGATGGAAATCGAGGCCGACAAACATTAATGGTATATCCTTCTGTAAATTTTAGAGATTTAAAATGCAAAATCCTGCCGGCTCCCTCCGTAGGGTCTGACTCACTAAAGTTTGAATCCGGTATCTATGATTTCCTAATTATAATAGATAGTGAATTTAAGAGCATTAACACAAAAAAATATTATAATGTAGCGCGCAATCTACGGTATTTAATAGTGGGTGTCAAGAATCAGTGATTAAGTAAAACAGGTCTGATTGACTTTTGGCAAACCTTTGACTATGGTTGCTGTCGCTGAAGTTTATCGTTGTGTTTTTTTATGCCCATATAAGTAATTATTTCTGCTTCAAACAGCTTTAGGAGAATATAAATGGCCAATGTGGTAGTAGTCGGTACCCAGTGGGGTGATGAGGGTAAGGGAAAAATTGTTGATTTGCTGACCCGGTATGCGGATTATATAGTCCGATTTCAAGGGGGCAACAATGCAGGACATACCTTGGTGGTGGAAGGAAAACAGTTTATTTTTCACCTTATTCCATCCGGTATCCTCTATGAAAACAAGAAGTGCATGATCGGTAACGGCGTAGTTATTGATCCGGCCGTTCTCCTTGCAGAAATGCAGGAACTAGCAGAGAACGGTCTGCCTGTTACCCCGGAAAGGCTGATGATCAGCGAGAATGCCCACCTTATTATGCCCTATCACAAAAGTCTGGATTTGAATCAGGAGGCAGCCCTAAAAAGCAGCAAGAAAATTGGTACAACCGGCCGGGGCATTGGGCCATGCTATGAAGACAAAATTGTCAGAAAAGGGATTAAGGTCGGAGACCTGCTCGATGAGGATCTTTTTAAGGATAAACTAAAAGATAACGTTGAGGAGAAAAATTTTCAGCTCACGAAGAGACTCAACAGCTTACCGGTTTCCTTTGAAGACATTTACAGCCAGTTTCAGGTTTTTGCAGAGAAGCTGGCCCCTTTTTTAGGAAATGTTTCCGTTGAGCTTGATCAGGCCAGAAAAGGCGGCCAACATATACTTTTTGAGGGCGCCCAGGGGACACAGCTCGATATAGATCACGGCACTTATCCATTTGTTACCTCATCAAATACAGTGGCAAGTAATGCCTGTACGGGAAGCGGTTTCGGGCCGGTTCATATTGACGCGGTTATAGGAATTTTAAAGGCCTATACAACCAGAGTTGGAAGCGGTCCCTTTCCCTCAGAGCTCTTCGACGAAACAGGAGATCAACTGCAGCAGAAAGGTGGTGAATTCGGAGCCACCACCGGCAGAAAAAGACGCTGCGGCTGGCTGGACACCGTGGTGGCCAACGAAGCAATTCGCTTAAACTCTATTACCGGCCTGGCGGTTACAAAACTGGATGTATTAAGCGGTCATTCAACCTTGAAGATTGCCACATCCTATAAAGCTGACGGTAAAGAATTTAAAGCAATGCCGAGCAATATAAGGACAACTGAAAAAGTAAAACCGGTTTACGAAGACATTTCCGGCTGGCAGGAAGAGATTAGCAGTGCCCGCAATATTGATGATCTTCCTAAAGAGGCTCGGGATTATATAAAGCGGATTGAGGATATTACCGAAACCCCTGCAGCAATTATCTCTGTGGGGCCTGCCCGTGATGAGACACTACTGCTGAAGAATCCTTTCGCCTAATATTGAAAAAGGCGTCAAGGGGTTTCTGTCGCCAAAAAAGTTTTGCGATTTTTCACTAAATGATTATATTCTACAGGTTTTTAGGAGCGACACCTGAAGCCAGTTATTATTTATGAGGAGGTTTTTTACTTATGGCACGTATTACAGTTGAAGACTGTTTGGGAGAAATCGGTGATGATAACCGATTCAGTCTTGTTCATTTGGCAGTGGAGAGAGTGAAGCAAAGGAGGCAGGGTGCTCCCTTGTTGATCCCAGTCAGAAAAAATAAGGAAGTTGTTATGGCCCTGCGGGAAATTGCCGCCGGTAAAGTTAATTTCGTAAATATTCTTGAGCTGCCGAAGAGTGAAGATGAGCTCGAAGCAAGTGATGCTGAGGCCATGCATGAAACGGATGCAAAGACAGTAGTGGAGGCAGCGTGACTTCCACCATGGAAATTGATTACTACGAGGTGCTTAACGTTTCAGAGGCGGCATCTTCTGATGAGATAAAAAAGGCATATCGAAAACTGGCCATGAAATATCATCCCGACCGTAATCCGGGAGACAAGGAAGCAGAAGATAAGTTCAAGCAGGCCACAGAGGCGTATGAAGTTCTCAGCGATAGCAATAAACGCCAGATATATGATACCTACGGCTCTGAGGGCCTGAAAAGCAGGGGATATCAGGGGCCTGATTTTGAAGATATATTTTCCAGTTTTGGGGATATTTTTGGAGATATCTTTGGCTTTGGCAGAGGCGATGCAAGGCGCTCAAGACAGGGACCAGTGCGTGGGGCCGATCTTCGCTATGATCTGAACATAACGTTTATGGAAGCCGTGCATGGTGCAAGCAAAGATATTGAAATAGAAAGACCAGACACCTGCTGGACCTGTGAGGGCACGGGTTTGCGACCGGGATACAAGGCGGAAAAATGTTCTGCCTGTAATGGAAGAGGTCAGGTAGTCAGGGCGCAGGGCTTTTTTCGCATGAGCACTACCTGTCCTCACTGCCGAGGGGTGGGAGAGACAATCAAAGACCCCTGTGCTGACTGCGATGGTGCCGGCCTTGTTAAAAGTAAGAAAAAGGTTTCCCTGAAGATACCTGCAGGTGTTGATACCGGAGCCAAGATGCGTTTGCGGGATACCGGTGAAGGTGGCCGTAAAGGTGGGCCGGCTGGTGATCTCTATGTTATTTTGCATGTCCAGCCCCATGAGTTTTTCCTGCGCGAAGGAGACTTGATCTACTGCCAGTATCCTGTGGACTTTGATCAGGCTGCCCTTGGATGCAATATCGAGGTTCCTACTATTCATGGGAACAAGAAATTGAAGATACCAAAAGCAACGCAGACCGGACAGAGATTTACCTTAAAAAATGAAGGGGTTCAGCACCTCAGGGGTAATGTCAGGGGGGATATGGTTGTTGAGGTTATAGTAAATACTCCAAAGAAATTAAGCAAAAGGCAAAAGGAACTCCTGCAGGAGTTCGGCGAACTGGAGAGGAAGAAAAAGGGCGACGGGGAAGGGTTGCTTAAGAAATTACTGCATCTTGGCCGGTAAGAACTGGGAGAGGTAATTTTTCCGCTAAGTCTGGCAAAGATGAGCAAAGCTGTTGACAAAGACACGCAAATCAATAATATTCCACTCCTTCACAAAGTTGGCAATAATGGACTTTTAAAAGGAATGCACCATAGAAAAATTCGTTTGTTAAATATATTTACTGTATAAATCGGGTTTTTAGTGGAATTATCTGGAGAAAGAATTATGGACAAAAAACTACAGGCACATTTTAAGGCTAAGCTTGAGGCCATGAGCCAGGACATATTGGACGAAGCTGAAAAAACCCTGCTGGAAATGACAGACCAGAGTGACAATTATCCTGATCCTGCTGACAGGGCTACAGCAGAATCCAACCGTAATTTTGAGTTGCGCATCCGGGATCGTGAAAGAAAATTGCTTGCCAAAATCAAAGAAGCTCTTGAACGCATTGACAATGGGGCCTACGGAATTTGTGAAAGTTGCGATGAGGACATTTCAGAAAAACGCCTCGAGGCCCGGCCGGTTACAACGCTGTGTGTCAAATGTAAGACTGCACAGGAACAGCACGAAAAAGAACATGCTCAACCCTAAAACAGTATGCCTGAGTTACGTAAGGACCCTATTCTTGGTCGCTGGATAATCATCGCAAAAGAGCGAAGCAGACGGCCTACTGATTTTATTATACAGGACCAGGCTGTTAAAGGCGGCTTTTGCCCTCTCTGTCCTGGTAATGAGAAAACCACTCCAGCAGAAGTTCTGGCCTATGGTCGTAACCCTTCTCAACCAGCTAATTCAGCAGGTTGGGAACTCCGGGTAGTTCCGAATAAATATCCTGCTTTAGTCATAGAGGGAGATCTCAACAAGGAAGGAGCCGGGATCTACGACAAGATGAATGGCATTGGGGCGCATGAAGTTGTCGTGGAGAGTCCCAATCATGAAGATACCTTTATTTCCCTTTCCCCAGACCGGCTGTTATATATTTTCTGGTCCTTTCGTGACCGGCTGATTGATTTGGGACGGGACCCCCGCTTTAAATACGTCATGGTCTTTAAGAACAGCGGTAAAGATGCAGGAGCATCTCTTGAGCACTCTCATTCACAATTGGTCGCTTTACCTATTCTGCCGCGTATGATCGTCTCAGAGCTTGATGGAAGTCTCTCCTACTATGACTAAAGCAGGATATTTATTCGGAACTACCCGGAGTTCCCAACCTGCTGAATTAGCTGGTTGAGAAGGGTTACGACCATAGGCCAGAACTTCTGCTGGAGTGGTTTTCTCATTACCAGGACAGAGAGGGCAAAAGCCGCCTTTAACAGCCTGGTCCTGTATAATAAAATCAGTAGGCCGTCTGCTTCGCTCTTTTGCGATGATTATCCAGCGACCAAGAATAGGGTCCTTACGTAACTCAGGCATACTGTTTTAGGGTTGAGCATGTTCTTTTTCGTGCTGTTCCTGTGCAGTCTTACATTTGACACACAGCGTTGTAACCGGCCGGGCCTCGAGGCGTTTTTCTGAAATGTCCTCATCGCAACTTTCACAAATTCCGTAGGCCCCATTGTCAATGCGTTCAAGAGCTTCTTTGATTTTGGCAAGCAATTTTCTTTCACGATCCCGGATGCGCAACTCAAAATTACGGTTGGATTCTGCTGTAGCCCTGTCAGCAGGATCAGGATAATTGTCACTCTGGTCTGTCATTTCCAGCAGGGTTTTTTCAGCTTCGTCCAATATGTCCTGGCTCATGGCCTCAAGCTTAGCCTTAAAATGTGCCTGTAGTTTTTTGTCCATAATTCTTTCTCCAGATAATTCCACTAAAAACCCGATTTATACAGTAAATATATTTAACAAACGAATTTTTCTATGGTGCATTCCTTTTAAAAGTCCATTATTGCCAACTTTGTGAAGGAGTGGAATATTATTGATTTGCGTGTCTTTGTCAACAGCTTTGCTCATCTTTGCCAGACTTAGCGGAAAAATTACCTCTCCCAGTTCTTACCGGCCAAGATGCAGTAATTTCTTAAGCAACCCTTCCCCGTCGCCCTTTTTCTTCCTCTCCAGTTCGCCGAACTCCTGCAGGAGTTCCTTTTGCCTTTTGCTTAATTTCTTTGGAGTATTTACTATAACCTCAACAACCATATCCCCCCTGACATTACCCCTGAGGTGCTGAACCCCTTCATTTTTTAAGGTAAATCTCTGTCCGGTCTGCGTTGCTTTTGGTATCTTCAATTTCTTGTTCCCATGAATAGTAGGAACCTCGATATTGCATCCAAGGGCAGCCTGATCAAAGTCCACAGGATACTGGCAGTAGATCAAGTCTCCTTCGCGCAGGAAAAACTCATGGGGCTGGACATGCAAAATAACATAGAGATCACCAGCCGGCCCACCTTTACGGCCACCTTCACCGGTATCCCGCAAACGCATCTTGGCTCCGGTATCAACACCTGCAGGTATCTTCAGGGAAACCTTTTTCTTACTTTTAACAAGGCCGGCACCATCGCAGTCAGCACAGGGGTCTTTGATTGTCTCTCCCACCCCTCGGCAGTGAGGACAGGTAGTGCTCATGCGAAAAAAGCCCTGCGCCCTGACTACCTGACCTCTTCCATTACAGGCAGAACATTTTTCCGCCTTGTATCCCGGTCGCAAACCCGTGCCCTCACAGGTCCAGCAGGTGTCTGGTCTTTCTATTTCAATATCTTTGCTTGCACCATGCACGGCTTCCATAAACGTTATGTTCAGATCATAGCGAAGATCGGCCCCACGCACTGGTCCCTGTCTTGAGCGCCTTGCATCGCCTCTGCCAAAGCCAAAGATATCTCCAAAAATATCCCCAAAACTGGAAAATATATCTTCAAAATCAGGCCCCTGATATCCCCTGCTTTTCAGGCCCTCAGAGCCGTAGGTATCATATATCTGGCGTTTATTGCTATCGCTGAGAACTTCATACGCCTCTGTGGCCTGCTTGAACTTATCTTCTGCTTCCTTGTCTCCCGGATTACGGTCGGGATGATATTTCATGGCCAGTTTTCGATATGCCTTTTTTATCTCATCAGAAGATGCCGCCTCTGAAACGTTAAGCACCTCGTAGTAATCAATTTCCATGGTGGAAGTCACGCTGCCTCCACTACTGTCTTTGCATCCGTTTCATGCATGGCCTCAGCATCACTTGCTTCGAGCTCATCTTCACTCTTCGGCAGCTCAAGAATATTTACGAAATTAACTTTACCGGCGGCAATTTCCCGCAGGGCCATAACAACTTCCTTATTTTTTCTGACTGGGATCAACAAGGGAGCACCCTGCCTCCTTTGCTTCACTCTCTCCACTGCCAAATGAACAAGACTGAATCGGTTATCATCACCGATTTCTCCCAAACAGTCTTCAACTGTAATACGTGCCATAAGTAAAAAACCTCCTCATAAATAATAACTGGCTTCAGGTGTCGCTCCTAAAAACCTGTAGAATATAATCATTTAGTGAAAAATCGCAAAACTTTTTTGGCGACAGAAACCCCTTGACGCCTTTTTCAATATTAGGCGAAAGGATTCTTCAGCAGTAGTGTCTCATCACGGGCAGGCCCCACAGAGATAATTGCTGCAGGGGTTTCGGTAATATCCTCAATCCGCTTTATATAATCCCGAGCCTCTTTAGGAAGATCATCAATATTGCGGGCACTGCTAATCTCTTCCTGCCAGCCGGAAATGTCTTCGTAAACCGGTTTTACTTTTTCAGTTGTCCTTATATTGCTCGGCATTGCTTTAAATTCTTTACCGTCAGCTTTATAGGATGTGGCAATCTTCAAGGTTGAATGACCGCTTAATACATCCAGTTTTGTAACCGCCAGGCCGGTAATAGAGTTTAAGCGAATTGCTTCGTTGGCCACCACGGTGTCCAGCCAGCCGCAGCGTCTTTTTCTGCCGGTGGTGGCTCCGAATTCACCACCTTTCTGCTGCAGTTGATCTCCTGTTTCGTCGAAGAGCTCTGAGGGAAAGGGACCGCTTCCAACTCTGGTTGTATAGGCCTTTAAAATTCCTATAACCGCGTCAATATGAACCGGCCCGAAACCGCTTCCCGTACAGGCATTACTTGCCACTGTATTTGATGAGGTAACAAATGGATAAGTGCCGTGATCTATATCGAGCTGTGTCCCCTGGGCGCCCTCAAAAAGTATATGTTGGCCGCCTTTTCTGGCCTGATCAAGCTCAACGGAAACATTTCCTAAAAAAGGGGCCAGCTTCTCTGCAAAAACCTGAAACTGGCTGTAAATGTCTTCAAAGGAAACCGGTAAGCTGTTGAGTCTCTTCGTGAGCTGAAAATTTTTCTCCTCAACGTTATCTTTTAGTTTATCCTTAAAAAGATCCTCATCGAGCAGGTCTCCGACCTTAATCCCTTTTCTGACAATTTTGTCTTCATAGCATGGCCCAATGCCCCGGCCGGTTGTACCAATTTTCTTGCTGCTTTTTAGGGCTGCCTCCTGATTCAAATCCAGACTTTTGTGATAGGGCATAATAAGGTGGGCATTCTCGCTGATCATCAGCCTTTCCGGGGTAACAGGCAGACCGTTCTCTGCTAGTTCCTGCATTTCTGCAAGGAGAACGGCCGGATCAATAACTACGCCGTTACCGATCATGCACTTCTTGTTTTCATAGAGGATACCGGATGGAATAAGGTGAAAAATAAACTGTTTTCCTTCCACCACCAAGGTATGTCCTGCATTGTTGCCCCCTTGAAATCGGACTATATAATCCGCATACCGGGTCAGCAAATCAACAATTTTTCCCTTACCCTCATCACCCCACTGGGTACCGACTACTACCACATTGGCCATTTATATTCTCCTAAAGCTGTTTGAAGCAGAAATAATTACTTATATGGGCATAAAAAAACACAACGATAAACTTCAGCGACAGCAACCATAGTCAAAGGTTTGCCAAAAGTCAATCAGACCTGTTTTACTTAATCACTGATTCTTGACACCCACTATTAAATACCGTAGATTGCGCGCTACATTATAATATTTTTTTGTGTTAATGCTCTTAAATTCACTATCTATTATAATTAGGAAATCATAGATACCGGATTCAAACTTTAGTGAGTCAGACCCTACGGAGGGAGCCGGCAGGATTTTGCATTTTAAATCTCTAAAATTTACAGAAGGATATACCATTAATGTTTGTCGGCCTCGATTTCCATCGAGGCGGACGGTATGGGGGAAGTTGACAAGTTTTTTGCTTCCTGAAAAGTTTACATCTACTAAAAGGTACTCACATTAAATGTTTGTCGGCCTCGATTTCCATCGAGGC
Organism: Thermodesulfobacteriota bacterium; assembly: GCA_042576125.1. Classification (GTDB taxonomy): domain Bacteria; phylum Desulfobacterota; class Desulfobulbia; order Desulfobulbales; family BM004; genus BM004. The sequence continues at coordinate 9,566 of JBHPCH010000087.1, forward strand.
GGACGGTATGGGGGAAGTTGACAAGTTTTTTGCTTCCTGAAAAGTTTACATCTACTAAAAGGTACTCACATTAAATGTTTGGCATTGGCTTCCCTGAATTGATCCTTATCATGGCTGTAGCCTTGATTGTTGTAGGACCGGACAAACTGCCCGAATTGGCCAAATCTCTTGGCAAGGGCATTGTTGAACTTAAAAAAGCTGCTTCCAGCCTCAAGGAAAGCTTTAACGAAGATGAGGAAGAGATTAAGACTCCTGTCTGGGACCAGCAGGACACTGAAAAACATCCGAAAAAATTGCTCGAGGCATATAAAGATCTTCCTGAAGAAGCCCTGGCAGATAATTTTGAAGAAGTAAATCCAGAAGCATTTGACGATGATTCTGGATCAACTGCAGCAACAGAAGAAATCAGTCCAACCACCCCTGAAAATTCAGGAGAAGAAACGCTGGTAACTTCTGCAACTGAAGAGATCAGCCAAAACACACCTGCAGAACCTGAAACCGAAATCACTGAAAAAAAAGAGTGATTCATGATCTCCAGCTCAACCCACCTTGTAGAACTGCGTCAGAGGCTCATTGTCTCATTTGGATCAATATTTTTCTTTGCAGTTTTGTCCTATTTTTTTGCTGAGCATATTGCCCGCTTTTTCATGACACCCCTCTTTTCAAGTCAGACTGAGGGTTTCAAGCTTGTCTATACAAATCTTACTGAAGCCTTTATCACCTATCTCAAACTTTCTCTTATCATCGGAGTAATTTTCAGTATTCCTGTCCTGATCTATGAAATCTGGATGTTTATAGCGCCGGGACTTCATTCCAATGAGAAAAAGACAGTCCTTTCTGTTGTATTCTGGGCCACCCTGCTTTTCATGGCCGGAGCTTGCTTTGCCTTTTTCATTGTCCTGCCCCAGATCCTTGATTTTTTTATGGGCTTCGCAAGCAAGCAGCTGACGCCTCTGCCAAACATTTAATGTGAGTACCTTTTAGTAG
>JBHPCH010000088.1:0-10385 GCA_042576125.1 Thermodesulfobacteriota bacterium
GCATTTTCCCTTTAAAACCTGATAAGTTATCATACTCACTGTTGGGCCCGGTGCAACAGAGCACACAACCGCAAGGCCCACACAGTATACTGTTTATTTTTTCAAGCTCCCGGCTCAGTATCTGTTGTTTGATCCACAATTCAAGGGCCTGGCGCTTGGCTACGGGTTTTTGTTTTTCGTCCACAATAAATGGCAGATTCACAGACAGTTTCTTCTCCCCTTTTACCACCTCAAACTCCTGTAAAAGAATTTCATAGGGTCTTAAAATATGCTGTGGCTTTTCAAACTGGATACCCTCAAGTTCAACGGGTTTTGTTATTCGGCTTAACACCTCATTAATTTTTTTAAAAGGTCCGGTCAGGTAAAGAAATTCCACCATATTGACCAACGGCAGCACCGGTTGTTTCAAAAGATCAATACCGTCAGCATTCTGTGTATTTTTTTCTGATTCCATTTCTCAAATTTCCTTTTGACAGGCTTGTTTTTCACGAAACAGCAACCATACTCCATACCGTCCATGAACACAATAATTGTGCTGTATTATGACAATCTCAGAATATGTCTCTTTATTTCCATTTTTTATTGGAATATGAGCTTATTAATTATTAATGTTTAAGAATTATGCTTAACAAACAATTAAACGAGTTACACAATGGCTATTAAAAAAATTCTTACATACCCCAATCCAGCTTTAAGGAAGAAAGTTGAAACCGTTACCAGTTTTGACGATTCACTAAAGCAACTTGCCGCAGACCTTGCTGAAACCATGTATGCTGCACCCGGAGCAGGCCTGGCAGCGAACCAGATAGGCGAATGCCTCAGGGTTGTGGTTATTGATGTTTCTGAAAATAAGGAGGAAGAAAAAAAACACCTTGTGCTGGTCAACCCTGAAATTATTGAAAAAGAGGGCTGCCAGGTTGACGAAGAAGGGTGTTTGAGCGTCATAGACCTGACAGCGAAAGTAGAGCGCTACAGCAAGTTGCTGGTACGGGCTCAGGACCTGGATGGAAAAACATGGGAATTCAAGGCTGAAGATTTCTTTGCCCGTGTTATTCAACATGAACTTGACCATTTAAAGGGCACTCTTTTTATTGACCACCTGAGTGCCCTGAAACGATCTTTATATAAAAGACGTCTCAAAAAAATGTTACGGGACCAAGAGAAGGAATCAATCTGAAATGGTTGCCATAAACCGTATTGTTTTTATGGGTACCCCTGAATTTGCTGTGCCCTCACTCAAGGTTCTTCTCGACAGGGGTGAAAATGTAGTTTGTGTGGTCACCCAACCTGACCGCCCTAAAGGCAGAGGCAGAAAAATAATGCAACCGCCGGTAAAAGAACTCGCCCTCCAGGCTTCCATTCCGGTTTTACAGCCTGAGAGTGTCAAAGGGGTTGATTTTCTTACAGAACTGCGCGCATACAATCCTGATATAATTGCATTGACCGCGTACGGTAAAATTCTGCCGGCAAGCATCATCAATTTCCCCCCTCTGGGCACAATAAATGTACACGGCTCGCTCCTGCCTAAATACCGTGGTGCTGCCCCAATACAATGGGCTCTGGTCAGTGGGGAGACGGAAACAGGAGTCACGATCATGCAGATGGATAAAGGCATGGATACAGGGGATATACTCCTGCAGGAAAAGCTCCCCATCAGCCAGGAGGATACAGCCGGAAGCCTTGCAGTCAAAATGGCAGAACTTGGGGGAGAAATTCTTGGCAAAGCACTTGACCTGCTGCGGGCAGACAAACTGAGACCAGTTAAACAGAATGATGGTCATGCAAGTATTGCCCCGCTTTTAAAGAAGGAAGACGGGCTTGTGGACTGGTCACATTCTGCGGCAACGATAAGCAACCGGATCCGTGGCCTTGATCCCTGGCCGACAGCGTACACAACGCTATCCAACAAACGGCTTCGTCTGTTTTCTCCTGAAGTTGTAGACAAAACTCTTTGTCTTTGCCAGGATTCGATTTCTGTACCGGGAACAATTTGCAGGGCAGACCGGAACGGGTTACTAATAACCACCGGGGACGGCTGCCTTCTTATAAGAGAAATACAGGTCGAAGGCTCCAAACGTATGCGTGTTGATGCCTATCTCAGTGGCCGATCAATACAATCCGGAACTCTCCTGGGAAAATGAAAAAACAACAAGCAAGAATCCTTTTCTGGGGTTCATTTCTTCTGCTGGTCCTCTTCGGCCTGATACTCCATTTTTTCTGGGGTGAAAGCCTCCTGTCCCAGGTTCTCTTTCATCTTGAAGATGTCATGAATAATGGTACAAGAGCCAGGGAATCCATCCTTTCCTATGGTTTTCTGGCACCACTCATGTTTATGGGCCTGCAGATACTTCAGGTTCTCTTTGCTCCTGTACCGGGTGAGGCAACAGGCATTCTTGGCGGTTATCTCTTCGGGGCATGGCCAAGTTTTGTTTATTCCAGTATTGCTCTGGCAACTGGTTCAGCCCTTGCTTTTATCATCGGCCACCTCTTTGCCGACGCCTTCAGAAACCTGTTTTCAAAAACAAATGTCTATCGAAAATTCAATCATCTGGTATTTAAAGGGGATTTTGTCATTCCCTTTGTTCTTTTTCTATTCCCCGGCTTCCCTAAAGATTCGCTTTCCTACCTGCTGGGACTAAGTTCAATGCCTTTCAAGGTCTTCATTTTTATAGCATCTATTGCCCGCATGCCGGGCACACTTGTTCTTTCCTTTGAAGGAGCTCAGGTATATGCAGGAAATTATCTTGAGTTGTTGCTTCTCCTGATTTTCTCTGCCATAGTAGCACTGCCGTGCATTCTTTACCGGAAGCAAATTCTTGAAAAACTGACCCATTACAGCTCAGCTCAGCAAATTGAACAGCAAAAAGATCTGGAAGAATGAGTTCTAGCAAACAAACTCTCATAGCGTATGCAGACTGCTTTTCAGGGGTCAGCGGAGATATGTTCCTGGGTGCCCTGCTGGATGCGGGCCTGGAACTTGATTACCTGCTGGCTGAACTTAACAAACTTGACCTCGAAGATTTTACGATACAATGCACCAAAAAGCAGGATCATGCGGTCAGTGGTCTCGGACTTACAATCGACTTTCAAAATTCAGGGAAAAACCGGACCTGGAAAGATATCAGGTTGCTCATCGAAAACAGCGGGTTACAGGAGAGGATTATAGAAAAATCGCTTAAAATTTTTCACTGCCTTGCAGAAGCAGAAGCAAAGATACATTATTGCCGGCCAGAAGATGTTCATTTTCATGAAATTGGAGGGCTGGACTCTATCATAGATATAGTAGGTACGGTAATTGGACTCGATTATTTAGGAGTCGAACGTCTCGTAACCTCTCCACTGCCCATGCCCAGAGGCTGGATACGGTGTGACCACGGCATGCTGCCGCTGCCTCCACCTGCAGTTTGTGAAATTTTGCAGGATGTTCCGGTCTACGGATCCAGTATAAATCAGGAATTGGTAACTCCAACTGGGGCGGCACTTGTTAAATCATTAAGCAGTGATTTCGGTGACATGCCTGCCATGAAAATCTACCGAACCGGTTATGGAGCAGGCAGCCAAAAATTGGCAGGAAACATTCCCAACCTTTTCAGACTAATCATCGGCAAAGAAAGAAAAGTTGAAGAAATACAAGAAGTTGAAGTAATTGAAACCAATATGGACGACTGGGCGCCTGAATCCTATCCCCATCTCTGTGAGCAGCTCTTTACATCAGGCGCTCTCGATGTAAGCCTTATTCCCATGCACATGAAAAAGGGAAGACCCGGATTTCTTCTGCAGGTCATTACAAGCCCTGCCTTTTCCTGGAAAATTAAAAATTGCATTTTCAGAGAAACCACTTCCATCGGCTTGCGCTTCAGGCGTGAAAAAAGGATGACCCTTCCCAGGGAAAAAGGTACCGTGAATACAAACTGGGGATCGGTCCAGGTCAAACGTATAGAAACACCGACAGGATATGCGTTATATCCTGAATATGAAGACTGCCGCAGGGTAGCGCTTGAAAACAAAGTGCCGTTAAAGGATGTTTATGCCGCGATCAACAGGTGTTCTCCTGAAGAATTTAAAAAAGTCGAGGATAAAGAAAAATAAAGGTTTCAAGGTTTCAAGGTTTGTCGGCATACGAAACTGCCGACAATTGACACAAGGTTTCAAGGAATAAATTATACCCGGAATCTTTAGATCAAAATAACTATCTTTTTAAAAAACAAGATATGAAAAGAATCAAGTTTATCGGAGATGTAAGGTGTCAATCGTCCTGCCGCTGTGTTGCAGGACAACAAAGCTTTTCGTAATAGTACACTATACGAAACAGCTGATGACGAAGCAGATCTGGTTAAATTGATTCTTTCTCACAATAAAAAATGCATACTTTAATTATGATAATCGCCACTGGATTTTACAGTGGATATTTACCCAAGGCTCCCGGAACCTGGGGGTCGCTTGTGGGACTCGTGTTATTTTACCTGCTGCACAGCCTCAACCTGGAAATTTATCTTGCCGTTGTAGCAGGAATATTTCTTATCGGCACCTTTGCCGCAGGTGAAGCAGAGAAAATTATGGACCGTCAGGACCCGGGTCTTGTTGTAATTGATGAAATAGTCGGCATCCTGATCACAATGATCGCTATTCCTGTCACTCCCCTGACCATGTTTCTGGGTTTTATTCTCTTCCGCATATTCGATATATTCAAGCCATTTCCAGTCGGTTTTGTAGACCAGCGATTCCACGGGGGACTCGGCATCATGCTTGATGATATTGTTGCCGGTATTTACAGCCTTATTATCCTGCAACTTCTCGTCCGGTTCATCTTGTAAATTTGATTGAATCGCAAAAAAATATGGGATGGCTAGAAAATTTGCTTTTTTATTGTCAGAGATTATGCAAAATGGTAGTAACCCAATGACCAAAACACCTGAAAACAAAGACGATACTGACAGAAAACAATGAAAGATATCCCCTTAAACGAAAGAATAATCCTGGCCCTGGATGTTGAAAATGCTGACCAGGCCAAAGAACTTGTTCTAAAGACCGAATCCCACATAAATTTTTACAAGGTCGGCCTGCAGCTCTTCATGGCCAGCTGGTTTGAAATAGTGGACTGGCTGAGTGCCAGAGGCCATAAGGTCATGGTCGATCTTAAGTTTTTTGATATTCCGGAAACGGTCAAGCTGGCCGTAGCGCAACTGAACAACCGGGGAGTCACCTTTGCAACCATTCATGGTAATGACCCGATTATAAGGGCTGCAATTGAGGCCAAAGGCGATCTTACCCTGCTTGCGGTAACCGTACTGACGAGCTTTGGTCACGAGGATATGCAGGCTATGGGAATGACCCAATCCATTGAAGACCTTGTTTACTTCAGGGCCAAACGTGCCCTGGAGCTTGGCTGTGATGGAGTGGTTTCCTCCGGCCTTGAGGCCAAGAGACTGCGGGACAAGCTTGGTGAAAAACTGCTCATTGTCACTCCCGGAATCAGACCCGGCGCCAACATTAAAGAATCAAAAGACGATCAGCAAAGGATCATTACAGCCAAAGGAGCCATTGCAGACGGTGCTGATTACCTGGTGGTTGGCCGCCCTATCTCAAAGGCCGCTGATCCGGTTGCAGTGATTTCCGAACTCCAGGAAGAGATCAAAAAGGGCTTATCCGCCTGATAAAAGTCACTCAATCATGCCAGGAATAATAGATTTTCATGCCCACGCCTTTCCCGATCAGGTAGCCACCAGTGCAATCCCTTACCTGGAAGAGGAGGGGGACGTAAAGGCCAATCACGATGGCAGAGTATCATCCCTTCTTGCTATCATGGACAGGGAAGGGGTTGACAAAAGCGTCATCTGCTGCATTGCTACCAGGCCCTCACAGTTTGAGGCGATTCTTAGCTGGTGCAAAAAAATCCGTACAGACCGTATTATCCCATTTCCTTCCTTTCATCCAACAGACCCGCAAAAAGAGGAACACATCACGCAGATAAAAAACGAAGGGTTCAAGGGCATTAAGATGCATCCTTATTACCAGCAATTCTTCCTTGACGATGAAAAACTTTATCCAGCCTATGATCAAATCAGCGAACTTGGCCTGATCCTGGTGATGCACACCGGCTTTGACATTGCTTTTCCCAGGATCAGAAAATGTGATCCCAGGCAGGTCCTTAATGTCATGAAACGCTTTCCAAAACTCAAAATGGTCACAACCCATCTGGGCGCGTGGCAGCAATGGCTTGAAGTTGAAGACCTTCTGGCCGGGAAAGAAATCTATATGGATATTTCCTACACTCTGGACCAGATCGATCCCCGGACCGCCCGCAGGATAATCCTCAAGCATCCGAAGGAGTATATTCTGTTCGGTACTGATTCGCCCTGGTCAGGTCCGCAAAAAACCTACAAAAATCTGCAGGCATTAAAACTTGGAGATGAAAGAGAAGAGCTGATTATAAGAAAAAACGGTCTGGCACTCCTGGAATCTGTTTAACTGCCTGAAACCTGCAACATCAACACATTTAATATTAATCTGATTGTAATTCTCATAAAAAATATAGAATAACAGTCTTTCGTGATTATTGTTTAGCGAATGATGATAAAAAATTGACCGGAACCATTTAAAATTATTCTAAAAACTCATTACATTATGGAGGGGTATGTCATGCAAAAGGGAATACTAATCAGTGTAGGAATCTTGTTTGCGGTTGCAATCCTTATCAGTGGCTGTAGCAAACCAGAAGAAAAAAAGGCCCAAACACCTGTTCCCAAAGAGACCGTAGAGCAGAAAGCTCCTGCAGTAAAACAGGAAATGCCTGCAAAGGCTGAAGCAACTGCTGAAACAGCAACCATGACAGATCAGGCTGTTGAGACTGCAAAGGAAATAGGTAAACAGGTGGCGGAAGAAGCCATTGAAAAATTGCCTGAAGAGGTCCAGCAGGCTGTGGATGTTGCTAAAGAATACAGTAACGTCCAGATGGAGCAGACCGCAGCAGAAGAGGCCCAAAAAGCGACCGGGGTTGAAGCACCCAAGGATACCGGCACCTCTCTTGAGCAGACGATGAAGGAAAAAGCCGTCCAGGAGGGAATGAAGCTGCCTGGCAAATTCTAGGTCTGGCCTGAACCAGTAAATCTTTAAAGAAGAATTGCAATCACAAAAAGGGGAGGCAAAAAATCACCTCCCCTTTTTGTGACCACTCTCTTTTAGTTCAACGACAAATTTAACCCATAATTTTTGAAAACAACTCTAATAAACCTGAAAGAAGCCATATTCCGCTTATGGTTACAACTCCTATAAAAAAACCCTTAAAGGCCATCCCCAAGGAAAATATTTCCTGCTCTTGATTTTTTTCAGCATATTCAGTCATTCTGTCTCTCCTCTTCCCGCAGTTTTTAATTCGCTATCAAGCCCATTCAGTTAAGACATCGCCATGATTTCTTTAAAAAGTTATCTGCAAAAGGCATACCGGGGAGATTTTAATTCTTATTGGAGATTTCGATATGCACCATTCACCCAATATAATTCAGTTTTTTCGCATAAGTCTTTGAATACGCTTAAAGATGCTCTGTTTTCAGTGTTACCACCCTGTAACTGATACCCCCTCAAGATGTTACTTTAAAGTAGCGCTCCTGCATCTTAAAATCTTTATCGCCCTTATATTACAGTGGATTTTTTTCTGAGAACCTTCAGTGCCTTAAATATATAAGGAGGTCTTGGATTATTTATATGAAAAAAAGATACTATTTTTTAGTGGACCGGTTTCTAACATAAAAAATAATTACCATTCAAAATGATGCATAGAAAGCCTTGTTCATTGGATTTCAATTACTGCTATGGAATTGAAATATTATTGATTGGTCATCAAGATTGACTACACACATGGCAACTTCCAATTGGTAAAATAGTTCCTATTATGGCAAACAATGTTGACTTTCTTGTCACCCCACCAACCACCACATTGTGGCACTTTCCCCAACTCCTTCCAGCTAAATCACCACAACATCAATAACTATGCATTAGCTCAAGTTTGGTTTTTAACTCGTCGCTGACAAATAACTAGTTGAAATAAAACCAGAAATGGGAAAAACAGCTTGCATCAAAAATATAGGTGCATTTATTGCATATAATCCCTTGAAATTGCATTGCTATTGGTAATCGTTACAATTTGACAAACTGTTCCAACCATTAATCCAGGTTAGCAGCAGTAAATCATTTAACGCAAACTTTAATGAGGATTTAGTTATATGGATTCAATTCTTGAAAAATCTTCAGATAGATCAAGAGCTCTTTTGTTTGGACTTCTTGCAAATTGTCTTTTCCCTACAAGTAAAAAAGAAGATTGCCCATTATGGGAACAGCGCAACAGTCTCTCAATCGAAAAAAAATACGAATATACAATGGGATTAAGTGACGAAGAAGTAAAAAGCATTTTGGAACAACATGAATGTTGCTTCGAAAACAGATTGTCTGACCTAAAACAGTATAATTTATAGCAGGCGTGACTTTTTGGTAACAAAATCAACATTGTAACTTGGCATGGCAATCCCCCAAAAGGTTTTAAAAAGTTTCTATTTTGGCAATCAATATGAAGATCAACAAAAGAGTACTATTTCTCTCTGTATTATTAGGCCTGTTGGTAGGTCTTGTTGATACCGTATTGGATTATAAATATTTTTACAAAAGTAAGGGTTTTTTAAATTTATTGATTTTTGATGTTCCAGAACATGAAATATACATTCGTTTAACAATCCTACTCTGCTTCGTTATCATTGGTGTAATAGCAGGAAATAGCATATCTCTACTGCAAGAGGCTTTACACGATGTAAAAGTATTGAAAGGTTTTTTGCCCATTTGCGCCCAATGTAAAAATATACGGGATGACCAGGGATACTGGAATCAGGTTGAGAAATATATAAGTTGTCATTCAGAAGCAACGTTTACTCATGGAATTTGCCCGAAGTGTGCAAACGACCTGTACCCGGACTTATACAAAGAAGTAGTTTTACACAAAAATATTAATTGATTTTTTTTAGTTACTCTTAACTTTTATCATCAATTGGAAAATCAATCCGCCTGCTATCCATTAAAAGTCGTGAATTATTCCTGAAGTATCAAGATTGCCGTTGGATATGTTGACTGGTTATCAGTCGACATAAAGTCAACATGTTGGCAAGAAATCTTAACTTCACAACATGTCCCTTTCCTAACACATTGTGGCACTTGATTTAATATAGTATAAGTTCTTATATTTATTAAATATAGTTTCCATCTTATAAACCTCAGCTGGAGGGAATTCCAATGTATGAGGTTCTTCGAAAATTATTTCTCCTGATGATGGTAATTCCTTTCTTTTTCACTGGCTGTGCGGGGAAACAGCCTTCACTCAGTGACGCCAATTCTTATCTCAATCGAGGGTTAAACAATATTAATCAAAATAAGCCTAAAAGGGCTATTGCTGATTTTACAAAGGCTATTGAATTAAATCCAAGTGAAGCAAAAGGATATTTTTTAAGAGGAGCTGTTTATAGTGATATATTTGAATATAAAAAAGCTGTTAACGATTTTAGTAAAGTTATAGAGATTACACCAGATTTTGCTTTAGCTTACGAAATGCGTGCAGAAGCATATGTAGGTTTAGCAGTAGAAGGAGATATATATGACTCAAAGGCCGAAGAGACAGAAGAAGATTTTAATAAATTTGAAGAGTATTACAAATTTGCAGAAAATGATTTTAAAAAAGTTGATGAGCTAGATCCTTCATTTGCTGATTTTAATTTATATAGAGGAATTGGCTACAAATCTCCTACTACCAATAAGTTTATGATCCCTGCCCTAACTAACTTTAGTAGGATAATAAGAGGAGAATTAATTTTAGGTATAACAACGCTTGAAGAAGCAAAAAATATGCTCCCGCCATGGCCTGGACATGATCCAACTCTATATAAATATCAGGAAACTCCAGAAGAAGTTGGAAAGGTAAAAGAAGTCTTAAAAAAAACCAAATATACTTACAACCCTATGAGTTGTGATTTACTCCTAGTTTTTGATAAGAACAAGAAACTAATTGCCGTAGAATCTATGTTTTCGGACTCAAGAGAAGCTCAAGAAAGGGCAAATAATCTTATAATTAAAAATAAGTTCAATGAAATTCCTTCTTCTGATTCATTTTATAAAACTATGAGGGGTGAAGTGGCGCCTTGCATAACTGCTGATTTATATAAATATCGGGAGTCAGCAGATCCTCTCATCACTGATGATGACAAAAAAATAATTTTCAAAGTCACATATTATTATACATGTCAGCCTCAATAAGTGAGATATGTCTTTATTATCCATCTAATCAATATTCAACATGTCTGCTGATATGTCTGACAGTGTCAAGTAGAAAAGACCTATCCATTGCCCCCTGT
>JBHPCH010000089.1:0-10197 GCA_042576125.1 Thermodesulfobacteriota bacterium
TTATGGATGAAAAGCACATAAAAAAACTTTTAGAGAATGTCAGGGAGGGTTCCTGCACTATTGTTGAAGCCATACAAAAACTGAAACATTGGCCTGCTGAAAACATGGATTTTGCCTGTCTCGACCACCAAAGGGCGTTACGGACCGGATTTCCTGAAGTAGTGTACGGTGAGGATAAAAATGTAGAGCAGATCGAAGCTATTATAAAAGCAATGCTCGATAAATCTGCAGTGGTTATGGCCACCAGGGTGAGCCCGGAGAAGGCAGAAAAAATCTGTAAAAAGATTGAAGGGCTGATCTATCATAAAACGGCCAGAATGCTTATAGGTAATACTGACAAAAGAGTTGAGCATGACTGCAGAGGCAAAATTCTTGTAATTTCGGCAGGGACATCTGATATACCTGTGGCGGAAGAGGCGTTACTCACAGCCCACTACCTGGGCCACCCCGTGGAAAAACTTTATGACGTAGGTGTTGCAGGGATTCACAGGGTGCTGTCCCACAGGGAAGTTTTAAATCGGGCTGCTGTCTTAATAGTAGTTGCGGGAATGGAGGGGGCTTTGCCGAGTGTGGTTGCAGGCCTGGTTGAAAAACCGGTTATAGCGGTTCCGACCAGTGTTGGCTATGGAGCATCTTTCGGGGGGATTACAGCCCTTCTGGGGATGCTCAACAGCTGTGCTCCAGGAGTTGCAGCTGTAAATATAGATAATGGTTTTGGTGCCGGATGTATGGCAGCAACCATAAACAGGCAGTAGTAGGTATAAAGTCCCTTTTATGCAATATGCAAAAGCAAATTGACACTTTTGGCATCTAAGGTATAATCGCCATTTCTTTTCTGTGGAGATATGGAAATCTCAGCAATTAAGTCTAAAAGTCTATTTGTATGAAATATTATTCCAGGTCAAGGATAGAACTCAGCCTGTCTTTTTGTTCATGGGAATAAATTTTTTGCTGATAAATTGATGAAATTATTTTTTTTGTAAAAGCGAAGGAGCTTTCTGGATGAATAAAACGCTTAAGTGGAAAATAGCACTTTTGATATGCATAGTTGTAATAGCCGGAGTCATCTTGGCCCCGTCTGTTTATAAAGGGACACCAAAGTGGATATCTAAATATGTTGCACCTGAAGGATTAAGACTGGGACTTGATCTGCAGGGGGGCATGCACCTTATACTCAAGGTTGACCTAGAAAAAGCCATTGAAAATACCCTTGATCTCGCTGCCAGTGATCTTAAGGAAGGATTGGCGGAGAAAAAAATTACCGCAGTGCGCACCGATTCCGGAGATTCCAGCAAGGTAATATTTACACTGCCCAACACAGGGGTTCTGGAAACTGTGCAGGAGTTGGTTGCTGACGATTTCCCGAACCTGGATATCGATATCCAGGCAGAAGAGGGGTCTTTTCCTCGTATTATTCTGAGCCTCACTAGCGAAGAGGTTAATTTTATAAAGAAAAACTCTGTGGCTCAGTCTCTGGAGATTATCAGAAACAGGATTGATCAGTTTGGTGTTGCTGAACCGGTCATCATCCGGCAGGGAACGGATGAGATCGTAATTCAGCTTCCCGGTGTTAAAGATCCGAAACGGGCCTTAAGCCTTATCGGCCAGACCGCGCAGTTGGAGTTTAAGCTGCTGGATGAAGATTCAGCACTGGATCCCTGGCAGCTTATCAGTCAGGCCCAGAGCAGCGGTAAGTGGCAGCCGGGAGAAAGCAGAAAAAAATTGAATCTTGCTTTGCAGAATCAGCTGCCCCAGGGAACAGAGATCTACTTTGAGAGAAATGTTGATCCGAAGACGGGCGTGGAAACAAAAACGCCGCTCCTGATACAAACCCAGGTCATGATGACCGGCGAGATGGTGAAAAACGCCCAGGTCAGGGTGGGCGGGAATTTTAACGAGCCTTATGTCAGTCTTGATCTTACCGGCAGGGGTGGAAAAATATTTGGTCATGTTACAGAAAAAAATGTGGGTAAAAGATTTGGGATTATTCTGGATGAGGTTGTCCGTTCCGCTCCTGTGATCCGGGAGAAGATTCTGGGCGGCTCTGCCCAGATCAGTGGCAATTTTACCTACGAAGAAGCCACTGACCTCGCCATAGTCCTGCGAGTGGGTGCTTTGCCGGCACCGGTGGAAATCATTCAGAACCTTACGGTCGGTGCAAGCCTGGGCAAGGATTCCATTGACAAGGGTCTTATGGCCGGTTTGCTTGGTATGGCCCTGGTCCTGGTCTTTATGATGTTCTACTACCGGCTTTCAGGTGTTATTGCAAATTTCGGCCTTGTAATAAATATATTTCTGCTTTTTGGCGGGCTGGCTGCACTTGGCGCCACTCTTACCCTGCCAGGCATTGCCGGTATTATCCTGTCCATCGGTATGGCAGTGGATGCTAATGTGCTTATTTTTGAGCGCATGCGTGAGGAATTTGCCATTGGTAAATCTGTCAAGTCAGGAGTTGAAGGAGGGTTTGATAAAGCGTTCTGGACAATTATTGACTCCCAGGTAACCACCCTGATTACATCCCTGGCCCTTTTTCTCTTCGGCACCGGCCCGATCAAGGGTTTTGCGGTTACTCTTTCTTTAGGTATTGTCTTTAACCTGGTGTCAACCCTTTTTGGGACCAGGCTGGTGTATGATGTCCTGCACAGTAAGCGTTTACTCAAGCCACTTAACTTTTTTCAGTTCATTAAGACGCCCAAATTTGATTATATGCAGTTGAAAAAAATCACGTTTTCTATTTCTGGAGTACTAGTGCTGATAGGGCTTATTGCCTTTGTGCAGATTCTCCGGGGCCAGGCGAATCTTGGCGTTGATTTTACAGGTGGCACCCTTATTCAGTACAAAGCTGAACAACCATTTGTTCTGCAGGAGGTTCGTAAAGTCCTGGAGCAAAACGGTCTTGATGGTGTAGGTCTGCAACAGGTAGAGAATGAGCACAGGCTTATTATCAGGTTGAAGAAATCAACTGAAAAGGTTGAAAATCTCGATGAGAAGATCTCAGTTATTTTTAATGAGAATCTGCCGGGGCAAAATTTTGCCATGGAAAGCCAGGAGGCAATCGGCTCTTCAATAAGTGAAGTGTTGCGCAACAAGGCTTTGCAGGCAATAGCAATTTCTCTTTTTGGGGTAATACTCTATCTTGCCATGCGCTTTGATTTAAGTTTCGGGATCGCAGCTGCAATAGCAACCTTTCATGATGTTCTTGTGGTTCTTGGAATCTGCTGGCTGTTTAATATCGAGATAACCCTGCTGATTGTAACAGCACTACTGACCCTTGCCGGTTATTCCCTGAATGACTCTGTTGTAGTATTTGACAGGATACGTGAAAATATGCAAAAGGCGGAACGCGGGACTTCAAAGGTTCAAGGGTTTTCTAATATAATAAATAGAAGTATTAACGAGGTGTTGAGCCGCACAATGGTCACTTCGCTCACGACGGTCCTGGTCCTGGTTGCTCTTTTTTTCATGGGAGGTACGGTTATCCATGATTTCTCCTTCGCTCTGCTTTGCGGACTCCTGATAGGAACCTATTCCTCAGTATTTGTTGCCAGTCCAGTGCTTAGCATATGGAAGAAGGGATAAGTATTTCAGGGGCAATAACGATTTACACTCCAATTTTTTATGGTGAACAGGCTGTTTCAGGCTCGTTTTCCATTTTTTACTCATAATTAAGTATGCAATTCCCGGATAATGTAACAAGACTTTGCGGTCTGAAACCTTTTTCCTTTGGGTGTCATCCCGAGGTGGCCTGCTTTACCGAATGCTGCAGGGAGCTTGATTTAGCCCTTACCCCTTACGATGTTCTACGTCTGTGCAATGAACTAAAGATAAAATCTGCAGATTTTATTGAGCGCTACATTGTCCTGGAGCAGGACGAAAATGATGTTTTCCCTGTTCTCTACCTGGGCATGGTTGATGACGGCAGTGCTAGCTGTCCATTCATTAGTAAAAAAGGCTGCAAGGTCTACAATGGAAGGCCGGGGGCCTGCAGGGCTTATCCCGTTGGCCGGGGTGTCACCCTTGATGAAAATGGTAATAAACGGGAGCTTTACGTTCTGGTTCGCGAAGATCACTGCAGGGGATTTGCAGAGGAGCAACCTTACACTGTTGCCGAATGGTTCGAGAATCAGGGACTCATTGAGTACAATGATATAAATGATGAACTTTTGACCCTGCTTCAGCACCAAAAGGTTAGCGGAGGAATGCGCCTTACGGGGAAGCAGAAGGATAATTTCTTGCTGGCATTATATAAGCTGGATGAATTCCGCGATTTCTTGTCTTCCCCAGATTTTCAGGAAGAATTTAAGCTGAATGAAGAGGAAATACGCTCAGTTCTTTCTGATGATCTCAGTCTGCTTCGTTTTGGTATCCGCTGGTTGAAAGAAACCCTGTTTGCAGAAAAAAATGAGTAAAGACAGCTTCAAAGAGGAGGATTGTCCACTCGGAGTGGAACTTACTGAAAAACTCCGGCATTTGGCAGATCCCTATCATGACGGCATGGGTGGCTGTCATGGACCTGATCATACTGAGCGTGTCCATAAAACTGCACTGCACATAGGGCGGATGATGGAGGCACAGCTCGATGTGTTAAGTGCTGCCGCCCTGCTGCACGATATTGGCAGAAGATATGAAACGAGGGAACAGGGAAAAATCTGTCATGCGGAAAAGGGTGCAGAGCTTGCCAGGGAGATCCTGGCAAAACTCAATTTTACCCAGTCATTTATTGATCAAACTGCCCATTGCATAGAGGCTCACAGGTATCGCGGTGATAAAATTCCGAGGACTCTTGAGGCAAAAATCCTCTATGATGCAGATAAGCTGGACTCCATCGGTGCTGTAGGGATTGGCAGGGCATTTTTATTTGCCGGCCAGACAGGCGCCAGGCTGCATAACGGTAATGATGTTGATATTCTTGACTGCAAGCCCTACTCAAAGGAAGATACAGCTTACCGGGAATTCAAGTTCAAAATGTCGAAAATCAAGGACAAAATGCTGACCCCGGAGGGAAAGCGCCTTGCTGAAGAACGTCATTATTTTATGGAAATTTTCTTTGAACGGCTGGAACGGGAGACCAAAGGCGCGCAGAATATTGAAGAGAATTAAATTGATTCTGAACCATAAACCACAAGTTTGGCTGGTGGGTCCTGGCTATGCTATGTGGATTGACTGGTGATAAATTAAGTGAAGTAAAAATATTAAGAAATTTAGTTCCAAAATATTTTTTATGTTCATTTTGTTTGCCCAAAACGACCCCAAAAGGCAGCCGTTCACTCGCCGTTTCACTGCTGGTCCGCCAGAGGCGGACTATCCTGCGCTGCTCGGCGGCGTGAAATGGCGTATAAAAACAAAATAACTTTAAATAATACAAAAAGCCTTATAGGAGAGATGTTGAATCTGCAATTGAATGGCAGAGGATACTCGGACACGGAAAATTAATGACCCCATTGAAACTTGTTATATTTGATTGTGACGGCGTCATGTTTGATTCAAAAGATGCTAATAGAATCTATTATAACAAACTGTTGGAAAAATTTGGTCACACGCTTATGGATGCGCAGGAGGAGGATTATGTCCACTCCCATAATGTCCTTGATTCTGTAAACTATATTTTCAGGAAATATCCACAGGAAATTGCAGAGGTCAACCGGTACAGAATATCTGTTGATTACACGCCGTATTTAAAACATATGATCATCGAACCTGACTTGAAGAAATTTTTGAATTTCTTGAAGCCGAAATATCATACGGCTATCAGCACCAATAGAAGCAATACCATGCAATCTGTTATGAAGATGCATGACCTAAACCCCTATTTTGACCTCGTTGTCACCGCTCTTGATGTTAAGCAGCCCAAACCCCATGCCGAAGGATTAGTCAAGATACTTGATTTTTTTCAAGTGTCAGCAAAAGAGGCAGTATACATCGGAGACAGTATGGTTGACCGTGAGCACACATCTGCAGTCGAGATGCGCCTTATTTCTTTTAAGAACCCGGAACTGCCCGCAGAATATCATGTGAACTGTTTTCTTGATATTCCGCATTTGCCTGTCTTTCAGGAATAGAAGAAAAATTCAGCAACAGGAGGCAAGTATGGAAAACCTGGAAATATCGCATGATATCCTTCTGGCAGGTTCTGACTTTGAATCCTGCCGCAATAGGGTTAAGCGTTTTTTTGACAGGACAATGCTCATCCGTTACGACGAAGTACTGGTACTCGAAGATGAGTCCGTCAACGGAGGAGAAAAGGAATTTACGACAAGACTTCAGGAGGGACTTACTGCCAATAATCAGGTAATAGGGGAATTCCTGGGAAATTTAAAGGCTGAAGGTTTTGCAACCTTTGAAGATCTCAAGGGGTTGGAAAAGGGATATGTATCAAAAATATTCCACACCATTGCCCATCTTCTGGATGGTTTTATCGGGATTGACAGTCGTTTTTATAATTTTGAAGAAGACTCCCATGGTATTTCACGTGATCTGCAGCAGAAAATCCTTATGACCCCGCAAAACTACTGGATTGTTAGAATAAAAGGATCAATTGCATCAGCAGGTGAGGATCCGTTTCAAGCCTTACGAACCTTTGAGTGGAAGGGAATGGACAACGATTAATCAGCAGGTCATACAATAATTAATCATGGTGATGATGGTGATGGTGTTCATGCTCATGTCCCTGGCTCGGACCGCCAACTGATTCCAAGGCCTTTTCAAAAGACTTATCAGCCTTTTTTAAGAAATCAACCGCCTGCTCTATAAATTCAGCAGTTGTAGTATGACCACCCTGTCTGGCCACTTCCGCCCATTTTAAATATTCCGAACCATGACTCTTATTGTGTTGCAACCAATGGGTCAGGAGCACTTGCAATTTTTCAAGATCAGAATAGTTTTTTTCAGTCATGATTCATAACTCTGTTATCAAGCGTTACAGTACCGCTCTGAAAATCAATATTTTTTATCCATGCGGATTTTACCATTTTCGGTTCTTCAAAAAGAGTACTGAGTAGAACTCCCTCACCTGTTACCTCCAGGTGGGTTACATTTTCCATTATTTTTTCCTGCTCTCCGTCATGTTCCAGTACGACGTTCATTTGGCACATTGTTTTGTCCTGTAGCAATAAAGATTCATGTTTATTAGGGCTCAGCTATACCATAAAACGGAATTCTCCCTTTCCTATCAGGTCATGGAGATGCAGAATACCGTCCAGGCGCCCCTGTTCATCAGTTATAGGCAAAATGGTAATTTCGTGTTCCTGCATAATACTCAGGGCATCGGCAGCCAAAAGTTTTTTTGAAATGGTTTTGGGGCCCGGAGTCATATGGTCTGACACATTCAGGGTGTCCAGGTCTAAATCTTTTGCCACCATACGCCTGATATCACCGTCAGTAATAATTCCCGCTACCCTCTGTTGTTCATCAATTATCAGTACCGCACCAAGATTTTTAGCATTCAAGGTAGAGAGTGCCTGACGCAAAGATGTGTTTTTGCCTACCATGGGAATATGCTCCCCGGTAATCATCACTTCCGACACATTCACTTTTAGCCGTTCACCCAGGCTGCCGCCGGGATGGTTTTTGCGGAAATCACATTCTTTAAATTTTTTACGGTCAAGAAGAACAACTGCGAGGGCGTCACCCATCGCCAGAGCGGCAGTGGTGCTGGCTGTTGGTGCCAGTCCCAGAGGGCATGCCTCTTTCGGCACTGCAACATTTAAAAAAGCATCTGCAAGTTTGGCCAGGGTTGATTCAGGGTCGCCAGTCATTGCTATTATTGAAACACCCCTGTTTTTCAGGCTGTTAACCAGCAGGTTCAGTTCTGGCGTTTCGCCGCTGTAAGAAATGGCAAGAACCACATCCCTGGGATCAACAATTCCCAAATCTCCATGCATAGCTTCAACCGGATGCAGAAAAAAAGAAGCGGTGCCCGTGCTGTTCAACGTAGCCGCAATTTTCTGGCCTATTAATCCTGATTTGCCTATACCAGCCAGGATTACCCTGCTTGGGCATGACATTATCAAGTCAACTGCCTTATCAAACCCAGGACCAATCTGGTCCAGTAAAGCGAGTATGCCCTCCGCCTCAATTTTCAAAACTTCTTTTGCCTGTTCAATCGACATATATGTTTTGCTCCTAAAAGCTATTGTCTCAAAAAAATAAACCGCCTGCAAGCGGGTTGGTTTTGATCTGGGGAAATACCATCATTATTTTATGCCAGAGAATAGTAAGACCTATTACATCTATAATCAACCTAAACCCATCTTCCTCACGAACATTTAAACAAGTATCAAAAATATGATGCATTGGCCATGTTGTAAAGATTTTTATAATTTTTTGACACGGATAGAGTGTTCATTGGCTGCCATGAAACCACTAGTTTAAATGTTTGCCAAAGGCAAGCCGATACAGCCGCATCTATATCGGAGTCTCCTTGCAGTTGCTTACCTGTCGCAGGGAATCCTGCATATCAAAATATAGCGCAATACCCTGCTCTGCATATCCGAAGTCGGAGTTTATGCCCTGAAAGGGTGCTTATCTGCGGTTGTCTCAAGTTGTGAGGAATATGGGATAAAGCCAACAAAGAAACAGTCATGTGGATTTAGCCAGGAAGTGAATTTGGCTTGTCGGCTTTGTTGCCCTGGTATATAAATAGCGCATGGATTTACTGACAATAATTCTCATTGCACTGGCACTGGCAGTTGATGCTTTTGCCGTTGCTCTCGCAGCAGGTGTCAGCCTTTGCCAGGTAAACGGCCGGCAAACTTTCAGGCTGGCATTTCACTTCGGTCTCTTTCAAGCCATGATGAACATTATAGGCTGGGGTGCAGGATTGACCGTAAGGACCTTGCTGGCAAATATCGATCACTGGCTGGCCTTTGGCCTTCTCGCCCTGGTTGCAGCCAAGATGATAAAGGATTCCGTGGCTGGACGAGAAGAAGAGGCAGAGAAGGTTGACCCGACAAAAGGCTATACTCTCATCATGCTTTCAGTTGCCACAAGTATTGATTCCCTTGCAGTGGGATTGAGTTTTTCCGTGCTTAATGTATCCATATGGCTGCCTGCAAGTATAATAGGACTGGTTGCGACCCTGTTGACAGTCATCGGCTTAAAGCTCGGCTGCCTGCTGGGTTCGGCTTCCAGGATTGGTTCCAGGGCAGAAATAGCTGGCGGTCTGGTGCTACTTGGGATTGGCTTCAATATCCTCCATCAGCACGGGGTTTTTTAAAGGGGGTAACGTGGAAAACGATTTCTCTAAAACAGGTTTCCCCCTGACTCATCTCTGGGTTTTTCTTTTTCTGTTATTGACAGTTTTTGCTGTTTATGGGCAGGTTTCCGATTTCAGTTTCATCTCACTGGACGATGAAATTTATGTCTCAAAGAACGAAAAGGTTTTACAGGGAATTAACAGAGAAAATATTTCATGGGCCTTTGGTTTTCAGGACCATGAAACCTACTGGCATCCCGTGACCTGGTTATCCCATATGCTGGATGTGGAGTTTTTCGGAATAGACCCTGGCCTGCATCATATTTCCAATGTAATTATACATCTATGTAACGCTTTCTTTCTTTATTTATTGTTCGTTAAGAGCACCGGCGCAATCTGGAGAAGCTGTTTTGTTGCTCTCATCTTTGCTCTTCACCCGCTGAATGTGGAATCCGTTGCTTGGATTGCAGAGAGAAAGAATACATTAAGTACTTTTTTCTGGTTCTTGACAATGCTGTGCTATGTTCAATATGTAAAAAGACCGAGTTTTTTCAGCTACCTGTTGACCCTGTTTGTTTTTGTGGCAGGTCTTCTTGCCAAACCAATGCTTGTTATTCTCCCATGCGTATTGCTTTTGTTTGACTACTGGCCACTGGGGCGATTCCGGTTTAGAAAAAGCACAGGGAAGATAAGCAGAAAAAGGCTGATTTCAGAGATTTTTGAGATGGAAAAGGCAAAACTTCTGATAGTTGAGAAAATTCCTTTCTTATTGTTTTCGTTTTTTGCTTTTTATCTTACTCAATATTCCATTGAAAAATCTGCGATGAATATTTCGTTTGAAACTGTCCCCATGATTGCCCGCCTTTCAAACGCTTTTATATCGTATATGAATTACGCCGGAAAATTTATTTGTCCAATTAATCTGGCAAACTTTTACCCATTCCCTGACTCAATTTCTTTATGGATGGCATCTGGAGCCGTAGTTTGGCTTATATGTATGAGTG
>JBHPCH010000090.1:0-10105 GCA_042576125.1 Thermodesulfobacteriota bacterium
CTCAAGATGGGTTGTGCCAAGGTCAAGGGCCATGCCAACGAGAAATTCCGGAGCTTCTGCATGAAAATCTATCAACTGTGGCCCTGTCGGATAATCAGCCACCACTGCAAATCCCTTGAACCCTGACTTTCTGAATGCTTCTGCAACCGGTGCAATGCGGGGAAAAGGCACAACCGGGGTTTTGCCTTCAAGAACAGCCGCGAGGGATTTTTTCAAACGATCCAGATCACCTGTATTGTCAGCCAGGCTTGGGGGATTGGCTTTAACTTGATACAGCTTAACTAATGACTGCATAACAGTTCCTGTGTTTAGTTAGTTTTAAAGTGGCACATTGTATTCCAACCGGCAGTCGTCCTTGACGGGAAAGAAGCTTAGTGGTATTTGTAGGCTCCAAAATATATGTACCTTTTATTCAATTAACTTCATCAAGAATTTACTATGCTCAATGTTTTAGCAATCATGGCCGGGGGATCCATTGGAGCCGCCTGCCGCCATGGAGTCTTTCTCTTTATTCAGCGTTTTGCCGGGCCAATCTTTCCGGCAGGAACTCTTGCAGTGAATCTTTTAGGTTCATTTCTGATCGGTTTCATATGGTGCCTTTTTGATGAAACTCATTGGTCCCATGAATGGCGCCTCTTTGTTTTTACCGGTCTTCTGGGAGGTTTTACCACCTTTTCCACCTTCACCCGGGAAACATTCCAATTATTTAAAATGGGTGATTGGAAAACAGCCATGCTATATGTAACAATCAGCAATGTTTTCGGCATTCTCCTTGTTTTCTGTGGCATTGTACTCTGCAAACGCATGATTCTTGTACTCCGATAGCTGTAAACTTTTACCCAGTTCCTTCCTGCTCTGCAATGATAAATACACGACTCTCACTGGCAAGTCACGGCCTGAATATTCGCATGCAGAGAAGTCACCGGCCCACTCTCAGGGCGTTCGGTCTACTTCCATTATACTTGCAGAGTCATGTTAGCCTTGTTACAGTGTTTTAGCTAATAGTACCAGTAAACCTGAGGGGTTACTGTATGATAAAACTCATTAAATACTATGCCAAGATTGCTTTACACATACCTGGTTAATCAGGTCCTTGCGCCGTTCTATGCCAGTCTTGTTATATTAACCGGCATTCTCTTCCTGGGGAAACTCATCCCCATACTCGATATTATACTGGATTATAATATCGCTCTGTTTGACTTTATTCGCCTGTATGCCTATTTCACTCCACAGCTTCTTCTGTTTGCTCTGCCTATGGCAAGTATGATGGGGGTTATTCTGGGAACAACCCATATCAATAACGAAAATGAATTAATGGTCCTGCGGGCAAGCGGTATCAGTCTTTATAAAATGCTTCCCCCTGTTATCATCATTGCTTTCAGTACAGCCTTACTTACAGGTTTTTTTTCAATTTATCTTATTCCGGCAGGCAACAGGGCCAGAGTGGAGCTTGCTTTTCAACTGGCCACAGAAAAAGTGGAACGGGCCATGCATGAAAAGCGTTTCAGTGAGAGCCTGGGTGATATTATTCTCTATGCCGACCGTATTGACTCAAACAATCAAAAATGGGACGGTGTTTATATTTCTGACATGAGGGACAAAAAGCATCCCGTTACAATCATCTCTGAAACAGGAAGAATCTCTTCAAATATTGATACAGGAATCCTCTCCATCTCCCTCAAAAAAGGGACATTACACCGCAATACTGCTGATTCTGACCAGACAATAGATTTTGACCGTTATGATATGAATCTGCCCCTGGAAACTCCACGAACAAATCCTCTTGCCAAAGCCGGCAAGTCAACCATGTCCCAGGATGAACTCCTGACAGAGGCAAAGCGGTTAGGGAGAAATTCACAGGGGGCAACTTTTTTAAATGAATTTCACAAACGGCTTGCCCTGCCCGTAAGCTGCTTTATTCTTACAATCCTGGGGTTTCCACTGGGGTTTCTTTCCGGTCCCAGGCATAAGAGTATTGGTCTTTCACTAGGATTAGCCTCATTCATCATCTATTACGTTTTTCTGACCGCAGCCAAAACAATAAGTGAATCTCTGGTCATGCCTGCTTTTATTGCCATGTGGCTGCCAAATCTTATTTTTTTACTTCTGACAATATTTTTCATTCATAAAGTTGCGCAGGAAACCCATACGCTGTTTCTCGAAAAATTCCACGATATTTCATACGCTGTTTTCAGCAAAATACCCGGGTTTACAAGGAGGACAAGATGATCCTCCTTGACCGTTATCTCTTTAAGCAGTTTTCCAAAAATCTCCTGCTTGTGCTAGCCGCCCTTGTGACAATTTATCTGCTTATAGATTTTTTTGAGCGGATCGACAATTTTATTGAGGCCCAAAAAAGTTTCGGATTGGCAGCAAAATACTTTCTGCTCAAAACCCCCCTGATAATAGAACAGTTAATCCCGATTATTATCCTACTCGGAGGTATAATTGTTTTAGGCCTCTTGAATCATCATGGTGAAATTCTTGCTCTCAAAGCCGTGGGGATCCACACGTTTCGCATAACCGTACCCATCACTGCCACAGCTATTGTCTTCAGCCTGCTGACTCTCGCTTTTGCTGAATGGATTGTACCTCCAGCCACTGCACATACCAATAAAATACTCTATGAAGAGGTGCGACAGGAAAAGCCCGGGGGGATACTCAGAGAAAACCGTTTCTACTATAAAGATCAAAATGGATTCTACTCGTTTGAGGAACACGATCAGAAAAAAAACAGCTTTCAAAATTTTATTTTTACCAGTTGGAATGCCAACTATTCTCCTGATATGTTTTTAACAGCAGAATCGGCTTTCTGGCAAAATGACAGCTGGACTTTTATTAACTGTCGCATAAAACAAAAAAACAGAGAAGGAGCATATGACGTAACATTTCACGATAAAACAAATCTGCAACTTTCTGCAGAACCTAAGGATTTTTTTGTGCCTGCATATAAGATTAATGAATTATCACTTTCCGAGCTGTATTTCTTTGCAGAAAACAATAAAGGAACCAGGGGGACTGAGGCAGGCCTGAAATTGCTTGAACGGATATCCTTTATTTTTTTAGGTATACCGCTTCTGATGCTTGGGCTGCCACTCCTGTTGATTGCACATCAAAAATGGGGTAGGGATTTGTCCCTTGCAATCCCACTGAGTTGCGGCCTGGCATTTATGGCATGGGGGGGCTGGTCTGTAATGCAGTCTCTGGCCAAGGCTGCGATAATTAATCCTCATTTTGCTGCCTGGTCTGTTCATCTGCTGATTGCTGCCATTGGGACATTTCTCATCCTGCAGCAGGACAGGTGAGAAATATTGAAGATTTTAAATTGAAGATTGAAGATTAACTGCATATTCTACTGTCGAGGATTTACAGAAAACTTTCCACCATAAATTTTCACTATTCAATTTCTCAAATTTTCAATGTACCCTTTAACATTAATTAATAATCAAATAGAGCTCATCCAGCTAATATAAGAACAATAGCTATGGACTATAAACACGTTGGTATTGTCGGTATACCCCCCCTGGAAGTAATCAGGGAACTTGCCGAAGATACAGTAAAAATCCATGACCTTGATACCCCGATGATAAGGGCTGACATTGAATTAACAGCCCCTTATCTGCCAAGGGTATACTGTGCCATATTGCGAACAGTTGTGCTTAATACGCTCCACCTCACCCTTGATGCAATTTATATCGATGTTGGCCCGGGAAAATGTGATTGTGCCCTGCATGTCGCCACTGTTTTGGAGGATATGCTCACCATACCTGTATACAGGACTAAAAATGAGGATATGATCAGCTTTGGGACCCCTGTCAGCAAGTGCAGAATGGACCTTACCCAAAAATTTGAGCATATCACCGAAGGGGTAAAAAAGGTTGAGAAAAACAGTAATCCTCCCGCTCCATGTTTAGCGACAGCCGGATTCTGGGGTGTACCGCCCAGAGATTTTTCCATTCTAGACCTTTTTCCCGATACTACCCATGTCTACGGCTGGACCCGTTGTATGGAAAACAAAACTCCTGCTGATCACGAGCTGGAACTCCATTACAATCCGGATATTCCCACTGTCTTTTATGCCCAGTCTTTCTGTGCAAAAACAGCCCTTGCACGTCATCTGGCAATTAAACACCCCCATGGGCTTTATCTTGACAGTGACGTCACAGCAGGTGGCAGTGCCAAAGCAAAGATCCAGGCTTTTCTGGAGCTGTCGGGGGTGGAATTATAAAAAAAGGGTCCGAGGGGTCAAGGGGTCAAGAGTAAAAGAGAAAAAAAGTTATCAGCTGACAGTTTGCAGAAAAAAATGAAACAAATTTAAAGCTGACAACTGATAACTAAAAAACGATTCCTGGTTCTGGGATTCAAGGGGTGAAGTAATAAATCAATATCAAGCATCAATCGTCAGCAACAAACTATGCTGATAATATAAATTAAAAAAATTAAAAGCTGACAGCTGAAAGCTGAAAGCAGGCTGCTATCATTATGATCCTCGGCGACTTTGGCACTTCCTACAGCAAGTTTATTGATCTTTCATCTGCTTCTCCTGAGCCCTACATAGTTCCCAGCAAAAAACTGTCCTCCGATCACAGGGTAGCCTTGGCAACCGGCCACAACGGCAAACGGTTTTCAGACAGGTATGTAAATGAACTGACAGTTCTGGCACGTGGAGGAGAAAGTTTAATTAACGAAAGAGACTTCGTGCTCCTTGACTGTGGCAGTCGTGATATAAAATTCATCCACTATATTGACCGGCACCTGCATGACATGGGCTGGAACAGTGAATGCGGGGCCTCCATGGGATTTTCCATTGAACTGCTGGCCCGTTACTATGACCTGAATTACCACAAACTACCAATACCGGACCGGCCATTTTCAGTGACATGCGGGGTATTAGGCATGAGCCGTATTTTTGATGCAGTTGTTTCAGGTACTCCTGATTCAGAGGCGGTGGCAAGATTTGTCATGGGAATTGCAATTAATGCTTACAGGTTTGCAGGGTCACCCTCAAAATTATATCTCTCGGGAGGATTGTGTGACAATCCGCTTTTTCTGAACAGTTTTCCCTGCGAAATTACTCCATTGGGGCGCTTTGTTCTTCTTAAAGGGCTTGAAGCAATAATCAAGCAGGAGAAAAAGCAAGTTTGATAAACACAGAATCAAAGAATTCAAAAGTCTAAATGTCAGAAACGAAAAGAAATAACAGTACGATTTATACCTCTTTGTTTACTTCATGGCAGAAAAGTGTAAGCCGGTTGCTTGATGCAGCAGGCTTGTCTGACAGGCTTGCTGCAGAAAAGAGAATCATCATTAAACCCAATCTTGTCGAACCTTTCAAACCTCCGATAACAACCCCGGTAGATCTCGTTGCAGCAATTGTGGACTATATCCAGAAATTGCAGCCTCATCTTGAAATTATTATTGGCGAGGGATGCGGTTCATCTTCCAACAATACCATGCAGGTATTTGAAACTTTAGGGTACAGCAAACTGGCCGCCATGACAGGAGTTACCCTTCTGGATCTGAACGAGGCACCTTTAGTCCATATGCATAACAACAACTGCAGCCGCTGGCCGGAGATGTACCTGCCGAAAATTGCCTTTGAAAGTTTTATCCTTTCTGTTCCGGTATTAAAAGCTCACAGCCTGGCTGGAATCACGCTGACAATGAAAAACATGATGGGCCTTGCCCCTCCGTCACATTATCAACAGGGCGGGAGCTGGAAAAAATCATCATTCCACCAGAACATACATGAAGCGGTCTTTGACCTGAATCAATACAGAACTCCTGATTTCACTTTGCTTGATGCAACCATTGGGATGCAGGAGGCACATCTCTGGGGGCCTCCATGTGATCCCCCACCAAACAGGATTGCAGCCAGTTATGACCCTGTGGCGCTGGATTCATACGGCTGTAGCCTGCTGGGCATCAAATGGAATTCTGTCAGGCATCTTGCCCTGGCCCATGGTATATTAGGGCAAGCTGCACCGTTGTCAGTCCTTGAAGTCTGATTTTACCGGATTATTCGAGGTATCAATGAAATCAGAAACATTCAGTATTTCCAAGTACCTTCCAGTCTTACTTTTCATGATTTTCCTTAGTTTTTTTGCACATTTAGGCAATTTACCGCTTTTTGACGCAGATGAAGGGGCCTACAGTGAGGTTACCCGGGAAATGCTGGTGAACAATGATTTCACCTCTGCTTTATTGAATGACATACCATTTTTCCACAAACCGCCCTTGTTTTTCTGGGCCCAGGCTGCCAGTATAAAGATTCTCGGACTCACTGAATTTGCCCTGCGACTTCCGTCAGCTTTGGCGGCGTTTCTGTGGACCGCCTCGGTTTTTCTTTTCACCAGAAGGTTTTTCAATACCCGGTCAGCCTGGTATGCCGCCCTGTTTATGACATCTTCTTTTCTAGTCACCGTTACAGGCAGGGCAGCTACCCCTGAGTCTATGATCAATCTATTCATGACGTTAACATTGCTCAATATCTACAGGTTTTATAACTCCGGCAACAAGAGGTATATATACTGGTCATTCATGTTTGCCGCTCTCGGAGTTCTCACAAAGGGATCTCTTGCTCTGTTGATTGCTGCAGCAGTTAGTTTAGTGTTTTTTATTCTGAAGAAAAAATGGAAAGTTATGTTTCAGTTACTTTTCAACCCGGTAGGGCTTATCGTTTTCGGACTCATTGTTATTCCCTGGTATCTTGCGCAATTCATGCTATACGGAGAGGCATTTTTAAGTGATTTATTTCTCCTGCAAAATACAGAAATCTATACTGTAAATTTATTAGGCGGTTCTCTTCCCTACTCCTTCTATCCACTCCTGTTGCTCATCGGACTCCTTCCCAATACAGCCTTTTTTATAAAAGCCATATTCAAAATCAGAAAACTCTTCACTGAAGATCTGATACAATTCATGGTTCTCTGGTTTGTCATAACAATTCTTTTATTACCCCTGTCCCAACCGCGATCACCATTTTACTTGACATATAGCCTGCCGCCCCTTTTCATTATTATGTCCAGGGTTACAGAAAGCTTCCGTCATTCCTATAACCTTTTTATCTTGCCCCTCCTGCTCACTGCCTTTTTATGCCTTGTTCCTGATCTGGCACCATATATCATCGGTTCAATTAATAATGAATTTGTCAGAATCGCCGCTGCTGAAGGCATGGTATATTTTGATGCATATTACCGACTTACCCTCGGGGCCATACTTCTGCTCCTGACAACTCTGCCGCTTATTGAAACTGCACCAGATGCGACAAAACATGCCGTATCATGCCTGCTGTTTGTGAGTATTATTCATTTTCTTGCCCTGCCTATCCTGGGGAACACATTTCAGCAGCCATTGAAGTCGGCAGCATTTCAGGCAAAAAACCGAAAAATGGAAGTAATCTCCTGGCCGGATTATTCACCATCATTTAACTTTTACAGTGAAAATCTTACTGCGCAGCGCAGACCGGAACCAGGAGACATAGTCCTTTCAAAAACTGTATATTTGGAAAGAAAGATACGGTATGAAACGCTTTATGAGAAACACGGTATAGTTCTTGCCAGAATACTCTAAATATTGGGAAGAATTTTGCTAAACACTTTATTGAAAAATCAATGAATCATCGCCATGGTTTCATCTATGATGATCTATTTAAATTCTTTATGGCAGGCTTTCATGCGATACTGCAGGTCCCGAATTTCATGCAGCATTACTTCAAACTGACCTCCTTCAACAGCACGGACAAAATTCTCCAGGTGATCCATATATTCATCCATGGCATCCTTCCATTCCGAATCGGCCGATTCTGCAAAAATCCTTGAGGTTTTTACAAAGTCATCAACTGACCTGGCCTCAGGAAATTCACCGTCGGCTGTTGATTTGGTAATTTCCTTAAAAGATGATCCCATCCTTTTTTTGACCACTTTCATTGAAGCATACCAGTCAACAATCTTTTCCCTGTCCTGTGCTGAATATTCTGCAAGAGTAGACCAGCGGCAATTAATCTTCAGTTCAATCCGCCCTTTTTTCTCTTTAAGTTCTACTTTTGCGCCGAATCCTTCAGGTACAGCCCAATCACCTTTTGCAGAGGATATTTTCCCGGCCCGCATTTGCTCAGCCAGGGTTTCTAAATACTGAGCGAATTCATTTCTGTTGAATTCTTTTTGAATTTTATCACCCATGTTCCTGCACCTCGACATAACTTATTTTAGAGAATTGTCCCATTTTGCCAGCCGCCCCCCTTAAGTATCTGATAAAGAGACTATGCAGCAGTATCGGGAATTGCAAAGTGTAGAGATTCTTTCCGGCAACTCCGGGCCAACTCAATTACTTCCTTGGAATATCTACCAAAACCGGTAATTGCTTTCATTTTATCATGACTTGCCTGGTGTGACATAAGGCCTGCAAAACTAAGCAGGCGGGGAAACAATAATGCATTAATAAAAGGCAAGCTGTATTCTTTGCAATATCTGGCTGCTTTACCGTCATCTGTTATTATAAAGTCATAATTGCCGGATGCAAAACACATAATGGTATCAAGTTCACCCTGATCAAGAGAGCGCATTGGGGCTTTGGAAATTCCACTTTGGGAAAGAATGTCTTCTTCATCTATAACCCTGATCTTTTGCAAAGAGATATAGCGCAGGAATGTGTCGGCTCCATGGTGGTTTTCCCGGGTCAATTCCTGCAATACAGACCTTGTTACAAATACATGGTATACATTGATCAACTCTTGTAATAAACCTGCCTTAAAAAGAAGAATTGCAGAGGATGCATCAAGGAGTGTTTTTTTCATGAAACAGCAAGTAAAATCAGTTGAAGTAAAAAAAGAGACTCAAAAAAGAAAAAAATTAATCCAGAAGCCTTCTCATTTTCCGCAACAGAGATTTAGGGCCGAAAGGTTTCTGGATAAAGCCTTCAAACCGTTGTTCGGAGTTATTATGTGCCATTGAAGGACAAATATAACCGGACATAAACAGGACATTTACGTCAGGATAGCTATCAAGTAACTGCATTGCAAGTTCCTGTCCCTTAATTCCGGGGAGCATAACATCGGTTAAGAGTAAATCTATTTCCCCCTCCTTGAGTGAAGCTACCACTTTAAGAGCCTCTTCACCGCTGGATGCAAAAAGGACGTTATATCCAAAAGGCTTCAGCACTTCTTCGACAAGTTCGAGCATGACTGGATCATCATCAACAGCAAGAACAGTCTCTGAACCACTTAAGCGCATTGGATATTTATTCCTTCTTATTGAGTAACGCTTTGATATTTATTAAAAAGAACAACTTTTGACTTTTTTGAACATCCCGGCTCATTGCAAAGCAAATATTAATAATCAATGGTTAGCATACCCTATGCAAAGGATCAATAAAATATTGCGGTGCGGCAGCACAATTTCTAAAAAAGTTACTGCATGGTTATCAGGAAACCATAAACACGATTCTAACAGGTTAGAATAGAAAGGAACACTTGCTATGCAGGTTGAACTCCACCCTTACGGTGTGCCCTATGTATAAGTTAGGAAAAATAAAGGACTGTATTCACTCTTTGTCATCTAAAGGATATGAAATGGACTAAGCCTTAAAATGCATCAAGATGCGCCGTAACTGTGAAGGCCGGAAAGAAGAAAGTTGACACCATAGTAGGTAAAGATTACTGCCAGAAATCCGATTATAGAAATCCAGGCTATACGCTTACCGCCCCAACCCCTGGTAAACCGGGCATGCAGTGCTGATGCATAAATGAACCAGGTGATTAAAGACCAGGTTTCCTTCGGATCCCAACTCCAGTATGTTCCCCAGGCAGAGTTAGCCCAGACTGCACCGCTTATGATGCCGCCACTGAGCCAGATAAAGCCGAAAAGTATAATTTTATGGGTAATATCATCAATCACTTTCAGGGACGGCAGTGTCGAAAGCAGGCTATCAGGTGAGTCACCTTTATCGCGTGATTTGACCAGATACATAATCCCTGTACCACAAGCCACAGCAAAGGCAGCATACCCTATAAAACAGGTAAAAACATGGGCAATCAGCCAGTTACTCTGCAAAGCCGGCACCAGCGGCGTAATACGATTACTGAATTCCGGAGACAGGACCAGAATTC
>JBHPCH010000091.1:0-9809 GCA_042576125.1 Thermodesulfobacteriota bacterium
GGGAATGGCAAAAGGATCTGTGTCCTTGCTGACTGATCCTGGATCCTGGAGCAATATTGCCTCATATCCCATTGAGCGGATCCCATCAAGAACGGTCTTGTTGTATTCACCATACGGTACAGCAAAAAAACGTGGCCGTTCTTTGAGTTCTTCAGCCATTAATTTTGTACTTACAGCCAGATCCGCTCTGATCCAAGCCTCATACTCTTCCATATCCATTTCTGAAGGCTTGAAAGCCATATGCCCATGGGCAAAGCCATGATTTTGAAAATCAACTCCGGAAACCTTCATTTCCCTGATCTGATCCCAGGTCATATAATTCCAGTGTTTGTTTTCTGTGGCCTTGGCATATACAAAAACCGTAAATGGATATCCATACTGTTTCAAGACAGGCCATGCCTCTGTATAGACACTCCTGTAGCCGTCATCAATGGTAATGACCACAGAACGGTCAGGCAGCCTTAAGCCTCCCTTCAATGAACGGACAAGTTGCTCCAGGGATATTACTGTGTAGTTATTGTTCTTAAGAAACTCTAACTGTTCTCTGAATCGTTCTACAGCAATATTGGTAGATGGGTATCTATTCTCACCAAAACGGTGATAGATGAGGACTGTTACACCTTCTCCTCTTGCTTCATTATTATCAATTTCGATAGCATGGACAGAAGAACTAAAGAGAAGGGCAAAAACTATAAATGAAAAGAAAAGCACACGCATAAGATTTTAAAAACTATAAAGGTGCCTTGCCCGGCTCAGCAAGTTTAATATCACCAGAGAAAGGTAGAGTTAATTCCGGAAGATCGAGGTCGATAAGCCTGTAGCTGTCATACCTCTGGAGATCGTTGGATCTGATAACATTTTTTATATCTTCAACGTAATCCTCTCCCCTTTCAGAATAGAGTTTGAGACCTTCAGCAATAATCAGGGGGTCGTCAGTATTCGTACGGAGGTGCCTGAACTCTTCATAATGGTCCAGACGGTTCAGGGTAAGATGATAGGCCCGAACCGAGTCAAGTATACTTTCATAAACTTTGACTTTATGGGTTTTTCCTTCATCACGCCGGGACGGCACAATACCTCTGGTTTTCCAGGTCCACATACCAAAAACACTGTTCCCTTCTCTGGTAAAACGCGAACTTCCCCAGGACGACTCCAGGGCACCCTGGGCCAGGATTATGCTGGTCGGTACAGCATCAACACGCTCAAGAAGAGTCTCAGCAGAAGTAGTACGGTAGTTTTTGCTAAGGTTTTGGATAAAGTTCACATCTTCTTCTTTCAAAAAATCGGTCCATGGACATTGATTCTCATCTTCAAATTCATAACCAAAGTCAAGGGATTCGACATTACAATCAATTTTGTTAAGTATCGATTCAAGTTTACTCCGTCGCTGCAATGCTTCCTGGCGTACAAAAAGAGCATGTGGGAGAAGGGAGTTGATAAAAATCTTTTTTTTGACGGATATGTCCTGCACAGAATTTAAATCAGCTGGATAGGATTTGATAAAAAAACGAGGCACTTCTTCTGAAACAGGAAAATTCCACAATCCATAATATTTGAGTTTACTAATCAGGTTCGCTGTTGCTCTGTTTGTTTCAGGAGCAAAAACAGGTTCGTTCATATTTCCTCCCGAAAGCACGGACATTTGCTGCGGAACCTGATATGAAAGACCAAGGTAACTGACCAGAACAAAAAGAACAACTATAAGTGTTCCTAAAACTGTATAAGCAGCCTGAGGATGCACTTTGAGCTTCCCGAAATGCATCATAGATAAGTTTTCAGTCTTATGATCTACTGATGGATCGAGATTTGATGGAAGGTTATTCATATGATTCCCAAAAGACTTTTACTGCCAAATATTTGAACGGGGGTTCATATAAATAAAAAAACGTAATTTTGCAAGTTTAGATTAAAAATACTTTGTCGTGTCAATCTACTTTTTTTTATTCAAGTCAAACAAACCCAACTGCGATTTGTTTTTCTTTTTGTCAACAGGTGTTTTCTCAGCATTTGCTGTTTTTTTCTTCGCAACCTTACTTTTCTTCTTCGATACTGCGGGAGGGACTTCTTTTACCTTTGCAGCCTTGTTGTTCTGCTTTGGCACTACAGGAGAAACTTCTTTTACCTTGGCAGTCTCTCGGTTCTGCATCGATGCTTTAGGAAGAACTTCTTTTATCTTCTCAACTTGATTGTTCTGTTTCGGCCCTGAAGAAGAATCAACCTCTTTTGTTTTTTTTTCTTGCTTCCCGATTTCAGTATCATCCTGTTGATCGGCTATTTTCACGGTCAATTCAGCAATACGCCTTACAGTACGGGTTGACAATCTTTTACCGATAGCCCCACCACCTTTGATCAGATATTCATCAAATTCCAGGCGCTGAGAGTTAATCTTTGAGCGCTTAGTCGGGGCAAAATCTATGCGGGCACGTACACCCTCACCGGTTTGCAGAAGCTGTATCCATGACTTCTTGTGGGCAGGAAAGAGTCGATATTCCTTGTCCAGTATGAATTTGGGCGTCTTAAATCTTTTAACATATGTGAGGTTATGGGAACCTTCTCTGTAAAGTAGGTTGAAAATCTCTTTGCCCTTAACTTTCCCAACCCAATAAATATCATGATCGACAAATACCTTGTCAAGCACCTTGATAGCCTTATAACGACCATCCTTGTATATGAGTAGAATCTTGTCGTATTCAGAACAGGGAACTGTCATGTCACAATCTGTTTTTACCTGGTATCCCAACAGACCTGTTTCCCTGTTGTATCCAACAGTGAGATTTGAGATGGCAACCTTGCTTGCTTTGACCTCGGTAAAAGTTTCGATAGTTGTTCTACGGGGATAATGACGTCCATATTTTTTCAACAGATCATCAAGATAATTTATTGTAAACCCAACAATATCTTTGAGTTTCTTTTGCACTTCTTTAATGGAATTTTCTATACCTTTTATCTCTTTGCTCTGTCGGTCAATATCAAAACGAGATATACGCTTGATGCGGATTTCCAGCAAACGCTCAATATCATCCTTGCTCACAGGCTTAATCAATTTGCTCTCAAATGCTGCCAGGCTTTTATCAACAGTGTCGATGATAGCCTTATAGGTCTTACATTCCTCTATTTTCTTATAGATACGCTCTTCTATAAAGATCTGCTCAAGGGTCTTTGCATGTAATTTGTCCTGTAAACGGCTCAGTTCAATCTGCAGTTCCTTTTCAAGGTCCTGAACAAGTTTGTCGGTATTGTCTTTGAGGACCTCTTCGACTGAAATATTTACAGGGTTGTTATCCTTAATGACAGTGAGGTTGGGACTGATAGACACTTCACAGTCGGTAAAGGCATAAAGAGCTTTGATCGTATCCTTGGCGTAAATGCCACGGGCCAGTTTGATTTCAATCTCTACCTGCTCGGCTGTGTAATCATTGATGGACTGTATTTTTATCTTGCCGCGTTTATCAGCTTTCTCAATACTGTCAATAATGGATGAAGTGGTGGTTGAATGGGGAATTTCCTCGATAACAATGGTTTTTTCATTTTTCTCAACTATTTTGGCCCTGCACTTGAGACGACCATTCCCATTGTTATAGCCGGAGACATCAAGTACCCCACCCTTCTGAAAATCTGGATAAAGGGTTACTGACTGGCCTTTAAGGATTTTCTTCTGGGCCCGCAGAAGTTCGCGGAAATTATGCGGCATGATTTTGGTCGCCATGCCCACGGCAATTCCTTCTGCGCCGAGCAAAAGCAACATTGGAATCTTGGCTGGCAGGGTAAGCGGTTCCTGCATTCTTCCGTCATATGAGGGTTGAAACTCTGTCAGATCCTTATTGAATAGGGCATCTTTGGCAAGAGGTGTAAGGCGACATTCTATATAGCGAGCGGCCGATGCATTGTCGCCGGTAAAGATATTGCCGAAGTTCCCCTGGCGATCAATAAGGAGATCCTTGTTTGCCAGGTTTACAAGAGCGGCAAAAATTGAGGCGTCACCATGGGGATGAAGCTTCATGGTCTCACCAACCACATTGGCTACCTTCTGGAAACGACCATCATCCATATTATACAGCGTTTGCAGAATACGACGCTGAACCGGCTTCAACCCGTCACTCATGTCCGGGATGGCACGCTCTTTAATTACATAGGAGGTATACTCCATAAAATTCTCATCAAAGAGTTTATGGAGTTTTCCAAAGTTAGCTATATCTTCCATGAAATGATTTTTTTATTAGAGATTTTAAGGATTGTCCATCAAGAAAGGGTTGATATTCTGGCACGACAAATCTATCGGTTTATATGAGGTTATTCATTATATAGTCTTTACGCATCGGGGTGTTTTTCCCCATATAGAAATTAAGTACTTTGGGGACCTCTGAAAGTTTATCAATATTCACCTGGCGTAAACGCATATTATTGCCAATAAACTGTTTGAACTCTGCAGGAGATATCTCCCCTAACCCCTTGAAGCGGGTCATTTCTACCGACTGGCCCCTGCCCTTGCTGCCAAGCTTTTTAGCGGCACTGTCTTTTTCTCTATCACTGTAACAGTAAATGGTCTGTTTTTTATTACGAACCCTGAAAATCGGAGTTTCCAGAATATAGATATGGCCACGCTTTACAAGGGATTCAAAGTAATGCAGAAAAAAAGTCAATAAAAGATT
Organism: Thermodesulfobacteriota bacterium; assembly: GCA_042576125.1. Classification (GTDB taxonomy): domain Bacteria; phylum Desulfobacterota; class Desulfobulbia; order Desulfobulbales; family BM004; genus BM004. The sequence continues at coordinate 4,650 of JBHPCH010000091.1, forward strand.
CCTGATATGCAGCCCGTCCACATCTGCATCCGTGGCAAGAATGACTTTATCATAGCGCAGATTGCCCACAGACTCTTCGATATTAAGGGCCTGCATCATAGAGTACATCTCCTCATTTTTATAGAGGAGCGGTAAGGTTTGCCCAAGAACATTCAAGGGTTTTCCTTTAAGTGAAAACACGGCCTGCCGCATTGGATCTCTGGAACTGACAATCGAACCTGCGGCAGACTGGCCCTCAGTAATAAAAAGCATATTTTCATCCCCGGGAGGAGAAGGCTTATCCTTGGTGGGATGATATTTACAGTCTTTCAAATTCGGGATTTTGAGAGCAACTTTCTTGGCCTTGGCTCTGGCCTCTTTCCTTACATGCTGCAGTTCCTTGCGAACCTTTTCATTCTGTTGAATTTTCTCCAGCATCAATTCGGCAGCATCAGAATTTTTATACATAAAAGCACTGACTGCATCCTTGACTTCATTAACTATCCATGAACGAATTTCTGTGTTTCCCAACTTGTTTTTGGTCTGCGACTCAAAAACAGGGTCTTTAATTTTCACAGCCAGGGCGCCGACCACACCTTCCCGGACATCCTTGCCGGAGAATTTCTTGCTGGAAAACTCGTTCACACCCTTAAGAATACCCTCACGAAAGGCTGAGAGATGGGTGCCTCCTTCATTGGTGTATGTTCCGTTCACAAAAGAAAAATAGCTGTCGCCATAATTGGTGGTGTGACAGAAGCAAAATTCAAGGGTTTTATCTTTTGTGTATATAGGCTCATAAATCTGACTGCCGTTGATTTCTCCTGCCAGAAGATCCTGAAGACCATTGGCGGAAAAAAATCTCTCCTCGTTAAAATAAAGATTAAGCCCTGAATTAAGGTAGGCGTACCGCCACAATCTTTTACTCACATACTGCGAGTCATATGAAAATTCGCCAAATAATTCTTCATCAGGCAGAAACTCAATGAGAGTACCATTGCGTTCTTTAGTATTGCCCCTGTCTTCGCTTTGTAGGATCCCGGATTTGAATTCCGCCGTGGCATACTCGCCATCCCTGAATGACGTCACACGGAACATTTTTGATAGGGCATTAACCGCCTTCGTGCCTACCCCATTCAGGCCGACTGAAAACTGAAATACATCTGTATTATATTTAGCGCCTGTATTTATAATAGAAACACATTCTACCAATTTACCCAAAGGAATACCGCGACCGTAGTCCCTTATTACTGTGAAGCCATTCTCATCAATGCTGATATCTATTCTTTTACCGGCACCCATGATGTATTCATCCACACAGTTATCGATAACCTCTTTTAACAAAATATAAATGCCATCGTCCTGGTGTGAGCCATCGCCCAAGCGACCGATATACATACCTGGGCGCAACCGGATATGCTCTAAAGAGCTAAGGGTTGTTATCTTGCTTTCATCATAAACATGCGCTGCTTGAGTCATACTCATTCACTGGCTGAATTTGGATTGATAGTTAAAGTGCTCCATACATTATACAATATATGGACAAATTTTTTAATATATACACAATATAAGGTATACCATCAAGAAAAAAAAATACCAAACGATTAATTGCATTAATTTACTAACTTCTTATTATAGTTGATAAACTAAATACTCTTAACTCATTCAGCTTACAAATTTTATAATGCCGTCTACAAAAAAAACAAAAAAGGTTGCACTTTCAATAGCAGGATCCGACCCATCCGGGGGTGCCGGGATACAGGCTGATCTCAAAACCTTCACCGCTAACGGTGTTTACGGAGGGGCGGTTATCTGCTGCCTGACAGCGCAAAACACCCAGGGGGTATTTGCAACTCAGCCGGTTGAACCGGCTTTGGTCAGAAAACAGATAGACCATGTACTCAGCGATCTCAATGTTACCCATATCAAAATAGGCATGCTCGGGTCAGCAGCGGTTGCTGAAAGTATCTGTGACGCACTGAATGATTATACTGGAGAAATCATCTATGATCCTGTTCTGATATCCTCCAGCGGCCAGGAATTAATCGAAGCAGACGGCTATAACACAATACGCAGTCTCCTGCTGCCTATCTGCACAGTAATAACACCAAATGTGCCTGAACTTTCTATTTTGTCAGAAAAAGAATGCTCAACAAAGAAAACATTGCATAGCGCAGCCGTAAAATTGTTTCAACTCTATGAAAAATTACGATCAGTTATTATTACAGGTGGACACTTTGAGCCCCAAAAAAACATGATTACTGATTTTATTTTTAAGGCCCCCGGAAAAGACTTTCAGGCAGACTGTGAGGAGATTTCCCATCGGAGAATAGCAAGCAGGAACACCCATGGTACAGGATGTACATTCTCAGCTGCCTTTACTGCCTTTCATTTACTTACAGGAAATGATTCCGAGGCATTTCGAAAGGCTACCATGTATATGGACACCCTAATCAGGAAGAGTATTTCTATAAAAGTTGGTCATGGCACAGGGCCTCTCATACATCACATAAAATGAAAAATCAGGAAAGCCGGAAACTCTACTCCATCATTCGAACCCTGCCGCAATCCGGGCATATCCAGGTTGGCCCGTTTGTCATACCCCATTTGTTCTCTTCAAAGCATGGTACACATATCTGAAAGCCGCAGGGACAACTCCAGCAGAACATCTGCTCCTTTTGGCAGCAGTGACACTTAAATTTTTTCTTTGGGCGGCGGCGCCTGGAAGATTTTTGGTTGTTTTCCATAATCAATCTAAAAGACTTCGTTTAAAGATCAAGCTTCTAGTTCAGCCGCTAACCAGTTCAAATAATCTTTATTGCCATGCGTTATCGGCATTGCGAGAATTTCCGGTACTTCGTAAGGATGCAGATTAATGATTTCAGTTTCCAGTTCTGCAAAAAGGTCATCCCTGCTTTTTATCAAACAGAGATATTCAGCGGCTGAATCCAATTTACCCTGCCAATGAAAATAACTGGTCAGGGGACCTACTATCTGGACACAGGCAGCCAATCTTTTCTTCACAAGACTTTTGGCTATTTTTTCCGCATCAGCTTTGTGTTCCAGTGTTGTCAGAACCTGTATATACTCTGTCATAATACTCCCCGCATTTCGTAAAACGACTTTCATTCCTTGTGGTAAACTGTACATCTACTATAATAAGCTGTACTGACCTGGCAATCCATATTAAATATAGCGATTATTCAACTTTTATTAAAAAATAATTAGTGCATGGGATCAATCACTGTTGAAAGCTATGCCGGATCAAAGGCAGAAGAATATCCTCTCCGTTTTCATCTTAAGGGGATAAAAATTGAAATTAAAAGAATAAAGGTAGCCTGGTTGACTCCTGGATGCAGATGTTTCAAAGTTTTGGCAGACAATGGAAACACCTATATTCTTGAATATGATGAAATAAATGATTCATGGAATCTCCTGACAACAGACAGACCATAAGGCAGGAGATAATTGACCTGTTGAGTTCTGAAGAATTGACAATACGAGACCTCTCCCAGGCAGTCAGTCTACCGGAAAAGGAAATCATCGGCCACCTGGATCATATTGAACGCTCTCTGCAACATCAAGGAAAGAAACTCATGGTGACACCGTACAGGTGCCTCTCCTGCGGATTTGTTTTCGACAAACGGACACGCTTTAATAAACCCGGTCGATGCCCGAGCTGCAGAAACTCACACATCAAGGTTGCAGAGTTTTATATCAAGTAAATTTATTATGAATTATTGTAATTACTGCCCCGGATATTGCTGTTACAGGCTGGAAGGTTCTGTCCTTCTTATAGATGCGGATGATATAAACCGGCTTGCACGTCATTTCCGGATCCCGGACGGTGAAGTACGGAAACGCTATCTGGAAAACAAATTCACCTTTAAGGTCAAAGATGACGGCTCCTGTATATTTCAGAGTAGCGACAGGATGATAAAGCGGTGCACTGTCCATGAGGCCCGACCCAAGCAGTGCAGAAGATTCCCCTATGATGATCCCTGTCCATATCTGGAAAGAGAAGACCTGCTGGTCACAATACAGCCCCGTGTAGAAAAAAGCCTGAGAAACTCCTGGCTGAAAAAATAATCTCCGGGAATCTCTTTATTAAAAAACTATGTTTACCTACCAGAAAAGCGGCCGCTACTTTGCCCAGATTGCTGAAGGGCTGGAAGAATTAGGAAAAAAAGAACTGAAAAAACTTGGGGCGCAGGACATCAAGCCCGGCCACAGAGGATTTTACTTTTCTGCCGACAAAACTTCACTTTACAGAATCAACTACTGTTCACGGTTATTGAGCAGGGTTTTAGCGCCCCTTATCCGGTTTGACTGCCACTCGACCAAGTATTTATATAAAACTGCATGTAAAATTGACTGGCCCTCCCTTATTGACCTGCAACAAACCTTTGCAGTTAAGGCTAATGTCTCCCATAGCAAGATAACCCATTCACAATACGCCTCACTCTGCTTAAAAGATGCCATTGTGGATATATTCAGAAAGAAAACAACCAAAAGGCCCAATATAGATACTAAAACCCCGGATGTTCTGTTTAACCTGCATATTCAGAATAATAAGGCAACAATATATCTGGACACATCCGGAACTTCCATGCACAGACGTGGGTATCGCTCTCAATCCATAACCGCCCCGATGCAGGAGATTATAGCTGCTGCAATTATTCATTTAAGCGACTGGGATGGAACAAGGCCTCTGTTTGACCCTATGTGCGGTTCTGGTACGCTATTATGTGAAGCAATGATGCATTACTGCAGGATACCTGCAGGATATCTACGGAAAAAATTTGGTTTTGAATCTCTGCCAGACTTTGATGCAAAGATTTGGAAGTCCGTCAAACAAGAGGCAGAAAGCGGCATCCGTGAACTTCCCCCTGGCCTTATCAGTGGAAGCGACAAGTCAAAGGAGGCAATAGAAGCTGCAACAACAAACATGGACAACTTTTCCCAGGGGGAAAATATCTCACTAGCCGTAAAATCCTTTCAGGATATAAAATCTATTGAGAATTATACTATTGTCTGCAATCCACCCTATGGTATACGCATGGATACAGATACTAAAATTAAGGATTTCATGAAACAGCTTGGCGATTTTTTAAAACAACGCTGCAAGGGGTCTGAAGCCTATCTGTATTTTGGTAATCGTGAATTGATTAAAAGCATCGGCCT
>JBHPCH010000092.1:0-9786 GCA_042576125.1 Thermodesulfobacteriota bacterium
CTGCATTACGTCAGGAGGCCCAAACAAAAGGTATCAGTGAAGCAACCATTCATGAAGCACTTGATAACCTCGAGCCTATACCAAGGGTTATTGAACTGGACAGGAAACAACCGGAATTTACCCAGGCATTCTGGCGCTATCTTGATGCACGTGTTACGGAGAACCGGATTGAACGGGGCAGGACTCTCCTGAAAAAACATGCAGAACTCTTTAACACCATTGAAATGCATTATGGAGTCCAACCCCGTTTTCTGGTTGCCTTCTGGGGCCTGGAAACTAATTTCGGGGATTACCTGGGAGGTTTCCCGGTTGTTGGTTCATTGGCAACATTAGCACATGACACGAGACGGAGTGATTTTTTCCGTTCCGAACTTTTTGACGCACTGTCAATCATTGATGCCGGTCATATTTCGGCAGCCAATATGTTGGGTTCCTGGGCCGGTGCCATGGGTCAGCCCCAGTTCATGCCCTCCACCTTCATCCGTTCTGCTGTTGACGGGGACGGCGATGGCAGGAAGGATATCTGGCACAACCTTTCAGACGTATTTGCTTCTGCGGCAAATTTCCTGTCGGAATCCGGATGGCAGGGAGATAAAACCTGGGGCCGTGAAGTCAAAATCCCACCTGATTTCAATCTGGACCTGACAGGACTGCAAACTAAAAAAACTCTTGCAGCATGGCAGGTCCTCGGCGTCAGAAAAATTAATGGAGAAGACCTGCCCAGAATTAACATAAAAGGATCTGTTATTCTGCCCGCCGGTCACGATGGTCCTGCCTTCCTGGTCTATAACAACTTTCATACTATTCTCCGGTGGAACCGTTCAAATCTCTATGCCATTGCAGTCGGGCACCTCGCAGACCGGATAACAGGCAAAGCCCCTTTTCAGACTGAAAGGCCGACATCAGAACAACGACTCAGCAGAAATCAGGTGGAAAAAATACAGGAGCTTCTTGTTGCCAGGGGCTATGACCCCGGCCCAATTGACGGAGTTCTCGGTTCACAGACACGCCAGGCAGTTAAAGAATTTCAGCACACCGCAAAACTGCCGGCTGACGGGTACCCCACCCCGGAACTTTTGGAGGTGCTTGGAAAAAAATGAATAAAGGTTTTTCTGAAAAAAGTTCCTCGATAAAGGAAATTTATCCTTCTGTCTGTGATATTAAACAACAAAGACCACTTTTTCTTTCCGGTGTTTCCGCGGGCTTCCCCTCTCCTGCTGATGATTACCTTGACCTGAAACTTGACCTCAACGAGCATCTGGTCAAAAATCCGGCAGCCACCTTTTTTGTAAGGGTAGCTGGAGATTCAATGACCGGCGCCGGTATCAACGACAACGACATCCTTATTGTCGACCGCTCCCTTGAACCTTCCAGCAACAACATTGTCATCGCCGTAGTCAATGGCGAACTGACTGTCAAACGTCTCATAAAAAAGAAAAATTCATGTCTGCTGTTTGCCGAAAATCCTGCCTATCCCCCTTTGACAATTAACGACGACACCCCTCTGGAAATTTGGGGAGTGGCAACCTTCGCCATCCATTCCCTTTGAATATCTGCTTGCCATGGCTTCCTGCCTGATACACATCATGCAAAGGCGGCCACATATAATTTCAGCAGAGAATAATTGTTGCTTAAAGCGCGATATTTTCTGTTATAATAACCATGTTTCTCTGACGAAATTTCCTAAAGAAAACGATGCAACAATTCTACGGCGAAAAAACATTCGGACTTATAGACTGTAACAATTTTTATGTCTCCTGTGAAAGGCTCTTCCGCCCTGACCTCGCAGACAGACCGGTGGTGGTGCTTTCCAATAATGACGGCTGCATAATTGCCCGTTCCAATGAGTCCAAAAAACTTGGTATCGGCATGGGTACCCCCTATTTCAAGCATAAACCCCTTATCAGTCGATATAATGTTGCCGTGTTTTCCTCCAATTATCCGCTGTACGGAGATATTTCCCAACGGGTCATGGATGTGATCATGCAGGTGGAGCCCAATGTTGAAATCTATTCGATTGATGAGGCCTTTATTGCGTTCCCGACAGGGAAATATCTTGACCTTGAAAATTATGCCGGTTTGCTCAGAGACACTGTGCAGAAAAATACCGGAATTCCTGTTTCCATCGGTTTCGGCCCCACAAAAACCCTGGCAAAAATTGCCAACCGTTTTGCCAAAAAAAGCAGGCCTGCCGGTTCCATATTCATTATCAAGGACCAACACCATCTGGGAGCTCTGCTGGCCGAGGTTACTATCAGTGATGTATGGGGCATTGGACGCCGATATGCTGAACGCTTGAAGAGACAGGGAATTTACACTGCAATGGATCTTATCCAATGTGATGATACCTGGATAAAAAAACAGTTGACCGTTACCGGATTACGAACAGTTATGGAATTACGCGGTCTTCCCTGTATTTCTCTGGAAGATGCAGCACCTGCAAAAAAATCCATTGTCACCTCCAGATCATTCGGCCGCCCCGTATATGCACTTTCGGATTTACAGGAAGCAGTGGCGAATTATACCACGCAGGCAGCCTGCAAGCTACGCAGTGGTGGCCTTAAAACCTCTGCTATCCACGTATTCATCCGTACCAACAGTTTCAAGAAAGAACAGGCGCAATACTGCAACAGCAGAACCCAAATACTACCAATCCCCTCGTCCCACACAGCAACGCTGATCAAAGCTGCACTTGCATCCCTTAAAACCATATACCGGTCCGGTTACCACTACCAGAAAGCCGGGGTATTATTAAGCGGACTTATTCCTGAAAACTATGAACAGTTGCATATTTTCAGATCCGCCAATCCAAACAACATCCCGCTTATGAAGGCGGTGGACGAGATCAATAAACGCTGGGGCCGCGATACCATCCAGCCTGGTACTGCAGGTTTTGTCAAAAAATGGCATTATCGGCAACTGAAAAAATCTCCTGCCTACACGACACGCTGGTCAGAAATTCCCATTGTAAAAGCCTCTTTCCCTGAAACCTTTTCTATGGCATAATAAGGCGTCGCATGGTCAATAAATAATACGTAAAACACAGAATCTGGAGGATAAAGGTGAAAAAAGAGGAGTTTGTCGAGGCGCGAACAAAACTTGATAAGACCCAAAAGGAGATGTCACAACTTCTCGGCGTATCAGTCAAAGCCATATACAGTTATGAACAGGGTTGGCGTTCCATACCAACACATGTGGAACGACAGGTATTTTTCCTGCTGTCCCGCAAAAAGGGAGAACGCAGGGAACTTCCAAAACAATGCTGGGTGGTCAAGAAATGCCCCCCAAAGACACGCAAGCAATGTCCGGCATATGAATATAATGCCGGCAGATTCTGCTGGTTGGTAAATGGAACAATATGTGAATGTAAGGCCCAGAAAAACTGGAAGGAAAAAATGGCAATATGCCGGAAATGTGAAGTCATGGCAGACCTTCTTTAACAGTTACCATTAAAGGCAAATAATGAAAAACGGTCATGCTGGACCTCGTAAGGAAAAGCCGGATCCCCAGAGAATGGCGGTATTACGCTCTCTGCCGTTGGAGGTCAAGCAGCAAATTACAGGTGAAGAGGCTCAGGCATTCCTCTACAACGAGGAACTTCCGGAAAGCCTGCTGGAAAAACTGAAGGATTACCTTGAGGATATTGACCTGTCATAGTTTTCTTAAACCTTCCACCGATTCTTTTTTCTAAAATCGGAGAACAGCAAGATTACCATATCCTTATGAAAAGGAATCAGATCTGTAGTTCTTTTTTCCAGAAAGCTAGAATTCCATTGGGGCCGAAAGAGACCTGGACAAGTTCCCATCCGTTTTCACCTTCACTGTTTAGCAGACTCTGCAGGGCCTCTGTCTGATCCTGCGGAATCTGGTCTAACTTACATTCCCCGGTTTCTGTACAGTAATAGACCAGTTCAGAAAACGACTCAGCCGGATGTTTTGTAATATTATATTTAAATCGTTTCATTGTATCCTCATATCAAATTGATTATTGCTGCTATTTTTACAGGACAAAAAATTGTTCATTCATGTCGCCCTGTTATTCCTTTAAAAATATCTCTACCTGTTTACAATAATAATTATGGTCGAAACAACTCTCAAGAGGCAGTCATCAATTAAAAGGGATTTTATTTATTCAGTCATTATCCCTGCATATAATGAAGAGACCCTTCTGCCTGCGACTCTTTCCGGTCTGCACCTGGCAATGGATTCCATACCGCATAAAGGGGAAATAATTGTTGTTGACAATAATTCTACTGACAACACAAAAAACATCGCGGAAAAATATAGTGCCAGGCTGGTATTTGAGCCTTTCAGACAAATTGCAAGGGCACGTAACAGAGGCGCCAGGGAAGCAAAAAGTGATTTTCTGATATTTTTAGATGCTGATACCATTCTGCCGCCGCAATTATTACAAAGTGCTATAAAACTTCTCGATACCGGTAAATATTGTGGAGGTGGCACGCTTATAAACTATGACTCTCAGCTACCGTTTTTTGCCGGCAGTCTCGTTAAAACCTGGAACTGGCTATCCAAAACCGGCAAGCTTGCTGCGGGCAGTTTTATATTCTGCCTGTCGAGAGGTTTCAATGACATAGGTGGTTTTGATGAAAATATTTACGCAGGCGAAGAAATATCTTTCTCACGAAAAATAAAGACCTGGGGCAAGAAAAACAATTTACTCTTTACCATAATTGACGACCAGGCTGTCATTACTTCAGGTCGGAAATTTAACTGGTATTCCTCACTACAGATAGCATTATTGCTCATGCTGTTTTCGATTTTCCCCTTTGCTCTCCGCAACCGCTCACTTTGCAATTTCTGGTACAGGAGACCAAATCCTTAAAATAACCATTTGCCACTTACAAAATACCGGCTTTAAAAATACTTCCCGAGTAGCTACAGGGTAGATTATATGGTAATTTTTATACAAAATTCAGTAATCTTCCAACGCGTATATTTTCCGGAGCATATATGAATCATTACAGCATAAAAGAAATTATTACAAAAAAGCCTCTCAGGCAAAAGGTAGAAGTTCGTGGCTGGTTGAAAACGCGGCGGGATTCCAAGGATTTTTCATTTCTCGAAGTAAATGATGGTTCCTGTCTAGCCAACCTTCAGATCATTGCCCCCTCTGATCTGGAAAACTTTACTGAAATTGTCTTAAGGCTTCATACAGGATGCTCATTGATTATCCAGGGAATTGTAAATGAATCTCCTGCCAAGGGCCAGGAAATTGAACTGCTTGCGGAGCGGGTGGAAGTCTGCGGTTGGGCTGATCCTGACCACTATCCTCTACAGAAAAAAAGACATTCCTTTGAATTCCTGCGATCCATTGCTCACCTCAGACCACGGACAAACAGCATCGGAGCCATCGCCCGGATCCGATCATCCCTCACCTTTGGAGTCCACAAGTTCTTCCAGGAACGTGGTTTTATCCATGTGCACACACCTATCATCACAACCAGTGACTGCGAAGGCGCAGGAGAAATGTTCAAGGTAGTTACACCATCCAAGGCAAGTGCAGAAAAGTCAGATGATTCATCAGCAGGCAGTGATTTTTTCGGCAAACCGGCAAACTTGACTGTCAGTGGACAACTCCAGGCTGAAGTTTATGCCTTGGCCATGGGCAAAGTTTATACCTTCGGGCCCACATTCAGGGCTGAAAACTCCAACACCTCACGTCATTTAGCTGAATTCTGGATGGTTGAACCGGAGATTGCATTTTGTGATCTAGCCGAAAATATGAACCTGGCAGAATCTTTCCTGAAGTACCTTGTACAGTATGTGCTGGAACACAATGAACAGGACCTGCTGCTTTTTGCAAATTTTGTTGACAAGAAACTGCAGAAAAAACTGCAAGCTGTTTTGAACAGTTCGTTTACGCATATTACCTATACTGATGCCATTTCCATCCTTAAAAAGTCAGCCAAGGTTTTTGACTTTCCTATCAGCTGGGGCTTGGATTTGCAGGCCGAACACGAACGGTTTCTCTGTGAAGAGGTCTTTGCCAATCCTGTTTTCGTTACTGACTATCCCCAAAAAATCAAACCTTTTTATATGCGGTTAAACGATGATAATGAAACTGTTGCGGCTATGGATCTGTTACTGCCCGGCATCGGTGAAATAATTGGCGGCAGCCAAAGAGAAGAACGTTATGATTTCCTCTCAGCCAGAATGAAAGAATTAAATCTTAATTTAGATGAGTATTCATGGTACTTGGACCTGAGAAGTTACGGAACCGTGCCTCATTCAGGATTCGGACTTGGCTTTGAGAGATTTTTACAGTTTATAACATCCATGAATAACATAAGGGATGTTATTCCCTTCCCGCGTACCCCGGGGTCTGCTCTGTACTGATTTTTACCTCTGTATGACATTTTCAATAAACAGCTGTTGACTTGAAAGGCTAATAAAAAATTGACTTAGCGCCTAATATCTGTGTAAATAATTATGTTATTTAATATAAATCTGACGTCTTTATTTTTTTAAACTATAAATTTTTATATTCTTAAACAAAAGGTAAAATAATGAAAAATTTCGCCCGTAGTTTAACCGTTAAATGGCGTCTTTTTGGTTTTGTCTGCTTTCTCCTTCTACTTATAATTGGAGCTGGTTTAGGCGGTCTTCAAGGTATGCGTTCAGTAAATCAATCGCTTTCGGATGTCTACATGCATCAGGTTCTGCCTTTTGAAAAACTTCGTGAGATTGACCAGCTTTTTCAATCCGGCATTGTCAATACAGTTGATAGAACCCTGTTTGGACAGATTTCATGGACCGAGGGTCTGGAAACCATTACGGAATCAAAGGATACCCTGGATAAAAAATGGGACGAATTATTTTCAGTTGAAAATGAACATACTGGTTCACAAATAAATTCATGGCTGATCCCGAGCAAAGATTTAATAGTTCAAACCGATGATGCAGTCAAAAAACTCATCTCATTTCTTGAAAAAAACGACACTAACGGCCTTGACAGTTATACCGATGCAACACTTTACCCTTTGGTTGAAATACATAGACAGACTATAAATTCCTTAATCCGTGAACGGTTACAGACTGTTAAAAAAACATATGAAAACTCCCAGAAAAGTTTCGAATTTTCAAAAAAAGCATTTTTAATCACTATTATTATTGGTATCGCCATCTCAATCATTGCCAGCTACCTTTTAATTTCAAGTATTGATGTCCCACTTAAAAAAATCATCAATGCCATGAAACTGGTTATTAAAGGTGACCTTACCCAGCGCCTTGAATTTGGCAGACATGATGAATTCGGTCTTCTGATAAAAGGGTTCAATCAGATGGTTAATTATCTCCGGGACCTGGTGGCCCAGATCCAGCAATCCGGCATCCAGGTTACCAGTTCTATCACTGAACTGGCAGCAACAAACAAACAGCAGGAGGTTACTGCCAATGAACATGCAGCAACCTCCAGTGAGATTGCCGCATCAACGACTGAAATAGCAGCTACCGGAGCCCATCTTCTCACGACCATGAAAAAGGTGAACAGCCTGACTAAAAATGCTGCCTTTGCTGCTCAGGAAGGCAATGAAGGCTTAAAAGGTATTGATGCAACAATGGTGAAGATGGAAGAAGCCACTGGATCAATTGTAACCAAACTGCAGATATTAAATGACAAGGCAGGTAATATTGCCGGCGTAGTCAAAACCATCAACAAAGTTGCGGACCAGACCAACCTGCTCTCCCTGAATGCTGCCATAGAAGCAGAAAAAGCCGGTGAGTACGGTTCGGGCTTTGCTGTTGTTGCAACAGAAATAAGACGCCTTGCAGATCAAACAGCCGTTGCCACCTTTGATATTGCCCAAATGGTCAAGGACGTTCAATCTGCAATTTCAGCAGCGGTAATGGGAATAGACAAGTTCGCAGAAGATGCACATTCAAGTGTTAAAAATGTAAATCTGATAAGCGAACAACTTTCAGGTGTTATTGAGCAGGTTGAAGTTATCAAACCACAGGTTGAAACCCTTACGGAAGGAATTGAGGCGCAGACCCTGGGGGCAAACCAGATCAGTGAAGCAATCGCTCAGTTAAATGAAGCTGCTCAACACACAGCAGAATCACTAACCCAGACCAGTTCTTCCATTTCCCAACTTCATCAGGCTGCCTTGGGATTACAGGAAGGTGCTGCTCGCTTTAAAGTCGAGGCAGATTACGAAGATGCTGCTCCTCCTGTTTGAAATTGGTAATGGACGTTATGCGCTGGAGACGAACCGCATCATTGAAATCGTTCCTCTTGTCAATTTAAAGAAAATCCCCACAACTCCAGCCCATGTTGCAGGTCTCATGAATTACCGTGGAGAAGGGATACCTGTTGTCGACCTATGTCAACTTATTGACAACTCCCCCTTTGAGGATGTTCTCAGTACACGGATCATAATTGTCAGCTATCCTATAAAAAATCTAGGCGAAAAACCCTTAGGCTTAATTGCAAACAATGTTACAGAAACTGTCAGAACCAAATTGAACAAACCTCCCCCAACAGGCGTTTTCATGGATTCGTCTCTTTATAATGGTGATGAAACCCATGAAGCAAGTGATATGATTCAATGGTTCGACGTCAAGAAAATTTTAGCTGAAGAAGAAATTGCCTTGCTGTTTGAAGAGGAAAAATAAATACAGAAATTATTTTTATAGTAAGATATGCCTGACCTTGAAATTGAAACCCTTCTCCAGAAAATAATGGGCCTGAAAGTCACCTCAATAGGCAAGGGCACTCTTGACCGTTCTGTCCAGAAAAGGATGAAGGCGTTATCCATCATAAGCAAAAAGGAGTATGTTGAAAAACTTCATTCATCTGTCCTGGAGTTAAAGGAGTTAATTGAAGAGGTTATTATTCCTGAAACGTGGTTTTTCCGTGATCAGATTCCTTTTAAGGTTATCTCTCAGTTCCTTGTAACCCAATGGCTTCCGAAACATAAAAATAAACTTTTCAGGGTACTGAGCGCACCCTGTTCTTCCGGTGAAGAGCCTTACTCCATGGCCATGACCCTTTTGGACGCTGGCCTGTCTGCTGATAAATTTTCAATCCATGGAGTTGATATCAGCACCCGTTCAATTCTCAGAGCCCAAAAAGGTATTTATACCAAACATTCTTTCCGGGGAACTGATGTTAGCTATCAGAGAAAATTTTTTGAAAAAGATAAAAACTTTTTCATTTTAAATAAAAATGTCTGTGACAATGTACATTTTCATATTGGCAATATTCTTAACAGTACTTTCATGGAAGGGCTTGGATTATTCGATGTCGTTTTTTTCAGAAACGTTTTGATTTATTTTAATGAACGTGCCAGACACCAGGCAATAGCCACTCTTTACAAAATACTTGCTGATGATGGAATTTTGTTTGTTGGCCATGCTGAAGCAAACCTTTTTAATAATTCCCCTTTCACGCCAGCACCTTATTCCCAGGCCTTTGCCTTCCATAAAAAATCAAAACGGGAACTGGCGGCTAAACCCGGAGTAAAAGAGATATTACCCACACCGGCACCCCAAAAAAGCAGAACACAAATTTTTAAAAAGACTTTCCCTTTCAAGAAAAAAACTAAAGAAAACCAACCGGATTTAAAGGTTGCACGTGAATTGGCAGATAAAGGAGAACTTCAAAAAGCCACAAAGATTTGTGAGGCATATCTTGATCAGCATGGCCCCTCAGCCAAGGCTTATTTTTTACTGGGTATCATCCATGATGCCGATGATGATATATTGCAGGCAGAAAAATTATTCCGCAAAGCACTTTACCTGGACCCATACCATGAGGAAGCACTT
>JBHPCH010000093.1:0-9700 GCA_042576125.1 Thermodesulfobacteriota bacterium
TTAAAATTCATTACCTGTATAGTGCATTTTGAAGTGGCTCAAGCTGCTTTTCGTAGTGCTTCCACAGTCCAACCGAATCCTTGTATATGGGTTGACGCACCTGTGCAAGACTTGCAGTGCTGACTCTTCTTTGGGTTTTGTGAAAGGTGAGGCAGGCGTCGTCCCAGGGAAGCCTGCAGAAATCAAGGAGGCTTTTCGTCTGGCCCTGCTGGTCTGCAACCAGTTGTTCGTACCTGAGGGTGTACATGAAGCCGGGCAGAACCTTTTCCCAGTATGTCATCAGGTCATGATAAAGATTGTAATATTGACCGAGTTCTACCATATCATAGGCGTATTTATGTGCTCCTGCAAATTCAGTCTTAAATAGTGAGAAGCAAGTATCCATTGGGTCTCTCAAACAATGAATTACCTTCGCAGCCGGTAAAATTGTCTTGATGAGCCCGACATACAGAAAATTATGGGGCATCTTGTCTGTTATATGTTTTGCCACATTTGAATATTCCCTGATTTGTGCTACATAATCTGCCCCCATTCTCTCAAATGCATCCACATCCAGATCCTGAACACATTCCGGGAATTGTGGTGCTGCACTTTCAGTGCAAATATTATTGGCCAGATTCGCGAGAATCGCTAATTCGCCTGCGCCGAAAACCAGGGGATGACTTGCGAGAATCTGTTCAATGAGCGTTGTGCCTGACCGCGGCATTCCTAGAATAAAAATGGGGGTTTTCTCCTGAAGTCCAGAATCATGATGTGATGCAAAAAAGTCAGGCGAAAAAGTCTCCTTGATCCTTTTAAAAAGATCATGATCTTCCTGGATGGAATATTCATAGGATCTCCGTTTCAGCTGATTTGACTCATGAATAAAATGAAATGATTTATCGTAATCCCCAAGATTTTCAAAAATCTTTGCTAAAGCAAAACCAAGGTCTATGCGATCCGTATCCGATGTTTCTTCTTTTTTGCTGTAAAGATTTTCCATTACCTGTATATCATCATTAATGTCGGTACATTTTACAATTAAAGACAGATTCCTGTAAGCCCTTGCGTAGTCTGGCTTTAAAGAAAGTGCCTTCCTGTAGCAGGCAATAGCATCATCCATCTTGCCGAATTCCCTGAAAATAAGACCAAGAGAGTGATGGGCCTCGGCAAAATCGGGTTTTAAAGTGAGCGCCTGTTGGAAGCTGGCAACCGCTTCGTCCAGCTTTCCCTGATCCTTGAAAGTGTTTCCCAGATTGTAGTGTATCAGGGCGTCATCCGGCTTCAAAGTGAGCGCCTGTTGGAAGCAGACAATCGCCTCGTCCAGCTTTTCCTGTTCCTTGAGGACGTTTCCCAGGTTGCTGTAAGCCTCTGCATACTCCGGCTTCAGGATAAGCACCTGACGGTAGCAAACTGCCGCCTCAGCCGGCTTGCCTTGCTCATTAAGGACGTTTCCCAGATTATAGTAGGCCTCAGCATAGTCAGGCTTCAAGGTGAGCGTTTGGCGGTAGGATATAATGGCCTCATTCAATTTGCCCTGTTCTTTCAAGGTGTTTCCCAGATTGTAGTGTGCCACGGCATCATCGGGTTTCAGGTTGAGGGCCCGTTGAAAGCTGGCAACCGCCTCATCCAGTTTGCCCAGTCTTTTGAAGGTGATCCCCAGGTTGATATGCGCATCAACGTAATCAGGACTGCATTTGAGAGCATTGTTTATCAGTTCAGCAGAAAGCTCATTTTCCCCTAACTGATGAGCAAGTATTCCCAAATAATGTAAAGCCTGAGGGTGATCAGGTTGCGTGGCGAGTATCTGCCTGTAAAGTTTCTCTGCCGGTTGGAGACGGCCGGCCTCATGGAGGGCTAATGCCTGCTGTAATATATTTTGTTGAGTAGGCACCCTTTGAGGGCCTGAAATCTGTTTTCTTTTATTCTGATGACCGGAAGAGCGCTTTGATTTTTTCTTTTTTCTAGCCATTTTAATTCGTGATTGCTCAGGCAGTCAGCCCAGGAGTCAGTGTCGGTCAATAATCATCAATTGTTACTGTTCGCTGATATCCCGAAATTCGATGTGAGTAATGCAATATCAAGTGTATATTTTGTTTCTGGACTCTGTCTTCTTTACTCGGGAATCAAAGGTTTTCGGGTAAAAACTGACTCACTACCCACTTATTGCTTTTCTCAGTGGCTCAAGCTGCTTTTCATATCTCTTCCATAATTCAACTGAGTCCCTGTATATGGGTTGACGTACCTGTGCAAGACTTGCAGTACTGACTTTTCTTTCTGTTTTGTGAAAGGCCAGGCAGGCTTCGTCCCAGGGAAGACCACAAAAATCAAGGAGGTTTTCTGTCTGGTCCTGCTGATCGGCAATCATGTCTTCGTATCTGAGGATGTACATGAATCCGGGCAGCATTTTTTCCCAATGTGCCATTAAGTCAAGATAGAGATTGTAATACTGGCCGAGTTCATTCATATCATAAGCATAACCATGTGTTTCCTTAAAGTAGTTCTTATATATTGAGAAACAGGTATCCATGGGGTTTCTCATACAGTGAATGACCTTTGCATCGGGTAAAATTGTCTTGATGAAACCGACATGCAAAAAATTATAGGGCATCTTGTCTGTAATATATTGGGCATCGATTGAATATTCCCGGATTTTGTTTATATAATCCGATCCCATTCTTATAAAAGCTTCCTTGCCAAGTTCCGTTATACATTCCGGGAATTGTGCTGCTGCACTTTCAGGGCAGATACCAGTAATCAGATTTGTGAGAATATCTAACTCGCCTGCGCCGAAAACCAGCGGATGGCTTGCAAGGATTTGTTCAACCAGAGTTGTTCCTGACCTCGGCATTCCTACTATAAAGATTGGGGTCCTGTCCTGAATGCCCCAGCCATGATGTGATGTAAAAAAATCATGAGAAAATGTTTTCTTAATTTTTTGTAAAATATCGTGTTCTTTTTGGATTGAATATTCATAGGATCTCCGTTTCAGCTGATTTGACTCATGAATAAAATGAAAGGATTTGTCGTAATCTCCGAGGTCCTCAAAAACCTTTCCTAAAGCAAACCCAAGTGTTAAACGATCTGTTGCCGATATATCTTCTTTTTTATTATAGAGACCTTCCATTGTATGTATTACATCATCAACTTCAGCAAATTTTACAATTGACGTCAGATCCTTAAAAGCCGCACCATAATCTGATTTGAGAGAAAGAGCTTTTTTATAGGAGGCAATAGCATCATCCAGCTTGCCTGATTCTCTGAATATAACACCCAGATTATAATGCATCTCGGCAGAATCGGGATTCAGGGTCAGCGCCTGTTGGAAGCTGGCTATCGCCTCGTCCAGCTTTCCCTGATCCTTGAGGATACCTCCTAAATTATTATGCGCATCGACATAACCCGGTTTCAACGAGAGCACCTGGCGGTAGCTGGCAACTGCCTCATCCGCCTTTCCCTTGTCCCTGAAAACGTTTCCCAGATTATAATGTGCCTCGGCATAATCGGGCCTTAAGGAGATTGCCTTACGGTAGCTGGCAACCGCCTCGTCCAGCTTTCCCTGATCATTGAGGCTGTTTCCCAGATTATAATGTGCCTCGGCATAATCGGGCTTTAAGAAGAGCGCCTTGCGGAAGCTGGCTACTGCCTCGTCCAGGTTCCCTTGGTCTTTGTAGATGATCCCCAGGTTATTGTGTGCCTCGGCATAATCGGGATTCAGACTGAGAGCCTGACGATAGCTTGCCGCCGCCTTGTTCAGCTTCCCCTGATCCTTGAGAGTGTTCCCCAGGTTGAAGTGCACCTCGGCATGATCGGGTCTCAAAGCGAGGGCCCGCTGGAAGCTGGCAATCGCCTCATCCGGCCTGCCCTGGTCATTGAGTACGATTCCCAGATTATTGTGGGCATTGATATAATCCGGCCTGCATTTGAGAGCCCTGCTTATCAGTTCAATGGCAATTTCGTTTTTCCCTACTTGATATGCAAGCATACCAAAGTAATGCAGGGCATCGGGGTGATCAGGTTCCACCGCGAGAATCTGTCGGTAAAGGGCTTCTGCCTCATGGAGCCGGCCGGCCTGATGAAGGGCCAATGCCTGCTGTAAAATGCCTTGTTGAGAAGACACTCTATGCTGGCCTGCAACCTGTTTTTTTTTCTTCCGATGAGGGAGAGTGCGTTTTATTTTTTTATTTTTTTTGACCATTTGAATCCGACTATAATGAATTATGTTCACTATTCTTAATTTCTTTTTACCTTCAAAACTCTTGCCACTGGGAAATTATTGTACACTTCCTCGAAATAGCGTCTGTCATAATTGCCGAGTAAAAACTGCTGATTGAAGTTCGTCAAAAATAACCGTTCGTCAGCCACCAACGTCATGTATACCTTCCCTTTTTTCATCAAGACCTGCAGATAGTACCCTTCATTCCTTGGATAGTTTTTCTGGTCTACCACATAACCGTCGTTGACAAACAGGGCAGCACGGAGAGGAATATCAACAGTCCCGTCGTTCATTAAACCACGTGCTAAATTAATTGTACCGTCAGAGCAGGTTATGATGTTGTTGACTAAGGATTTACAGAACAGTTCCACATAATCCATGGTATCGCTTTTTTTCTTATCAAAATCCCAGTTGCCGAAATAGGACATGGGAGAAAATTTCCAAATCATCTTTTCGAGATAAAGGACATAAGTGTTCTCTCCCTGAAAATTTCCTGGGTAGTTAAAAACAATCTCCATCATTTTATCAGCTGAGATTTTTTCCTTTCTGATACGCGAGCTCAGTTGCTTGAAACCATTGTCTTCCAGGTATGAGAGGAGTGACACCATTTCTTTCTGTCGCTTGGATGTCATTGCCTTAGCTGTCAGGGTTGAGCGAATGCCACCTTGAAGGCCTCCGTCATGATAGGTGGCAAATTCACCGATTTCCATTAATGCATAGCCATACTCCCAAAACGGGGTAAACATGGCTGAGTTTTTCGGTACAATTTTCTTAATATCCAGAAGGGCCTTGGTCGTATCTGCAGGTATACTCGGCGCGGTATGTTGATAAAAACTTGTGTAGCGGGCTGTTGAGAAAAAGAGTACGAACATGAACGAAATAGAGATGAGAGTAAGAGGCAGCAGCCGGATTCTGATTTTCCCCCCGACATATTTCATCAGCAGTTCAATAAGTACTCCGGCCCCGACTCCGATGAATGGTGCAAGATACATGACAAATCTGCTGGGGCCCGTCATTGCCCATGCACTTAAAATGAGCACCGGCGTAACAGGGATCATTTGTCTGAAACGACGAAAAGAGAGATAGATAAGCCCGCTAAACCCTGCAAAAACAATAGGCCAGAAGCCATGCAGCATATTGAGCTTCATCGTGATGCTGCGTGTTTGGGCTTCAGCTACTGTATGCAGTATATTTGGCCAGGCAATATGCCCTGTTGGTGGAGGGGAAATATATGCTTTAATAAAAGTCTGAATAGACCCCATAATTTGTAAAAGATTATTAGGCCCTGACAAGAGAAGGTACACGAGCAAAATGGGCACGATATGTTTCCAGTGGACTCGTCCCAGGAGCAGATAAAGGGCTATGACAAACAGATAAACCAGAATGAAAGCCGGCATCTGATACCACTGGGTGAAAAGATACATAGTCAGGCCGGCACCGACTGCCAGACTGATATTGGCGCGCAGAGTCTTTTCTCTGGTCATCGGCAGAATGAAACACGCCACCGCAAGCGGAAAGAATGTATTGAGCAGGTCAGTGTCAACACGGCCCATCATGGTCCGGTCATAATAGGCATGGCCAAATGTTCCGACCAATCCTCCCAGTACGGCTGAGGCACCGAAACCAAGCCTTTGGAAATAAAAGAAGAGAGGGAAAATGAAGAGCCCAGACAGAACAGTAACAAGTAGCAGTCCTGCCCTGTAATAGTCTCCACCAGTAAAATTCTTTCCAAAACTGATGAATTTGGCTAGCAGACCGGGTTTATCTTTTAGGGCGAGGGGAACCAGATCTGGGTAGCCTTTTGTGGTCGCCTTTCCCAGAGTCCCGTTATCCAGTTCTCTGGCCATCTTCAGCCAGTAGTAAGCATCCAAGGTTGTCATTGCAGTCACATTTTCCACTACATAATCCTGACTGTTTTCCAGCCAGTACCAGTAATCTGCCTGCCTTTTGTAAGAGGAAAGTCCGTAAACGACCAGAATCGCCAAAAATATGAGGAGAGCTATATAGTTATTCCGGAGAAATGTTTGCAATTTATTCATTATCAATAAATAATTATGATTTTAGAAAGAGTCCATTGAAAGACAACTAATTTAATTTTTCATAGCAAATCTTTAGAGAGTAAATCACCGATCAAAAGTCCGTATGCCAGGTGCCCAGAAACCTCTAAATGAGCTTCATCATGAAACCATTTCCGCCGTTTATTTTTGTCCGGCTCCAGGGTCAGGAGTTTCGGCAGCAAGTATTCCGCATCAATTTCATACTTCTTGAGCAGCAGTTTGATCCTGGCATCCAGCGGCTCAATATCCAGAATCTGGCTCCGAGTGGGCAAAACGAAAATGAAATGTTTCACATGCTGGTTTTTCAGATAATCGTCAAGATCCTTCAGGCGCTTTGTGGCCTTATCAACAATTTTGTCCAGGTGTACCTCACTTCTTACTCCGCCGACAGGGCCGCCGTAGCGAGATTGATTAGCTTTCCAGATAAAGTGCATCAGCAGATTCTGCAGGGCGAAACGCGGAGGGGCGGTCCAGAGAGGCATAGATGATGCACGGGTTGTGCCGCGATAAAAATCTCCTTCGATCACACTGGTGACTACGACCTCGGCAGGAGAAAATCCATAATCCTTCATCAGGCCAACTATATTCCCGATTCCCCATGCATTGTTGGCACCATTGCCAATCTGCCATCCTGGTAACCGCCTGCCTGCCACAGAACTGAAGAGTTGGCCATCATCAATATACTGTCCCCCATAGGTGACTGAATCCCCAAGAAAAAGTATCTTTCCCTCCGGGTTAGAATCCCAATCGTCAGCCGCTCTCAACCCGAGATTGTTGGTTGTCAGACGGGCACCGTACAGGAAGCCTATGCCGCCCTTTGGATTAATAACCTGATTGGCCTTGAGTCGATAACCGTAAAGGGGGCTCAGTTTATAAAGCGGAGGATTGCCCAGGCCGCTGAAAGTTTTAAGAAACAGCTCAAGTGCCAGCAGGCAAAAAAACAGAACGAATGTCATCAGCACGGAAATTGTTGTTACCGGGTGCCTGGTAAACCAATTATCGGAACTGACTTCTTGATGAATTTCAGAAGAGTTTTTACTCATGTCATCGCTAGTCACTGTCGCGCACAAGACGGATATGGATTAATCCGGATTTTACGCTGGCATTTACTGTTCCGTAGCCGAAATCTACGCTCCATGCACCGTCTGAAACAACGGCGTAGGGAGATGATGACCAGAAATAAGCGGCGGGCGTCGCTGGGAAAATTCCCGTATTGATTGCCGGGGAATAACAACGGTTTTCTACTATTGATTCCAGTTCATTTTTGTTGGGCAGCCGCCAGTCTGAATAGCTTGCGAATTCATGGTTTTCGGCTGCTTTCAGGCTATCTGTCCAAGAAAAAATTGCAGGTGTTCCGCTACAGGTTTCTCCATTCCATATTTGCCCCATACTGCAACGCATCCACATGAGACCGGTAGTATTATCTGTGGCGGTGCCGTCATTGTGGCTGTTAAAGTTGGAAGCAGGTGCGGTTGGCATGATTGAATCTTTGCAGGTCTGTTTCGCCCATCCTGGAGTAAGGAAAAAGGATAAAAGAAAACTGCAGAATAACGAGCCAACCGTCAGCAGTTTCAAAAGCTGTCTAAAACGAATAACAATTGCCAAAGTGGACACTTTCTTTTTTACATTAATATCAAATATCATTTCTCAATTTCTTCTGTTGTTGGAGGGGCCGGTTCATTTTGTAAAAATGTTGGATTATCAAGACCGAAGGTTACTGTCCTGCCGCTAACAAGACGAATGTGATGGCTTTCGTTTTTATTGTGAGGGGAGGCTTCACCATAGAGAAAATATACCTGCCATGCCAGGTTTTCATCTTCAGCATTCGGGGAAGCTGACCAGAAATGTGAAGAGAGCGTATTCGGGAAAAAGCGTCTATCAATGGAGGGTTTGAAGTGGCCGTTATCCACAATTGAGAGCAGCTCCCTTTTTGTAGGTATCCGCCATTCGTCAATACCGCAGAGATTGGTGTCATTAACAGTATTGACATAGGACATAGTGTCACATTTGCTGCCCTCGCATTTGCCGCCATTCTTTACACCGGGACCATCGCCGTTAACCTTTTCATCTGTGTTGTACCAGGTGTAGGTGCTGTTTTTATATTGCAGACCGCTTTCCATCTTAACCTCCCAGAGCAGACCGGTCAGATTGTCACGGGTACAGGCCCAATTATTATCATCCTCACCGGGTGAAGGGTTGGGAGGGCATTCCCCTTCACCTGCCGTTTCACCGCTCCGGCAGACTTTGCTGAAGTCGAAACCGGCCGTCCCATTGCCTGTTTTTGCCAGTTTGCGGTCACGGGCCAACACATCCCAGCCATAAACAGCATCTTGGCCAGGATGGGTTGCCAGGAGAGCTTCGCAGTCCTTAGTTTTTTGCAAGCGTATTCCATCGATGCTGCGATTGGTAATTTCGTCTGAACACCAGTCGATGCCAGTATCGTTGAGGCCACTATAGGGTATGGCCATGACAACTTCTGAATACGTCCGTTTACTACCGCTGGCCGCCAGAACCTGTATTTGGAACCAATAGGCTGTGTTATTAGTTAATTGCTGGACAGTAAGAGGGCTGTCCATCCTTTTTTTAATAACGCCGCCTTCAAAGTTTCTGCAGCTCCTGAAGCTGTCGGGAGGGATTTCTTCCTCCGTACGGCAAACATTGAAGACTACCTTATTTGAGTGTATTTCCTTGAAATCCTGACTGTTCCAATTCAACTCGACTTTTTTGAAGCCGGCCTTGCCCTGGAGGACTGCCTCAGGATAACAATCAACAATGATATCGGTCACATTCATACCAGTGATGGCTCCTGCAGCATTCTCAATTTTACAATTCCAGTTCGGCCTTTTGGGCTGGCTATGGATCGTAACCTTGTAGGTGCTGCCGTCATCAATCGGAGTAGCAAAGGTAAAGGAACCATTAACGTTAACAACAAGGTCATCGGTGTCGTTGTTCCGCACAATTATTTGATCGCTCTCAGGAATTCCAGAAACTATGCCGCCGATTGAGTAGGTGAAGGGAATACAGGTGACCACGACATCTGTGATGTTCTCGTAAGCAATTGTGCCGGCGCCGCTGGTCACGGTACAGGTCTGATTGGGTGAGGTCGGCTGGCTCAACACTCTGACCTCGTATGTGCCTGCATGGAGCAACTCAGCAGTAAAAATGAAATCACCGTTTGCGGTTATTGTCAGGTCATCGCCTCCATTGTTCTGCAATATCACCTGTGTTCCTTCGATCAAGCCTGAGACGCTGCCGCCGATGGAGTAGGTGTTGATTGCAAAAACGGCGCTGACCGACATTTCATCCGTTACTTTTGAATCGAATCGTTCAGCAGTGGTTACACCATCGCTCCAATGAACAAAATGATAACCCTTATCAGCCACTGCAGTTACCACACTGGCATCAGAGCCGTGATAAACAGTCTGCGGAGTAATGCCTTCTATGGAGC
>JBHPCH010000094.1:0-9683 GCA_042576125.1 Thermodesulfobacteriota bacterium
TGTTTTTCGTACATTTCTGCGCCGATTTCAGGAGACTTGTGTCCGGTGGGTATCCGGTGAATATTCTGGGAAGGGATTTGTATTTTTGAAAACAGGGCATTCCAGGCCATGGAGAAATTGCTATCCGGGTGTTCAGATGCAAGCCACCGTTCATCACCCCAGAAAAAATGACTCTGCTGCCATGGCATCTGATTTGCGGATGATTTTTCACCAAGAATTTTATAGGCATGCCGCGGTGTTTTCCCTCCTGCCAGAACAATGGTGCAGAAGCCTTTTTCTGAAACTGCTGATCTCGCACAATTAACTATCTGTTCAACAACAGCAATGCTAGCCTGCTCAACATTCTTAAATTGGCGGACCGTTGTTTTCATCATGGCCATTGGAAAAAGTTCTGCTTATTAACAATGGAATGCTTGTTATTTTTATAGTTATTAATCGCCTGACACTCAGGCATTGATAGATCCCCCTCAGGTGAATCCTGAGCCGGCAGTACAGGTATAGCAATGCTCGGATACTGCAATGCTGTCATTGGGGGCCGGCAGAACATGCAGGTCAGATATATGTGTTTTCCTGCCTCCCATGTAAAGGCTGAGAGCCTGGTTGAAATCACAGTCAAAAAGATAGCCGTCCCAGGAAACGGAGATGAGAGAACGGCACATCAGGCCATCCAGTGTGCAGGAGTTAAAGTTGTTGGCAAGCCTGAGCACATAACTTTCCAGGTTTCCAGTATTTTCGAGCCATGTAAGAAACCTGCCAAGCGGTACGTTTGCAAAGGTATAAAGATTGTCAAACGACAGGCCCCATTTACGGGCGAGCATCTGGTGAAAGCGTTTTTCAATCTGTTCCTGGGGGGAAGGCAAAAATGCACCGGTTGGGTTGCTCACCAGGTTCAATTTTAAGCCGGTACCTGGCTGGCCATATCCAAGTGAGTTCAATTTTTTGATGGTGGCTATTGAGGTAGCAAAAGAATTTCTTCCACGTTGCGTTTCTGATTGTGCTTCATTAAGTGAAGGAAGTGATGCGACTATTGTTACTTTCTTGCCAGATATGAGTTCAAGGAGTGGTTCCTGTTCTTTTTCTGCGATGGCGGTGAGGTTGGACCGTAAAATAAGGGTCTTGCATAATGGAGCAAGTTCATTGACCAGGGTCTGGATATGAGGATTCATTTCCGGCGCTCCGCCGGTGATGTCTATGGTTTCAAAGTTGAACCTTTTTGCCAGTTCCAGAACATCAACCACAGTTTTTTTACTCATTATTTCTTTTCTTGATGGTCCCGCGTCGAGATGACAGTGCCTGCAGGTCTGATTGCAGAGCATACCAACATTAACCTGCAGGGTGGTGCAGTGGGTTCTGGTTAATTCAAGACCATTATTTCCAAGATTTTCTCTGAATGTTTCAAGGGTAGGTATCTTGAAGAAATTGCTGCTGAGATTTTCTGCTGTTTGCAAATTTGACATGATAAATGTTTATAATGATATTTTCCCTGCAACATTGCGCATTTGAACACCATGTACCAATGAGGCACCACCGCGTATTGCTGTAGCGACATGAATTGCCTCAGTCATTTCACTGACGTTGGAGCCTTTCTCCAGGCAATCCTGCGTGTATGCATCTATACAATAGGGACACTGTACTGCATGGGCCACAGCCAGAGCAATAAGGGATTTTTCCCTCTGGGTTAATTCACCTTCCTCAAAAACTGCAGTGTAATAGTCGAAAAATTTTTGAGCAAGCTCTGGAGCACCTTCACTGATTTCGGCAAATTTCGGTAGGTCCTTTGGTTGATAATATGTTTCCATTTAATACCTCATGAATACATTGGTTTTGTAAGAAAAAGGGAAATATCCGGTTGTGTTTTTTTAGGAATTATTATTATCTTAAATATAATCAGTTTAAAAACTACAGGAGAACGTAAAAGAAGCAATAAAATTATTTCAACTCTATTAAGTCATAAATTAATAGCCTGAGGAGTTTTTTTACTGATATAATAATATTAATTACATTGTTGCAGAATTGCTTTTCTAAACAATACTATGTATATCGGTAAAAATTACTTTTAAGAATATTTTATTATATAAACAAGCATTTTATGCAGATAATTTTAAAACAGATAGAATACCTTGGGAAGAACACCCTGTATCATATTGATGACCTGGGCGGCATGGGACTGTTTCTCCTGTATACCATTCGCGGTTTTTTCAAAAGACCTTTCCGGTTTGCTGCTTTTCTCAAAGAGATAAAGTTCATTGGAGCCCATTCATTCGTCGTTATATTTTTTACTGGCGCATTTACCGGCATGGTCCTCGGTGTTCAGGGGTACTATACACTGAGCAAATTTGGCTCTGAAGGGCTTCTTGGTTCAGCAGTTGCATTGAGCCTCATACGTGAACTGGGCCCTGTGCTGACAGCCCTTATGGTTACCGGCAGAGCAGGGTCTGCCATGTGTGCAGAATTGGGCATTATGAGGATAACCCAGCAGGTTGATGCATTGGAATGTATGTCTATTGATCCATACAGGTTTCTTATAACCCCTAAATTTTTGGCAACCCTTGTAGCTGTCCCTCTGCTTACCTTGATGTTTGACGTAGTAGGAATATTCGGCGGGTATATTTCTGGTGTTCAGCTTTTGGGGGTAAATCCGGGTGCCTTTTTTTCCGGCATGGAGCAGAGCGTGGTGAACAGGGATATCAATCTTGGAATTATTAAATCATTTGTTTTTGCTTTCATCATTGTCTGGATCTGTACAGGCAGGGGATTTCTGCTGTTCAAGAGCCGTTCGGGTTTTGGCGCGGGAAGTGTCAGCAGGGCAACCACACAGGCAGTTGTTCTCTCGTCGATAACAGTCCTGATTTGGGACTATTTGTTAACGGCAATGCTGTTATGATTGAGCCAATTATTCAGTTTGTTGATGTGTATAAATCCTTTGAGGGGATAAACGGCGCGGTGCACAAGGTCTTAAGAGGGATTAATCTTAATATTCGGCCTGGAATGACAACCGTTATTGGAGGTGCAAGCGGCCAGGGTAAAAGCGTTACCATAAAACTTATCCTGGGATTGATGAAACCGGATTCAGGTCAGATTCTTGTTGAAGGTAAAGACGTTGCTGTTATGGGGGAAGGGGAACTTAATGAAGTCCGATCCAGTTTCGGGGTCGTGTTTCAGGGGGTTGCCCCATTTGACTCAATGACAGTCTTTGAAAATGTAGCTCTGCCTCTGGAAGAAAAGACCAAACTCAGTAAACAGGAAATTTGGAAGCGGGTCATGGAATCCCTTGAACAGTTTGGCCTTGTCGGGCATGAAGACAAGTTTCCGGCCCAGCTTAGTGGTGGTATGTTGAAAAGAGTCGGTCTGGCACGGGCATTACAGCTTGAGCCAAAGATTATGCTGTTTGATGAACCGACCACTGGATTGGATCCTGCGAGATCACTTGAGATTTACCGGTTGTTTTATAAAATTCAAAAGGAAATGGGTTATACAGCAGTTATTGTCAGTCATGATATTCCCAAGATATTCAATCTTGCCGATCAGGTTGTGGTAATGCATGAGGGCAAGGCCAAGGTCTTCAACAGTTCAGAGGAAATTCAATGGAGTAATGATCCAATAATTAAGGATTTTGTCCAAATGACAATGGGCCATATTTATCAAAGCAGAATGGAAAATGAATGATGAAGAATATTAATACGGAATTGATCGTTGGATTGTTCATGATTGCAGGGTTTGTTGCATTCAGCTATCTTTCCCTGCAGATGGGGGAATTCTCGATTTTCAACCTGGAAAAAAACTATAGCATAGAGGCTGAATTTGAAAGTGTTTCCGGCCTTAAAGTAGGAGCAGGTATTGAGATAGCCGGAGTGAATATCGGCAAGGTTGCAAGAATTAAACTTGGAGAGCAGGGGCTGGCCAAGGTTACGATGCTCATCAACCAGGATATCAAGATCACAGAGGATGCTATCGCCTCAATCAGGACTCAGGGATTCATCGGAGACAAGTATATAAAAATTTTCCAGGGGGCGGATGAGGAGATGTTGAAAGAAGGGGACCTGATATTTGATACCGAGTCATCAATTGATTTTGAGGAACTAGTCAGTAAATATATTTTTAAAGCAGAATAATATTTTTTTGAAGAACAATTGCATAATTTTAAGCCCAAAACACATAGTGTAATCCCAATGTTTACAGCAGTTTTTTATTTGCTGCTAACATGTACCAGTGCATGGCCGGTTAGTTCTGTCACTTCGTCCTCAGGTATTCAATCCGCTGTGACCCATGTTGCAACAGTAGAAATTGTCAGTGAAGCAAAAGAGGATACCTGGGCAGAGGAGGATAATTGGGATAATGGCTGGGACGAAGGGGAGACTATAGCTGACCCCCTCGAACCTCTTAATCGTTTCTTTTTTCACTTCAATGACAAATTATATTACTGGTTTTTGAAACCTGTTGCCAGAGGATACTCTGCAATTACTGCTGAAGATGTGCGCATAGCAATCAGAAACTTCTTTGATAATCTCGAGACCCCCAAAAGGGCGGTTAACAGTTTGCTCCAGGGGCAGGTGAAGGACTCCTCAGTGGAAGTTGCACGTTTTGTCATTAATTCTACAGTCGGTTTTTTGGGGTTTGTCGATTTTGCGAGGGACTCTTTTGACCTGCGTTCAACCAGAGAAGATACCGGGCAGACCTTCGGGTATTACGGTGCAGGAGGTGGATTTTACATCAACTGGCCGATCCTGGGACCCTCGAATTTAAGGGATTCTATTGGATTAATAGGAGATGCATATTTGCATCCTTTTCAGTATCTTGATGTTGATGACGAGATAATTGTTGGTGCGCGTGTTTTAGATAGGGTGAATCAAACAGCTTTAACCCTGGGCGATTATGAGTTGTTTACGGAAACAGCTTTAGATCCTTATGCGGCTGTAAAAGATGCCTACCAGCAATATAGAAACGGTCTTATTAAAGAATAGCAGTTGGAAGTAGTGTCTTAGAATAAAAATTATACAGGTGTGGGTGCAATGCTTAAAGAGAGTAAGCTGATAATCAGAGTGTCGGTATTTCTTTTGATGTTGTTAATGGTTCAGTTGGGTGGTGGGAGAATCATGGCTTCATCAGATAACGATCCTCTGGTCCAGTTGCAAAAGTCGATTGACCAAATTCTGGTAATTTTACAGTCTGAGGAATTGCTGGTTCCTGAGAAAAAGGCAGAGCGTAAAGAGAGTATTCTGAAAATTGTCAATGAAATGTTTGATTTTCATGCAATGGCCAGAAGTTCTTTGGGGCAAAATTGGAACAGCCTGACTGCTGAAGAACAGGAAAGTTTTGTCGACCTGTTTGCAAGTCTCATTGAGCAACGTTATATCGGCAAGATAGATGCTTATGATAATCAGAAAATAATTTATAAGGAACAGCGTGTCAGACATGATAGGGCCAGAGTCTATACAGCTTTAATAGATAAGGAACTGGAAATTCCGATAGATTACAGTTTGGAGAAAAGCGAGGGCAAATGGCTCATTCAGGACTTAAAAATAGAAAATGTAAGTTTGATTGCAAACTATAGGAGGGATTTTAACTCCATAATAAGAAAAGAACAGTTTGCCGGGCTGGTAAAAAAAATTACAGAGCAACTTGAAAAACCAGATATGCAGAATTAGTTTGTCAGTATGGATACCTTGAATTGCAGCTGTTGTAATGCTAAAACTGAAGATGTCAGGAAGGCATTCAACTTTCTTTCCATGGAAGAAATTGAAGAGTTATGCTCCTATCTGGAACTGCGGGAGTGGAAGGCGGATGCAGTGGTTATGAAGGAGGGAGATGATGAAGATTACGTGGGATTTTTAATTGAAGGTAAACTGGCTGTTAAAAAGAAAACAGGATATTGGGGAAAACATATAATTATTGCTATTCTTGAAAAAGGTGCAATGGTGGGAGAGGGGGCTTTTATCGATAGTGGTCCCCGATCTAATGACGTTATCGCAATGGAACCCTGCAGGCTCCTTACTCTTTCATCCCCCAGGATGGATGAGCTTTCCCAGAATAATTCCTTACTCGCCATCAAACTTATGAAACGTATGCTGTTTATCATGAGCAGAAGATTAAGAAAGGCGAGTGATCGAATTTCTGAATTACTTTGACATTTTAAATAATCGTTCCTGAAGTGGTGTTCTCTCTATAGTTAAAAGAAAGCCAACCACAAGCATAGACCGACAACTTTCACCCCTCTCCCTTTTTTTGTGATGAAAGAATTCTGGCATCCTGTTCAAGATGTTAATTTTCTTGAGTTCTTAATAAATATTGAGAAAATTTAAAGTGTGATGAATACAGAAAATACAGAAAGGTATAGCGGGAGGTTCCGTCGAGTTTCAAAAGCAAGGATATTTGACGGTCATCCTTTGAAATTAAATGTTCAGGCTGTTATTCTGATGGCAATTATCTATCTCGTCATCACATCTGTCATTACCCTGCTTTTTTCGTTTCTGCATCATGCAGCATATTTATTAATCTTCTGGACATTATTGCCAGGCGCTTTTTTGGGTTTTGTTTTGCTTGTTTTGGAACGTTCACTTGTACATTTGAAAAATTATATGCTCCCTCAAATGGGAAAACTTCTCACAGCTTTTTTGTTGTTTTTTATTCATACCATTGGTTACCTCGCTCTCTCTTCCATTGTGGTGAATTATCCAATCGGGCATCTCATGGTAAAAACAAAAGTAATGGCTGAAATGGCAGGGGCTTACAGCCTGTTTTCAGTTAATTTTTTTATTGTACTTGCCCTGTTCAGCTGGCTGCGAAATGTAAGGTCGGGGCCTAACCGCTGTTTCTGAGAGTGCCGATTTCCAGATTTGTCGAATCTACTTCGTCATCACTTGATCCGCATACTAATTTTATAGCGGAACAAGCTCTTCCTCGTAACTTCATAAATCTGAAAATCGTCTCAAAGTTATTAAGATTTTATTGATATTGCCTGAAGATAGTTCAAGTCAGTTGAAAATAATTTGCTGAGAGAAACTGGGAACCGCTCTCAAGTCAGTTGTAAATATTTTGATAAAATTGAAAACCTTCTAACTGGGTAAAATATATTACAATTTTAGCCGCACTTTTTTATACAGAAAAATGTCATAATTGGCCCTTGAGGAAAAACGCTTAAGAATTGCAATAAAGAGCGCTACAGTGGGAAAATGACTTGACAATCAGTGATAATTTTTTATAGTCTCCGCTGTTTAGTATTCCATCATGTGAAAAGTAGAATTTTAAGAAGAATTCAGTATTTCTTCACGAAATATACTGTAAAAGAAAATTATATATATTTGGAGGTTAGAAAGTGGCTTTACCTAAACGTAGACATTCCCATTCCAGAACGAGGAAAAGACGCTCCCATGATGCGTTGACCCCTGCTTCTGTCTCAAGCTGTCCCAAATGCGGCGAGCCCAAGCTTTCGCACAGGCTTTGCGGCGGTTGCGGAACCTATAATGACAGGACTGTTATTAAGCTTGAAGAAGAGCTGGAGTAAAACGTGACATTGCGTATTGCCCTGGATGCCATGGGTGGCGAACGAGGCCCGGAGGAAATGGTTGCCGGGGCGATACAGGCTGTTGAAGAATCAGACCTGGATGTAGTCCTCACCGGTGATGAAAATGTTCTCAACAGAATTTTGCAGAATCAGCCTCAGGTTTCCTCCAGGTTGCATATCGTTCATGCCTCTCAGACAGTTTCCATGCATGAGTCTCCCTTTGAAGCAATACGAAGGAAGAAAGACTCATCAATCATCAGAGCATTTGAACAGATCAAAAATGGTGAAGCAGATGGTGTGGTAAGCGCGGGCAACTCTGGCGCGACCATGGCTTCAGCCATTAAATCGCTGGGTCGTCTGGAGAAAATTGCAAGGCCCGGGATTGCCAGTATATTCCCAACACTGAAAAAACCTCTTGTCATGATGGATGTGGGTGCAAATGTTGACTGCCGACCACAGCATCTATTCCAGTTTGGTGTTATGGGTTCCGCCTTTTCAGACAACCTGTTCAAAATACAGAAACCCAGTATCGGTCTGCTCAGTATTGGTGAAGAGGGTGGTAAGGGTAATGTGCTTGTCAAGAGTGCCCATGAACTCTTCAGCAAAAGTTCGCTCAATTTTATCGGCAATGTTGAAGGCAGGGATATTTTTCAGGGAGATGTTGATGTAATCGTCTGTGACGGTTTTGTTGGAAATGTTTGTTTGAAAGTTAGCGAGGGATTGGCTGAAGCAATTATTTCAATGCTGCGCACAGAAATGTCAAAGAGCTTTATGGCAAAAATCGGCTACCTGCTTGCCAGGCAGGCTTTTAGGAATTTTGGTAAAAGGGTCGATTATGCAGAATACGGCGGTGCACCGCTATTGGGTGTGAACGGAACAGGAATAATCTGCCATGGCCGTTCTAATGCCAAAGCTATTAAAAATGCCATTAAGGTAGCGGCTGAGATGATTCGCAGCAGAGTTAACGGCCATATTTTACAATTGTTGTCAGAGTCTGATCCGGTTCAAATAAATGAAGTGCAAAAGAAATCTGATACTGATCAAAAGTCTGGAGATAGTGAATGACCGGTAGAGCACAAATAATAGGGACAGGCTCTTATTTGCCGGAACGCATCCTGACCAATAAGGAACTGGAAAAGGTTGTAGACACAAGTGATAAGTGGATAAGCACGCGGACAGGTATCAGGAGCCGAAGAATAGCCGGTGCCGGAGAAGAGACTTCAAAAATGGCAAGCCGGGCAGCTGATAATGCGTTAACCATGGCCGGTGTCAGTGCCCGGGAAATCGATATGATTATTGTGGGCACCATAACAGCCGAAATGGTGATGCCATCATGTGCCTGCCTTGTACAGAAGGAAATAGGTGCTGAAAATGCCTTTGCCTTTGATGTCAGTGCTGCCTGTTCCGGCTTTGTTTATGCCCTGGAGATAGCGGACAGATATTTAAAAAATGCACCTGAGATGAAGATTCTTGTGATAGGGGCAGAGACACTTTCAGCCAGGGTAAACTGGCAGGATCGCAATACCTGTGTTCTCTTCGGTGATGGTGCCGGCGCATGTGTTGTCACCGGCAGCGAAGACGAAAAGGGTCTGTTGGCCAGCCAGCTTTACAGTGACGGACGGCTCTGGAAACTTCTGAGCCTGGATGCGGTTCCCCGTCGTTACTGTCCGGTTGTGGATTATGAGACAGTTCCTGACCGGAACAGCTTTTGTGATGGTTCGGCATTTAACATGGTTGGCAAGGATGTTTTTAAACATGCTGTTCGTGAAATGGGAAATGCTGTAGAGAATT
Organism: Thermodesulfobacteriota bacterium; assembly: GCA_042576125.1. Taxonomy (GTDB): domain Bacteria; phylum Desulfobacterota; class Desulfobulbia; order Desulfobulbales; family BM004; genus BM004. The sequence goes on from JBHPCH010000094.1 coordinate 9,293, forward strand.
TGCTGAACAGGGAGGGAATCACTGTGGATGATATTGATCTTATGATTCCCCACCAGGCCAACATCAGAATTCTCAAAAGCCTGGCGGAAAGAGTTAATCTGCCATTTGAGAAAGTATTTACGACCATACAAAAATACGGCAATTCATCTGCAGCCAGTCTGCCCATAGCCCTGGATGAGGCGAATCGTGAAGGGCGTCTGCAGAAAGATTCCCTGGTTCTTTTCAGCGTATTTGGAGGGGGATTTACCTGGGGAGTTGTACTTTTGCGCTGGTAGGGAGAGATGTTGCAAAAGAATGTTTTTTTGTTTTTGAGCTTGCTTGCAGGGTGAAGAAGAGAGTATAGATTTTGGAGATTTTTTACTTTGTTACTATTACTGCACTTAACACATGG
>JBHPCH010000095.1:0-9451 GCA_042576125.1 Thermodesulfobacteriota bacterium
GCTGTTTGAGAAAGAACTCTATGCCTATGTTGAACAAAGTGCACCGGCAGTTTTTGACACCTTAAAAGAGAAACAGGAAATTGACAGCGAACTCGAAGAGTTGATGAAAAGCACCCTGACTGCATTCGGTGAAGCGTTTGCGAGTTCGAAAGGCCTCAACTAAGGACTAAGGCAAAGCAATGGCAACTCTTAAAGAAGTACAAACAAAAATTGGTGGTGTGAAGAAAACGGCACAGATCACCAGCGCCATGAACATGGTTGCAGCTTCCAAGCTGCGCGGAGCCCAGCAGAAGATGGAAGATTTCCGTCCCTATACGGAAAAATTCAATCAGGCTATGTCCAGTCTTTCCGCTAATATGGAAAGTGGTCAGTTCCCGCTCATGGAAGTTCGCGATGTTCAGACAGTCGAAATTGTAATTGTAACGTCTGACCGTGGGCTGTGCGGCAGTTTCAACTCAAATATTTTCAAGGCAACGGAAAAACTAATTTCCCAATATGAGGCGGAAGGAAAAAAAGTATCCCTTGTCTGCGTCGGTAAAAAGGGTAATACCTACTTCAGGAAAACGGGAAAAGTCAGGAAGGCTTACACCGATATCATGGGAAGTTTCCAGATGTTCAATGCAAGGTCTATTGCCCAGGAAATTGCCGGCAATTTCCTTGCCGGTGAAGCCGACAAGGTTCATGTAATTTATGGAAAATTCATGAGTGTTGCCGTGCAGCGACCTGAGATGGAAGTGCTTCTGCCAGTACAGCCTGAAGTAAGCGAATCAGGGGAGGCAGCGGAAGAAGGAGCTGCTGCCGGAGATTACATCTATGAGCCAAGTCCTACAGAGATCATGGATGTGCTTCTGCCATTATATATGAACGTTATGACATACCATGCCATGCTGGAAACAGGAGCCAGTGAACAGGCAGCCAGGATGACCGCCATGGATAATGCCACCCGCGCCTGTAAGGACATGATCGCTGACCTGACTCTTCTTTATAATAAAGCGAGACAAGCGGGCATTACTGCCGAGCTTATGGATATTGTTGGCGGGGCAGAGGCCCTGAAAGGATAAGAATAAAACCGAGAAGAAAGTTCTTGGCAAATAATACACCCTGAGGAGGCTTATTTCACATGAGCGCAGAACAAGCAGTTGGAAAAATAGTACAGGTAATTGGTCCGGTTGTGGATGTCGAGTTTGAACCCGGCAACCTTCCTGACATCATGAACGCTCTTGCGGTCAGCAACCCGGCAATCAACGATGACGAAGGCAACCTTGTTATTGAAGTTGCTCTGCATCTCGGCGACAATGTTGTCCGCTGTATTGCCATGGATCAGACCGACGGCCTGGTGCGAGGCATGGAAGCCAAGGACACAGGAAACTCCATCATGATTCCCTGTGGCCCGAATGCCCTGGGCAGAATCATGAATGTAGTCGGCCGCCCTGTTGATGGACTGGGGCCGATCGACTCTGACAAGATGCGGCCGATTCACAAACCGGCGCCTGCTTTTACTGATCAGGATACCGAGGTTAACGTGCTGGAAACAGGCATTAAGGTTATTGATCTGCTCGTTCCCTTCCCACGTGGCGGCAAAATGGGACTTTTCGGCGGTGCCGGTTGTGGCAAGACCGTTGTTATGATGGAAATGGTTAACAATATCGCCATGCATCATGGTGGTATTTCAGTGTTTTGCGGTGTTGGCGAGCGTACCCGTGAGGGTAACGACCTGTATCATGAGATGAAAGAGTCCGGCGTTCTGCCAAAAGCTGCCCTGGTGTATGGCCAGATGACTGAACCCCCGGGAGCTCGTACCCGGGTCGCTCTAACCGGTTTGAGCGCAGCTGAATATTTCCGTGATGAAGAAGGCCAGGATGTTCTCTTCTTTGTTGATAATATTTTCCGTTTCACCCAGGCAGGCTCCGAGGTTTCCGCCCTGCTCGGCCGCATTCCTTCAGCTGTTGGTTACCAGCCGACTCTAGGTACTGACCTTGGCGAATTGCAGGAACGCATTACCTCAACAACCAAAGGTTCCATTACCGCTGTCCAGTGTGTTTACGTTCCTGCTGATGACTTGACAGATCCTGCGCCGGCTACAACCTTTGCCCACTTGGACGGTACTGTTGTTCTTTCCAGGCAGCTCGTTGAGCTGGGAATCTATCCTGCTGTGGATCCGCTTGACTCTACTTCCAGGATTCTTGATCCCAACGTACTTGGTGAGGAGCACTACGAAGTATCCCGAGGAGTTCAGGTTACCCTGCAGAAATATAAAGAACTGCAGGACATTATAGCTATTCTCGGTATGGATGAGCTCTCTGAAGAAGATCAGGTCATTGTCACCCGAGCGCGCAAGATGCAGCGCTTCCTCTCCCAGCCATTTACCGTTGCAGAAGTATTCACCGGCATGGCAGGTAAATATGTAAAAGTTGAAGATACAGTCCGCGGCTTCAAGGAAATTCTTGACGGCAAACATGATGAACTTCCTGAAAATGCCTTCTATATGGTAGGCACCATAGAAGAGGCCGTTGAAAAGGCCGCTGCAGCAAAAGAAAAAGAAGCCGCCTAAAGAACTCAACTTATATAGATAATGTGGATATAAGGTAAAAATATGGCTGAAAAAATTAATCTCGAAGTGGTGACTCCTAAAGGAGCAATTGTCAGCGAGAAAGTTGATATTATTACCGCTCCCGGTTTTGCCGGTGAATTTGGAGTACTGGCCAATCATGCTCCATTTCTAAGCACCATTAAAATTGGCACTCTCCGTTATAAAAAAGACGGATCTGAAGAAGAATTAATGGTCAGTGGCGGTTTTTGCGAGGTTTCAAATAATAAGATCACCTTTCTTGTCGAATCTGCAGAACGCGGCCATGAGATAGATGTTGACCGTGCACTCCAAGCTAAGGAAAGGGCTGAAAAAAGACTATTACAGGCCAGGGAGCAGCAGGAAAAAATTGACAGAACCCGTGCTGAGGCCGCCATGCAGAGAGCCTTGGCCAGACTGAAAATTGCCCAACGTCAATAATTACAAAATCGACTTGCAATAGCCATGTCAGATGATTTAATAGAGGCCGTCCTTAGGGGCGGCCTTTTTTAATTATAGCACCAACAGAGGGAATAATAGAGGGAACATTAGAGGAGGATGAAATGAAACCAAAAGAACGACTTGCAATCTCACGGCAGTACCCCAAAGAACTCTCAGTTGCTGACCGGGTAACCAATTTTAACGAGGTGACTTCCGGTTTTGATAAAGAAACAGCGATTAAGGAAGCCAACCGCTGCTTGCAGTGCAAAAAGCCCAAATGCAGAGACGGCTGCCCCATTCATAACGATATTCCAGGATTTATCAAGTTGTTACGCGAGGAAAAATTTGAAGAGGCTTACTGGAAGGACAGAGAGACCAATTCCATACCAGCTGTCTGTTCAAGGGTGTGCCCCCATGAATTTCAGTGTGAGGGCTCCTGTATCAGAGGCAAAAAGGGAGATCCTGTTGCTATTGGCATGCTGGAGCGCTTCCTGGTGGATTGGATGGTGGAAAACAAGAAGAATATGCTCAAGGCCTGTGCCATGCCCAAGGACAAAAAAGTTGCCATTGTGGGCTCCGGACCGGCCGGAATGACTTGCGCTTTCGAACTTGCCCATGCCGGTTACCATTGCACCATCTTTGAAAGTCTACCCGCCTTTGGCGGCATGCTGACAGTAGGCATTCCAGCCTACCGGTTACCGCGTGACATTATAAACGCCGAGTTTGATGCACTGGTAAACTGCGGGGTGGAAATAGTCAATAATTTCAAAATAGGAAAAGACAAGACTATGCAGCAGTTAAAAGATGAGGGCTATGCTGCAGCATTTGTTGGTATCGGTGCCCATGCAAGCCGCAAGCTTGGTGTTGAAGGAGAAGATTTAGAGGGCGTAATGCACGGTGTTGATTACCTCCGAAGGGTAAATCTGGGAGAATCTTTAAACCTCGGCCGTAATGTAGTTGTTGTCGGGGGTGGCAATGTTGCTATTGATGTTGCAAGGACAGCCCTGCGCACAGGATCTGATAAGGTTTTTATTCTTTACCGCCGCACCAAGAAAGAAATGCCTGCCTCACAGGCTGAGATCCATCACCTTGAGGAAGAAGGTGTTAAGGTAGAATTTCTTGCTGCCCCGGTAAAAATTCATGGTGAAAACGGCAGATTGACAAAAATTGAATGTCTACGCATGGAACTCGGCGAATGTGACGCATCGGGCCGCTGTCGTCCAGTACCAATTGAAGATTCCAATTTTATGATTGAAGCTGATGCCATAATTCCTGCCATCAGCCAGGATGTTGAACACATGCCTGAATCAGACATCAAGCTGGACCTTTCCCGCTGGAATACCTTTGAAGTTAATGAGGTTACGATGCAGTCCTCTGTGGACTGGATTTTTGCCGGCGGTGATGCTGTTCTTGGTCCACAAACTGCGGCCAAGGCAGCTTTTCAGGGCAAAGAAGCGGCAGAATCCATCATTCGCTACCTGGAAGGCCGGGATTTAACAGAAGGCCGGATCCCTGAACCGGAAGAAGAGAAGAAAACAAAAGAATAATCTGAAAATTTATCATAAATAAAAAAGGCCGGCATATTCTCTGTCCGGCCTTTTAACTTTTCTGTTTTTTTTACAACTAGCTTTTCTTGCAAGACGAGACAGGTGCAGATACGCGAAGCAGGTAGCGACTGCAAGGAGACTCCGAAGTAGATGTGCTGTATTGTTTTGTGAGAGGCGGCTAATCGCTGCATCCGCAACTCTCCAACTCAGCCTTGCAATCCACGCAGTGCAGGGCTCCTTCGCCATCTTCCTGCCAGCTGCAAGCATTGGCTTTAAATTTTCTACCACACATCTCACATGTGACATAACCATGGGGGCAAAGATGATCTTTTTCCCTATTTTTTTTCTGTTTTCTGTTTTTCACAGCTATCTTCTACTCTCAAATAATTTATTTTTACAAACAATCCTTGCATGATCTCTTATTTTAAAAATTTTACAAATAACTTTCTGTTTCATGGTCAAGAACAAAGACCAATATAAAAAATAATGACAAATTTGGGCTGATGAATTATATTAATCTAATAAAGTAATTTTTAGGAGTGGCAAAATGACTGAAAGCTCTGAAAATGACGAGCGACGTCAACATCATCGATCATCTGTATCAAGTGGTGTAATTGCTGTCCTTATTACATCCTGTCCGGAAATCATTGGTACAGTCGGTGATATCTCTTTAGGTGGTGCCAAGATCACCTATCATGCCCCCAAAGACTGCGACTGCGAACCTGATAATTCCAAACTTAAAGTCGACCTCATATCTGATGACCGTTTTGTAGAGGCAATTCCCTGTAGCAATACATGGGACAGAGCTGTTAAGGGCAATGATTTTTTTGCAGCTGACGACCTGAGACAGTGCGGGATTCAGTTTGACGGATTGACCCCGAATCAATTATTCCTGTTACGGGGCTTTATTAACCGGTGCGCCATCTCAAAACATGAAATGCCCACTCCTGGCATTCCTTTCGCCTCTAATCTATAAACAATTCCCCTTGCAAAATACCTCACAAAAAGGCTGACAGGCACGTCTTGGCCATTTCTGCTTCTCAACAATACCACCAATTTTTGCTTCAGGTTCCAAAACAAGAATGACTTCCCTTATTGACCCTTTCTTGCTACGATAATTACAAACCCTGCCTTTTCATCAAGTAACTTTCTTGGGGCCTCAATTTGCTTTACACAGCCAGGAACCTGATATAATGATGAGTTGTATTCAGTGATGCTCATATTTGCGTTGGTCAGCCACTTCTTGAGAGTATCAATAGTATAAAAGGTGGCATATCTGTATAAAAAATGACCTGCCTTTTTCTTGCTTACCAGACTTCTGCCCCATGCACTACCAGAAGGGATCATACCAATGACCAGGAGACCTCCCTCTTTTAAAACTCTTGAACACTCCCATATTATTCTTTGAGGGTCAGCGGCAAAACACAGGGTAAAGAGCACAAATATCGTACCCATTATCCTGTCTTTTACCGGCAGTTGTTCCCCGAGTGCCTGGCAACACTTAATCTCCCTTTGAGAGGCCAATGTGAGAGGTGCCCAAGCAGGGTCAATGCCAAAAGCAATATCCAGCCCACTGGCAAAACGGCCCGGCCCAACCCCTATCTCAAACTTAGGTTCATCCATTTCAGCATGCAGAGATTTCAAGGCAGTCATTTCTATCTCATAAACCGGACTGTCCTCGAACCAACTATCATACTCTTCCGCATAATCATGGAATGCCTTAACAGCCATATACTTATCAAGTATTTTTTCTGTCATGCCAAATTAGTATTCTCCATCTTTTTTTCACCACAATTAGCCGTTTCAGACAAAATTCTCTTAACCCTCTGCGCCAGAGGCGGATGGCTGTAGTAAACAGATGCATAGAGTGGATGGGGATGCAGATTGGCCAGATTATCCTTTCCAAGCTTTATCAAGGCATCAGCCATTGGACCCGGGGTCCCTGTTAACTGCAGTGCAAAATTGTCGGCCTCAAGCTCATGTCGGCGGGAAATATATGCCATTAGGGGCTTAAGCGGAAATAACGCAAGAGTGCCGATAAAAACTACCAGCAGAAGCTTTGCATACATGGTTGAGTTGTCCAGCATAAAGATATCTGCCAGGACATCGCCTGCTGTCAATTTATGTGCCAGGTAAAATCCAATGAGCCCAATTATCTGACTGAAAACCAGCATTTTCAGAACATGTTTCTTCTTCCAGTGTCCGGCTTCATGGGCAAGAATAGCTATTATTTCGTTATCCTCATGGTTAGCCAGCAAGGTATCAAACAGGACTATTCTTTTTACGTGGCCAATGCCTGTAAAATACGCGTTGCTGTGACTGCTTCTTTTGGACGCATCCATGGAAAAAACCCTGTTGATTTTCAAACCCGCCCTGGTCATGGTCCCTTTAATTCGTCCTTCCAGGGATGAATCTTCCATGGGTTTGAACTTATTAAATAACGGCTCAATAACATATGGGGAGATGTACAGCACAAAGACACTGAAACAAAGAAGGAAAAGCCAACCTGCCAGCCACCATATTTCGGGCAGGGTCTGGATAATCCATAAGAGAACATACACCAGAAAACCAACCAGCAGAGTATTTAAAATAAGAGACTTTAATAGATCTTTGCCCCAGAGAGCCAGTGTCTGGGTGGTAAATCCATAGCGCTTTTCAATGGAAAACGTTTTGTAGAGGGAAATGGGTATAGTAATAAGAGTTTCTCCATAAATAAGCGCCAAAAAAAATATGCACCCTGAAACAACAGCTGTCCATCCCTGTTCCACGATAAAACTGTTGAGCCAGTTCAACAGTCCACCGAAAAGAAACAAAATGGTGACAACCATTGAAACAAATGCTGAAATTCTGGCCAGGCGGCCATGTTCGACCGTGTAGTCCCGTATTCTTTTCAGTGTTGAGCTATCAACATGCTTTTCAAACCCAGGAGGCACTTCTGCTCCATGTCGTGCAAGATGTTTAAGGTTCATAATGGCCAGAAACTGTTCTGCTGCCTCTATGATTAGATACATTATCAGTATGGTGAGCAATGGAGGTTCCAAAATAATTATATTCCTTTATTGGGTAGCTGTTTCATCTTTGATCAAATTTGATTATTATATACGTATAAATACTTACCCTTGAAACTTTTAGGCCTTCTTTTGCATGCAAACAGCAACTGAATACAGGAATCAAGCGTCAAGTTCAAGCTTAAATCCAGGAGCCTGCAGGAACATACTCTCATGGAAGATCATAATTCAAGGCTGCGGAGTTCTCTCAAAGACCCTGATAAATTTACCCTGACCTTCGAACTCGTCCCTGGCCGGGGAGGCAGGACACAGGAAATAAACAGGATCGTCAACCTGGCAAAAGATATTGCTGTAGACGGTCGTTTCCAGGCCCTTAGCATTACTGAAAATGCCGGAGGCCAACCAGCCCTCTCCCCGGAAACTCTTGGTACAGAAATTTTGGCCATGGGCTCCGAGGTAATCATCCACCTTTCCTGCAAAGACAAAAACAGAAACCAGATGGAATCCCTGCTGTTTGGTTGGGAGAGGCATGATTTGCACAACCTTCTCGTAATTGCAGGTGATTATCCTAAAGAAGGCTACCGTGGCTATCCAAAACCTGTATTCGACCTGGATACGGTCCATGTACTGGATATGCTTTCACGTATGAATAAAAAAGGGGAAGCCTTTCTGGATAATGACGAAAATAACGACCAGGAAATGAGTATTCCCTTTCTCAAGGGTGTAGTTGTCACACCGTTCAAACTGCTGGAGTCAGAACTTGTTTTACAGTACTACAAACTGAGCCGCAAAGTAGCCGCAGGCGCCGATTTTGTTATAACCCAACTGGGATATGACGCAAGGAAGTTCCATGAACTTCTGCAATATATGAAAGATAATAAGCTCAACATTCCGGTTCTGGGCAATGTTTTTATTCCAAGTCTCAAAGTAGTTGAACTTATGCATAAAGGAAAACTGCCGGGCTGCCTTATTCCCGACTCCCTCTATGAACAGTACCAATGGGAGGCACGTGCTGCTGATAAAGGGAAACAGGCCCGACTTGTCAGGGCAGCCAAACTGCTTGCGGTTTTAAAAGGGCTTGGCTATGACGGCGCCCATATCGGCGGGCCTGTTCTTAACTTTGAAGATATAGATTTTGTTCTTTCTCAGGCAGATCTAATGGCTTCAGACTGGAAGAGCCTTATTCCTGATCTTTCATTCTGTCCTCCTAAAGCATTCCACTACTATAAAAAAGACCATGAAACAGGTCTCAATACTGCAGTACAAGCACCAAGAAAAAGAAAAAAAGCTCCCTGGGTATCAGCATACTCTTTTTCTCACTGGGTGCATAAGATAGCTTTTGAACCTGAAGGAATCCTCTACAACTTCTGTAAACGTTTATGCCTGAGTTTGGATGAAACAAGAATGCGCGGTCCACTCTCAACCTTTGAATATTTAAATAAGGCAACCCTTTTCGGCTGCCTGAACTGTGGAGACTGTACATTGGCGAAACTGGCCTTTCTCTGTCCCCAGTCCCGCTGCGCAAAATATCTTTTAAACGGTCCCTGCGGTGGCAGCCATAACGGCTGGTGCGAAGTATATCCTGGCAGAAAACGGTGTTTGTATGTCTTAGCCTATGACAGGCTCAAACCCTTTGGCCTGGAAAAAAAATTCAAAAGCGGCTTTGTTCCCCCCAGGAACTGGTCTCTGAATAACACATCTTCATGGGTAAATTTCTACCGTGGTTTGGATAATTTCTCCAAATCAGAAATCGACCATTGCCCCACCTGTAAAAAAAGATAAATTGTCGGCATCAAAAAACATGATGCGGGCAGATATCACATCAACAATATATTATTTTTCCGGGCCCTGTTGATAACCGAGAAATTTTTCCCCATATACCGAATTGA
>JBHPCH010000096.1:0-9304 GCA_042576125.1 Thermodesulfobacteriota bacterium
TCAGCCGAGAGATCAATAACCTTTTTGCCCGCCTTCAGAAGACCCGGGACAATTGCCATGGCTGTCTGGTGAGGGACTGCTGTAAAAAATAAATCAGCCCGATCAGCCATCTCCTCAGTATTCAGGTCTTCACAAACAATGTCAACCGTGCCCGCAAGATTCGGGTAGACATCTGCCAGATTTTTGCCCTTGTATTGCCGGGATGTGGCCACTGCAAGTTTGACGTCAGAACAATTGCACAGCAGACGGGCCAATTCAACACCCGTGTAACCGGATGCCCCCACGATACCTACGTTAATCATTGTCTTTCTCCTGATTTAAAAGCAACACAGAGATGATTGTCTAATATATATTCCTGTGCCATTAAGTATCAGCAAATTACTAAAATGTGTGTATCAAAACTGCCCACCAATATAAACAAAAAAAAACAGGGGAAGGCAACTGCAAACTTGCCTTCCCCTGTTTTCATAAATCAAAGGGATTACGATTCCGTAAACTGAAGCTTAACGTTTCGAGAACTGGAACTTTGCCCTGGCCCCTTTCTGGCCATATTTTTTTCTTTCCTTGGCTCTCGGGTCGCGGGTCAATAGACCTGTTTTTTTCAATGTAAGCCTGTATTCAGGATTCACTTCAAGCAGGGCTCTGGATATGCCATGACGCAAGGCTTCTGCCTGTGCATTCTTGCCGCCGCCTTTCAGGGTGGCCATGACATCGTATTGCGATTCCGTTTCGGTAGTCTTGAAAGGATGTTCAATCTTCTGCCGCAAAAAGCCTGCACCAAAGTATTCCTCAACCGTACGATTGTTTACCTGGATATCGCCTGCTCCCGGCTTGATCCATACTCTGGCCACAGCCGTTTTTCTCTTGCCGGTCGCGTAATATCTATTATCAGCCATTAGTGCTATCTCCGTCAATCTTTGATGTGTTCGAAAAACTACATGGGGTCAGCGCCCCGTATAAAATCAAATTATTAAAAGTCCTATACGTGTCCGCATCGTGCTTTTTGCGATGCCGACAATCTTATTACTTAAATTTCAAGCATTTCAGGTTGCTGTGCAGCATGGGGATGCTCACCGCCTGTATAAATCTTGAGTTTCTTTAATTGTTTGCGGCCCAAAGTATTTTTGGTCAGCATGCCTTTAACCGCAAATTTGAGAAGTTCGGTTGGTTTTTTCTCAAGCATCTCTTTGGCGCTTCTTTCTTTAAGGCCTCCTATCCAGCCACTATGACGATAGTAAATTTTATCGTTAAGCTTATTGCCGGTCAGCTTCACCTTTTCTGCATTTACCACAACTATGAAGTCACCGACATCCATATGGTTGGAGTAGTTTGGTTTGTGCTTACCACGCAAGCGAATTGCTATTTCGGATGCAAGGCGACCAAGCACCTTGTTTTCAGCATCCACAACAAACCATTTCCTTTCAATCTCCTTAACCGGAGTATGATAGGTATTCATGATATAATCCTCTACGAACGTCTAATATAAATGTTACAAAAAGCTATAAATCTGCCTTTGTCTGTATATAAAACAGGGTTCAGGCTGCACACTGGACTTGACCTGAAAATAAACGGTCAATTTATATAGCGATCCCTCTAGTCTGTCAATAAAAAAAGGCCCGACAGTTGTCGAACCATCCCAGTAAAAATCAAGCTGCAAAAAAAATGGAGCGGGAAACGAGATTCGAACTCGCGACTTCAACCTTGGCAAGGTTACACTCTACCACTGAGTTATTCCCGCTCGCGCAAATCAACTGGAAAGCCAGGGAATATAACGAGTCACCTGGCTATTGTCAACAAAAAAACTCTAGCTAATCCCCTCTCGATCATTTGTAATACTCAATCATACCTAAAATTATTTTTTTTGTAAAATCTTATATAGCTATTGCCCTCAAACCCTACAAATTGTATAGGTATTGATAATTTACATTTTGAGTATTCACATAAAAAAAATATTCATCATTCGAATTGATTTAATACACTGGAGCAGAATTTATGGGCAACACTTCAAGAACCGGGTCAATACACCGCAAAACAAAAGAAACAGACATTGAACTGAATCTCAAACTTGATGGTCAGGGAATAACTTCCATTCAATCAGGTGTTTCTTTCATGGATCACATGCTGACTCTTTTTGGTGTGCATGGTTTTTTTGACATAGATATTAAAGGTGCTGGTGATGTTGAAGTAGATGATCACCATACTGTTGAAGATCTTGGCATCTGTCTCGGTCAGGCATTCAAAAAAGCTCTGGGAGATTTTAGCGGTATATGCCGATACGGCTTCAGCGTTATCCCCATGGATGAGGTTCTCGCCCAGGTAGCCGTGGATATTTCCAATCGTCCGTATCTCCACTATGATGCCCCGATCAAGGACCAGAAAGTAGGAACATTTGATACGGCCCTCGCCAAGGAATTTCTCAGGGCTCTCTCATTGCACGCAGGCCTCACTCTCCATGTCAGTGTACTTCACGGTGACAATACGCACCACATCATTGAGGCAGTCTTCAAGGCACTCGGCCGTGCTCTCGGACAGGCCGTCAGCCCGGAACCACGAACAACAGGACCGCTCTCTTCAAAAGGGTCTTTATAGGTTAGGTTTACAGGATTAAAACACATACTGTTAACAGCTGCGTGATTCATACACAGGGAGTTATCCAATGGGAATAATCAATAAAGCTTTCACCTGCTGGGCTGTAACTTTTTTATTAATCCTCTCTGCAGGGTGTTCATATATTGCTCCCGGTAAGTCCAAAAAAGATCTTGTCCCCATAAGTTCTATCGGTATTTTGCCTGCACAAACCAGCAGTCATCTGCCTTCAAAGTCCCCCACTATGGCAGAGCTTGAAACTGGAGCCGAAACTATTAATTCACTGCTTGAAAACTATTTCCAGGGTTATACAAATGTCAGCCTGATATCCCAAAGCAAATTGGAAGGCCTACCCTCAGCAAAGTCCGGCAAATATCTTTCTCTGGCAAGGGAAGCTGGCCAGCATTTACAATATGATGCCGTACTGGTCACTTCCGTTGAACGTTATCAAGACAGAAAAGGATCGGAGTATTCCGTTAAGGATCCGGCTTCTGTTGCTTTCTCACTCAAACTGCTTGCTGTAGTAAGCGGCGAGGTTATCTGGAGTGCTGATTTTGATCAAACCCAACAACCACTATTGGAAAACATTCTCCCTAAATCCCGCTCAACAGGCTCAGGATTCCATTGGCTCACTGCTGCAGAATTAACTTCAGCAGGCCTGACCAAGAAACTCAACAGCTGCCCCTACCTGAAAAGGGACTGATTCATACGTTTCATGGGTGTATTAAGCAAGCCTGTCAATCGGAGGATCGGCCAGGCCATGCATGATTATTCTATGCTGGCTGATGGCGACCAGGTCCTTATTGCAGTTTCTGGTGGAGTCGACAGCCTTGTTCTTACCTGGATACTTGACTATTGGCAGCACAAGGCGCCCATCCGGTATAACCTTTTAGCTGTATACATTGACAATGGTTTTGATAGCAGTACGAGTGATAATGTTACAAAACAGCTTCGGAAAATGAACGTTCCATTTCTAATTGAAAAAACAGACTTCTGGGAAAGGGCTGCTGCTGCTGAAGAAGAGAAAAGCGTCTGTTATCACTGTGCCAGATTACGCAGAAATCTCCTTTTTGCAATCGCAGAACAGAAAGGTTTCAATAAAATTGCATTCGGTCACCATAAAGATGACATTCTTGAGACATTTTTCCTTAACCTGCTCTATGCAGGCAATCTCAGCACCATGGTCCCAAGGCAGAAACTTTTTGAAGGCCGTCTAAACATAATCAGGCCCATGGCTTATCTAGAAAAAAAGGAAATCAAGGATATTGCAGAAAAAGCCGATATCATTCCTGTAAAAAATCCTTGTCCCAAGGACAGTGACTCCAAAAGACAGGAAGCCAGAAAAGTTTTAGCATCACTCTGTGATCTGGACCCTAAAATAAAATCCAACATATTTGCCGCACTTTCAAATATACGACAGGGATATCTGCTGGATAATACCATATAGTTTTTTCTGCTAACTCTTAGATAGACAGATCAATTCACCTGCACATTTTTGCTCTGCCACTGATATACGTATAGCAATTTCTTTACAATCATGATTATTGCCCAAGGCTGCCACAGCAGCACTATAGGCAATTTGAGGGTCATTATTCTCTTCGCTCAGGTGGGCCAGCACCACATGTTGAAGTTTCTCATGCAGCAACTCTTTCAGAAACAAAGACGCCTCTTCGTTATCAAGATGCCCCTGACTGGAGCGTATTCTCTGTTTCAGATAGGGTGGATAGCTACCATTCTGCAGCATTGCAATATCATGGTTGCTCTCGAGTACGAGACCTTTACAGGCCGAAAGTCGATGACGTATGAGTTGTGAGACTTTTCCAGTGTCGGTGCAGTAGCCGAAAGATATACTATTGTCAGAAATTCGGAATCCTACCGGATCCTGGGCATCATGTGATACAGCAAATGGGCGAACTTCCAGATTACGAATTTGAAAAGACACACCAGTTTCAAATTCATTGTAGGAAAAAAGTTTACGAACGGTTCTGGAAGCTGCAGAAAATGTTGCCGGATTGGCATATACTGGAATCTGGGATCTTCTTGAAAGAACGCCCACGCCATGGACATGATCATTATGCTCATGGGTTACCAGGATGGCATCAATTTCCGATAGTTCAACACCTATAGATAGGAGTCTGCGCTGCAACTCAATGCCGGACATACCTGCATCAATTAAGATGCGTGTTCCCTCCGACTCGAGATAGGTGGCGTTTCCCTTACTTCCGCTGCCTAGAACACAAAATTTCATAAACTATTTACCTGTATGCCCGAATCCGCCATCCTGACGTACAGTTTTATCCAGTTCCTCAACCACGTCCAGGTCAGCCTTATGCACAGCTCCAACAACAAGCTGGGCTACCCTGTCTCCACGTTTAATGGTGTACGGCTCCGGCCCAAGATTTATCAATCCAATCCTGACTTCACCCCGATAATCCGAATCAATTGTTCCCGGACTGTTTATTACTGTCACTCCATATTTTATTGCCAGACCGCTCCGTGGCCGCACCTGAATTTCAAACCCCGGAGGTATGGCAACAGCGAAGTTGGTGGGAATCATTTTTATTTCACCGGGAGCCAATTGAACGGGTTCAGTAACGGCGGCAGCGACATCCATACCGGAGGCCAGAGCAGAATGGTAGGTGGGCAGTTGTAAATCTCCTGCATTTTCAGAAGCAAGCCAAGTGAATTTAATAGTAATAGGCTTCATCACAATTTTTTACTCTCTGCGGCAATTTTTTTATAATATTTTTCATATGAAAGATTCATGACTTCCATTCAATCCCTAAATTTTCAAGAGGGCCAAGGGCCGTAAAGGTTAATTCCTGTCTGCCGAAAATCTTTCGTGCCAGCCTTAAAATATCTTCACCTGTAACACGATCAATGGATTCCACCAGATATTCAAACGGAATATATTTACCAAAACACATTTCATTTCTGGCGATACGGGTCATAATCGCTTCCATATTTTCCATG
Source organism: Thermodesulfobacteriota bacterium (assembly GCA_042576125.1). Taxonomy (GTDB): domain Bacteria; phylum Desulfobacterota; class Desulfobulbia; order Desulfobulbales; family BM004; genus BM004. The sequence continues at coordinate 5,560 of JBHPCH010000096.1, forward strand.
GACAGAAACAAGCTGCTTTTCATAAAATCCTTAGCATTCATCAACTCCTGCCCAGATACTGAAGTATTTTGCATTAGGCTTAATTCACGTGTGACAAGAGATAGAGATTCATTTACAGCACCCCTGTCTACCCCAAGATAGATTGCAAGGTAACCACAGTCAGAATAGGAGGCGATATAGGAATAAATAGAATATGCAAGACCTCTTTTTTCCCTTATCTCCTGAAATAGCCGTGAACTCATATTGCCCCCGAGAAGGACATTAAGCAATAAGTATCCAAAACGGTCCTTATCAACTACAGACATTCCATAAGTTCCTAAAAGAATATGAGCTTGTTCCAGGGGTTTTGTGTAAATTTTTCTTTTGGCAGGAAGCTCTGGAGGTTTATTACGCTTTAAAACTGGATCACAGTCCCGCCCGAATTTTTCAAATGCCTTTTGCCAGAGAGATACAAAATCATCATGCTCAACCTTACCAGCTGCTGCAATGACAATTTTACCAGTTGTATAGTATTTCTGTACATACTCATGGAGTTTTTTTGAATCCATGGCTGAAACTATTTCATGGCTGCCAAGTATGTTTTTACCAAGTGGATGATTGGACCAGAGTAATCCTGCAAAAAGATCATGGATATGGTCGTCCGGCATGTCATCAACCATATTTATCTCCTGCATGATGACCTGCCTCTCCCGTTCAATTTCCTCGTCAGCAAAAAGTGAGTTGCCAAGCAGATCTATAAACAGTTCCACCAATTTGGGCAGATTGCTGTCCAAAACAGTGGCATGCAGGCAGGTATTTTCACGGGTGGTAAAGGCATTGGCGGAACCGCCAAGAACGTCAAATTCTCTTGCAATGTCCTGGGCTGATCGCTTTGCTGTACCCTTAAACAGCATATGCTCGACAAAATGGGCCGAACCACTGTTAAGGTCATGCTCATCCCTGGAGCCAACGTCAATCCAGACCCCTGCGGAAACCACCTTTGAGTGCTGAAAGGATTCAGTAACGATTCTGACGCCGTTAGGAAGGATTGTTTTGTTAAACATGAAAGAATAAGAGGGAAGAGACAAATGTCCCATAAGAAAAGCTAGGGGCTATTTGCCTGATTGCATTTAGCCCCAGCATTCTATACATCATTTATTTTCTTCGGCAAGTACTGCCTTGCGGCTCAACCTGATTTTGCCGCGTTGATCAATTTCAAGAACCTTGACCCTGACATGATCTCCTTCTTTAAGAATATCAGTCACTTTGTTCACACGTTCTTCGGCCAGTTCAGAAATATGAACCAGGCCATCTGTGCCGGGCAGGACCTCGACAAATGCCCCGAAATCCTTGATGGTTTTAACGATGCCGTCGTAAATCTTGCCTACCTTGGCTTCCTCTGTAATATCTCCAATGCGGGCAAGTAGTTTATCAGCAATTTCACCACTGGGTGTAAATACTTTCACATTACCATCATCGTCCACTTCAATTTTTGCATCAAATTCAGTACTGAGACCTTTGATAATTTTTCCGCCAGGGCCGATGATATCGCGGATTTTATCAGGGTTGATTTTAACCGTAAAAAACTTCGGTGCATGGGGGGCAATATCTGCACGGGGTTTTGCGATAGCCTCCTGCATTTTGCCAAGGATATGCAGTCTACCCTCTTTGGCCTGCTCAAGAGCATTGCTCATGATTTCCCGGGTTACCCCGCTTATCTTGATATCCATCTGAAGGGAAGTGATTCCTGCAGTGGTGCCGACGACCTTGAAATCCATATCACCCAGATGGTCTTCATCACCAAGGATATCTGAAAGAATTACCGTTTCATCTCCCTCCTGAATGAGTCCCATGGCAATACCGGAAACCGGATTTTTAATCGGCACGCCGCCATCCATCAACGCAAGACTGGCACCGCAAACTGTTGCCATGGATGAGGACCCGTTTGATTCAAGGACATCAGAGACAACCCGCATGGTGTACGGGAACTTCTCTGCAGAGGGCAGTACTGCACTGATTCCACGCTCTGCCAGGGCGCCATGGCCTATATCCCGACGACTCGGACCACGCATAAAACGAACCTCACCAACACAGAAGGGAGGAAAATTATAATGCAGCATGAATTTTCTAAATGTCATGCCGTCCAGGGTTTCAACCCGCTGTTCATCCATTTCACTACCAAGAGTGGCTGTGACAATGGCCTGGGTCTCACCTCTGGTAAAAAGCGCTGAACCATGGGTTCGGGGCAGACAACCTACCTCACAGGTAATAGGCCGCACCTCGTTAAAGGACCGACCGTCGATACGGGACTTCTCAACAACTATCTTATCCCGCATCATCTTTTTCTTAAGATCACTTAACAGATCTTTAACTTCATCAGCACAATCTTCCTTCTCGTTTTCCAATTCGGCAACAACCCTTGCCTTCAACTCATCATAGACCCGACCGCGCTCCATCTTATCCACAGTGGTGATTACTTCTGTCATCCCGGCAGCAGCAGTCTCTTCTACCTTTCGGGCCAAAGCTTCATCTATTTCAGGCTTTTCTACCTGCCGTTTTGGTTTACCGAGAGCAGCCTGCAGTTCCTCCTGCATGTCAAGAAGTATCTGCAACTGCTGATGCCCATAAAAAATTCCTTCCATGACCACTTCTTCGGACAGACTGTCAGCACCGCCCTCAACCATGACCACGGCATCGCGGGTACCGGCAACAACAATTTCCATAGCCGATTCTTCCAACTGGTCTGTGGTTGGATTAACCACATATTGTCCATCAATATAACCAACCCTTACCCCTGCTATGGGCCCCTGGAAAGGAATATCAGAAATTGTCAGAGCAGTAGAGGCACCGATCATGGCAAGAATATCCGGGTTGTTTTGCTGGTCAGCAGAAAGCACCATGGCAATCACCTGGGTTTCCGTCATCCAGCCGTCTGCAAATAAAGGCCGCAGGGGGCGGTCGATGATCCTGCAGGTCAGGGTTTCCTTTTCAGTCGGTCTGCCTATTTCACGCCTGAAAAAACTTCCTGGAATCCGTCCCACTGCATAGAAGCGCTCCTGATATTCAATGGTCAGTGGCAAAAAGCCCATGTTTGCCTTGGACTCTTTTGCCGCTGTTGCTGTAACCAGCACTACGGTTTCATCATAAGTGACCAAAACCGAGCCATTTGCCTGTTTGGCCATTTTGCCACTTTCGATGGTCAGTTTTCTGCCACCGATTTCGGCCTCAACTTTTTTATACATGTATTCTCCTTCTAATTTATTTCAACTGCACGCCCTGCAATCTCCTGCACCGGGCAAGGATCATACTCGCTTAACTTTGTTATGAGTTTGAGCATCACTTTCAAACCAGATAGTTTCCATAGCGCCACGAAAAAACAGGGAAGCAGTAGAAATTTGCTGGCAGAATGATACAGCGCGTACGTTGAACCTTTGCTTCCGTCTACTTGCGAATTCCAAGTGCCTGAATTATGTCGCGGTACTTGGCAATATCTTTCTTTTTCAAGTGCTGCAGAAGCCTTCTTCTCTGGCCAACCAGTTTCAATAATCCACGACGGGAATGATGGTCCTTCTTGTGTACCTTGAAATGGTCTGTCAGATAGCTGATACGATCACTCAGCAGTGCAATCTGCACTTCTGATGAACCTGTATCTGTATCGTGTGTTTTAAATTTTTCAATAATTTCGCTTTTCTTTTCAGCTTGCTGTGCCACAATTATCCTCCTAATAGTTTATTTCAAAAAATGCTGGCTAGTTCCAGATTCATGC
>JBHPCH010000097.1:0-9302 GCA_042576125.1 Thermodesulfobacteriota bacterium
CTGGAAGAAGACCTGAATAATCTCTAGATGACTTAAAAACCTGATATCTCCCTGTTTGGAATACAATAAGCGATACCAGTGATGGGGCGTAATCTGCTCTGTCCTATTGGTTGTATTTGTTTTTGGGGATACAGAAATCTTCTCGGGTGCATCTAAAACACTTTGATAATTGTCTTCTTGATCAGGGACGTCACCAGGGGGTTTTTGTTTACACTGTACAACCGGACTGATCTTTTTAAAATCACATACTCCGCACTTCTGGCAGCTATGTACTCTGCAGTCCGGTGTATACTCGCCGGTCATCGACTTTGCAAGTTCGGCCTTTAGAAATTCAACATCAACGCCTGTTTCAAGGTGCTGCCAGGGAAGGATTTCTGAGAACTGACGTTTTCGCAAATATTGGGAAAGATCTATATTGCAAGCTTGAGCAGCATCCTGCCAAACATTCAAATTATAGTGCTCTGTCCAGGCATCGAGACGTGCTCCTTTTAACCAGGCTCCCTCTATAACCCGGGATAACTTCCTGTCACCGCGTGACATGACACCTTCCAGAAAACTCTGCCGCGGATCATGCCATTTCAACTTATAGTTCCCCTTGGGTAAACTCTTTTTCAGCAGATCGATTTTAACAAAAGCATCATCAATTGAAATTTGAGGTTCCCACTGAAAGGGCGTGTGTGGTTTGGGTACAAATGTTGCCACACTGACATTTATACGCATCTGTCTGTCTACAGATGTCTGGGCAGCTCTGCGCACTAAATCAGCAATTGCCTTTACATCCTCAAGTGTCTCTGTCGGCAGCCCGAACATAAAATAAAATTTTAAAAGCTTCCATCCCAGTGCATAGGCATCTTTACAGGTTTCAAGCAGATCATCTTCAGTGATACCTTTATTTATGACCTTACGAAGCCGGTCAGTACCCGCTTCAGGGGCAAGGGTAAAACCCGTTTTTCGTACCCTTTTAATCTGGTTCATTATATCAGGTGTCAGGGTGCCAACCCTCATGGATGGCATGGAAACAGACACATATTCTTTTACGAAAGTGTCCATTAAACTCTTAAGAGTTGGAGATAAACATGAATAATCCCCTGTTGATAAGGAGAGCAGTGCAAGCTCGTCAAACCCTGCCGCAGCCATACCTTTATTTGCAAGTTCAACCACTCTACCCGACGTCCTTTCGCGTACCGGCCGGTATATTATTCCAGCCTGGCAGAATCGGCAGCCACGGGAACAACCACGGGCCACCTCAACACCTAAACGGTCATGTATAATTCTTACCAGGGGTACTAATGGTTTTTCGGGTGTATGCGATGTCTCAAGGTCAGGAAGAATCCGGCGTTGAACTTTTTCGTAGCCTTTCTTTAGAGAATCGATTGCCAGAAGCTCTTCCTCCTTGCCGTATGATGGCTTGAAGAATTGAGGCACATAAACGCCTTCAATTTCTGTCATTTTTTCAAGGGTTAGCTGCCTCGCCCATCGGAACTGCTTTGCAGCTTTTAAAACTGCTCCAATTTCAAGAATAGCTTCCTCGCCATCTCCCAGAAGAATAGCGTCAAAAAAATCTGCGACAGGTTCAGGATTGAAGCTCCCTGAGCCGCCACCAATAACATATGGATGTGAATCATCTCTCTCTGATGCCAGGAGAGGAATGTGACTCAGATCAAGAATTGTCAGGATATTTGTATAACAGAGCTCGTACGGCAGGGTGATACCGATCATGTCAAAATCAGCCAAAGACTTTCTTGACTCAACAGCAAAAAGAGTTCTTCCCCTGCGCCTCAGAATTTCCTCTAAATCCTTGTCAGGGGTATAGGCTCTGTCGGCAAGCAAACCCTCCTGAGAATTTATAACAGAATAGAGAATTTGCAGACCATGATGTGACATGCCTATTTCATAAAGATCTGGAAACACAAGGACTATTCTGAGGTCAGCAGCATCCCAGTTTTTCTGAAAAATATTAAACTCATTGCCGACATACCTGCTCGGCTTTTTTACATGGGCAAGGAGCTTATCTATACTATCCTCACCTCTGTTTTTTACACAATTCATATACACAAAAATAACTGTCAGTTAACTATCAACTTTTCCAGGTTATCAGGAATTTCCAATTCAAAATCATCCTGAGAGAACTCTGCATCAGGTATAAATGAGAAGAGTTTTAAATCCAGTTTCTTCTCAGAACCGGAGTAAGAGACAATACTTATTTTTGTCGGCATTCTGCAGAGATTTTGCTTTGAATCAACACTGCCGATCTTCTCAGCCCCATCCTCTTCAACCTGTTTTTTTTTCACGAATCCGGATTGATAATCTTCATAAACCACATCCGCTTCATCATGACCTTTTTCATTAATTATAATATGTCTCTTCACTACTAACTCATGTGGATCAAATAAAACCAAACTCTCAGTACCTGATTTTTCATAACGCACATGCATCCAGTAACTATCCTGTACTTTATCCCGACTGACTTTCAGAACATCAATATCCCCGGGTGGCAATCTTCCAGTCAACCAGTAATAAGAAAACTCAGGATTAAAACCAGATGGAGCGTACTTTTTAAAAGCTTCAGCATTCACTGACCCTATATATGCTTTGCCTTCTAAGACATTCAGTGCTTTAAAAGTTTTTCCACCGGTTATAAAAATAAAAACGGGCTGTCCTAAAGGATTGAGTGCCGCAAACTTGATATAACCAGGCTCCATGGCCTGCAAATAACCTGAAATTTTTCCTGAGTGGTTGCTGAACCAGCCAGCTGAAACAGATGCTGAAACATCCACCTCAGCGTCAAGGCAGCAGGCACATCTCTCCTGGTATATCTTTTGATATCTTGCAAAAGCTGTAACCGCTAATTGGGTCTCTTGTTCCCCGACAGGATAGGTTTGCAATACCGGCCTACCACAACCCTGAAGAGTAAGGAGGGAAACAGCGAGTAAGAACAGTGGATGCAGGAGAGTACGGCTAGAAAATCCTCTCACCTTACGCCCCTGGATTTTAAAGAATTAATCTTATCGGCTACTTTTTCCTTCTTTTCCTGCTCCTCATACAAATCATAAGACGCCTCGTAAGCTGTCATTGCCTTCTCTGGTTGATTGTTCCGCAGATAAACATCTCCGAGGTGCTCCTTGATCACGGGGTCGTCTTTTACCATCTCAGAAGCTTTCTCAAGTTCAATGATTGCCTGTTCATCGTCACCCATCTTAAAATAAACCCAACCCAAACTATCCCTTATATATCCGTCATCAGGCATGAGTTCCACGGCCTTTCTTATATACTTCAAAGCCTTTTCAAGATTACGGTTATTATCCGCCCACGTATACCCCACATAATTCAGGGCTGCACCATTATCAGGATCCAGAGCTATTACCTTCTCCATTATGGTCATAGCCACTTTACTTTCCCCTGTTTTTTCGAGGAATATTCCGTAATTATAAAGAAGGTCCACATCCTCCGGATATAATTTTAATGATTCATCATAAATTTTCCTGGCATGTTCAATATCATCATTTTCTTTATACAATGATGCCAGCAGAATATAAAAACTGGGCTTTCTGGTGACCGAATCACCGATCTGCTGTTTGAGAAGTTCAATGGCTCCTTTATGATTATCGCTCTCACTCAGCATCTTGACCCGAACAAAAATACTGTCCTCATAAAGACTCGACTCGGCAGGGATACTTTCCAGTTGCTGCTCTGCTTTAGAATTTTCATTATTTCTGTAATACGCCATTGCCAGGAGATAATGCACAACAGTCAACTCAGGATTGGTTTGCAGAACATCCTCCAGAATCATGATAGCTTCATCATATTTTTCCTGGTTTAATAGAATCCGGCTTATGGTCATGTCGACATTATGGGATTCCGGCAGAATTGATCTTAATTCACGCAACAATTCCAAGGCCTTATCATTCTCCCCAGTGGTAAGGTATAGATTAACCAACCTGGTTTTGGCCATATCGGAAGTTTCACCTTCTTCTATAATTCTACGGTATAGGAGGATAGCTTTTTTGTATTCATGACGATTTTCATAAAATTCTGCCACCTCATAAGCCAAACGTTCAAACCAGTTGAGATCCAGGGCTTTTTCATATGACTCTGCAGCTCTATCATAATATTTAAGTTCCACATACAAACGGGCCAGAGAATAATGTGCCATATATGAATCACCCTCAAGCTGAATAAGGCGATTGAGTATTTTCTGGGCTTTCTCGTATTCCCTGTTTTGCACATACAGCGATCCAAGCATCAAAAGGGTATCATGATCTTCTTTCGTCTCCAGGAGATTCTTATAGATAGCCACTGCCTCATCATTACGTCCAAGGCTTGCGTATACTTTTGCCAAAAAAATCCTGTTCTCAGTATCCTCTGGATTATTATTGATAATATCTTCAAGGAGGTTTGCGGCCTGACTTTTACGATCCATTTTGAGAAGAAGAACTGCAAGTGTGCGTTTCAGATATTCACTTTCTTCATCACAGAGTAATGCCTTCTCATAAGCCTCGAAAGCTTCTTCGAAACGCAATTTGTTTTCTGCTGTTTTCCCCCAGAGAAAATAAAAATAAGCACAGGCCATATCATTGGCCTCAGTCACTTTTTCCTGATCCGATTCTTCATAACCGGTCACAACTTTTTTGGGAGGTGATGTTACTACGGTTGTGGAGGCACAGGAAACACACAAAAAAACAATGCCAAGCAAGAAAACAGTATACGTCAGGGACAAATACCGACAATGACGCATACTATGCCAGAGCTGCATGATGGTTTCCGTGCACATGAAATTTTTTTTAAATATGCTGTTAATACTGTGCAAAATTAATTAAACTCCAAATCTCCCTTGAGGTCATATCTAAAAACAGAATGGCATACTACCATTTCCATCAATCTTAATCTGTTTGAATCATTTTCTGTGCCAGTGTTTTTTTAACTGCTTTTACAACCTGCAGGTGAACATTTTCAATAGAATCTGAAGCGCTTATCCTTTCAATATAAGGATGCTGCATCGAGTCAAAAATTGCTGCAACTTTTCTCAAATTTGATTCTTTTTCAAAAGTATTGGGGATCTCATTACGTTGATTCTGAATGCGAAGAATAGACTGGGCTGGCTCAATCTCAAGAATAATAGCCAGGTCAGGAACCGGAAAACCCATATTTTTTTTCATGATAAATTCAGGATCCAGGCCATTGGCACCCTGGTAGGCAACAGTTGAAAGATAATAACGGTCACAGACCACGATATGCCCATTTGCAAGGGCTGGTGCTATAACCTCCTGCACATGCTGATCACGGTCGGCAATGAAAAGTTCCAGTTCCTCTTCAGATGAAACAACTTCCCGGTCAACAAACAACTCCCTTATTTTTTTACCAAATGGACCATCTGTCGGCTCACGGGTTGATACAACCGCATAGCCCTTCTGCTGCAGTTTATCAGCCAGCAAATGAAGTTGGGTTGATTTTCCTGTGCCGTCTATACCCTCAAAAACAACAAACAATCCACCATCAATAAGAATTTGACCTTTTCCGGATAAATCCTCCTTGTTCATCTGCTCTGACTGGGTAGATTCGGTACTCATGGTAGTATGCAATCCCGGCTATAATTACCTGTATTCTTCAAAAATAATATCTTTTCAATCTTGTTTTCTGGTTTGGCATTCTTAACAAAGAACTTTTGTTGAAGCCATACATTTACCAGCTTTCTCTCCTGAATTTTCTACCCACCACAGCTCAATGTTTTGGATAATGTTCCCTGTTGGAAATAATTTCGACAGCCATTGCAAAAGAGGCTTCAAGACTCGAAGAACTGGCAACACCTTTGCCGGCAATATCATAAGCTGTCCCATGATCAACTGATGTTCGGATAATCGGCAGCCCCATGGTCAGATTAACCCCATCATCAAAGTGCACAAGCTTAAAGGGAATTAATCCCTGATCATGATACATCGCAACAACCGCATCATATTTATTATCCATGGCCTTATTAAATACGGTATCAGGCGGCAGAGGACCTGTAACATCATATTTTTCAGAAGCCGCTCTCGCAACCGCCGGTTCAATAATCCGGCTCTCTTCCTCTCCGAAAATACCACCCTCGCCACTGTGTGGGTTTAAACCAGCCACTGCAATCCTTGGCCTTGAAATACCGAAGTCCCTCCTGAGCGTATCACCTGTAAGGTGTATGATCCTCATAATTTCATCCTGAGAAATTTGCTCCGGAACTTTTGATAATGGCGTATGAATGGTAACCAGTGAAACCTTCAACTTTTTACCAGCCATCATCATGCCGTAATTTTCTGTATTGCATAATGATGCCAGCATTTCAGTGTGCCCGGGAAATTTATAGCCTGCCAGTTGCATTGCATATTTTGCAATTGGACAGGTAACCATAGCATCAAGCACCCCAAGCTTGATCAGATGAACTGCACTCGTGATGTATGCTCCAGCTGCATACCCTGTTTCCTTGCCTGGTTTTCCCCAATGCAGACTCTCTACATCCAAAAAATAATCTTGACTGGCATCTGGCGCCATTACCTGAAGTTTATCAACATCGAACTGCTCCCCGGGATGCCATGGAACAATATCAATGTCCACCCGCATCTCTTTAGCACAAAGACTGAGCACATCAATATCCCCTATGATAATAGGGAAATAGTTGTCAAAAATTTTATTTTTTACCGCAAAACGTAATATTATTTCCGGCCCGATGCCCACAGGGCACCCCATGGTTATTCCAATTAGAGCAGGCCTGTTTGTAGAAATGTTTTTTGCACTATGCATATTTTTCTTTTTCACTTTCTACTTTGAGAAAATATTTACAAACACTCCCTACCCTTTAATTGCCATAACAAAGATCAAATGCATTTTGTAGTAACTCTATGGTTGCATCCCGAAAACTCTTGCTGCCCTTTTGAAATTGTATACCGACAACATCGAAACGGGCAGGACTTTGATGGCATTTCTTTTTGCCGATATATTCAAGAGCAACTTTTGAAAGCTTTTTCTGTTTTTGCTTGGTAATTGACTCAAAAGGAGAACCGAAAGATGTATCTGACCGTGTTTTGACTTCAATAAAAACCAGGTCATCTCCATGTTCGGCAATGATATCTATTTCGCCAAGTTTGACCCGGTAATTTCGTTCAATTATTCTGTATCCCCTTTTTTTTAAATAACGGATTGCTAGATCCTCTCCTTTTGCACCCAGTTCATTCTTTTTCAAAGCCATTATATATTATGAGTAGATATTTTCTGGCATCAAGTGTTGCTGATAAATTCCTTCACACATTTAAAACTCTGCCGATGGATAGCGCAGGGACCATGAATCTCAATAGCCTGCCTGTGTTCTAAAGTCGGATATCCTCTGTTTTTCTGGAAGTTGTATTCAGGGTATTGGAGATGATACTTATCCATCATCTCATCACGGATTACCTTGGCCACGATAGATGCAGCAGCAATGGAGGCACTCTTTGATTCTCCCTTAATCAGGGTCTGTTGAGGTGTTGTCATGGGTACTGGTTGATTGCCATCCACGAGAAGAAAATCAGGATGAACAGACATGGAAAGGACAGCCTTTTTCATGGCTAACAAAGAGGCCTGGAGAATATTAAACCGGTCAATATCCGTCTCAGAAACAATACCGACGGAAATGAAAGCTCCATTATGCTGCAGCTCCCGATAAAGACGGGAGCGTTCAGCAGCATTTATGATTTTGGAGTCTACAAAACAGCTGTTATCGCAATCCTCCTGTAAGATGACGCAGGCGGCGACAACCGGGCCGGCCAATGGGCCTCTCCCTACTTCATCCAGGCCTGCAACCCGCTTATAGCCCTTCTGCCTGAGGCACCTTTCCAGGGAATACGTATCGGGTTCAGGATCAGGCCATAACTTTTTCGGACCCATCCCTCCCCCCAACTTTTATCGCAAGTCTTTAGCTTTAATACGGGCAGCCTTACCGCGTAGACCGCGCAGGTAATAGAGTCTTGAACGGCGCACCTTACCGCGGGTGACAATTTCCACCTTTTCAAGTCGTGGCGAATGCAGAGCAAATGTTTTTTCAACCCCAACACCATGAGATATTTTCCTCACGGTAAATGTTGCACCCATATTTCCTCTACGCCTCCGGATGACAACACCTTCAAAAACCTGCACTCTTTCCTTATTGCCTTCTATGATTCGGATATGTACCTTGACGGAATCCCCGGGACGGAAGTCCGGCATATCATAGCGCATCTGTTCTCTATCGATTCGTTCAATAATATTGGTACTCATATTCTGTTATTCTCGGATAGGTTATTTCCCCGATGGGTGCCTCCAGACCACCCGTATAAATAATTTCTTGTCTAATTACTGATATACTATATTAATTTTTTATTACCTTCGTTTTATTCTTCTTTTCGGCCAAGCAATCGGTCAAGAACAATGGCAGCAGCCGATCTGACTGACAGATGGTTGTAGTCACTCAAACCTGAAATGGGAGGCAGTATGCCATCTCCGGCCTCTATCGCTTCCGGAGCCAATCCCCAGGCAGTTCCTAAAAGGATTAAAAAACTTTCTCCTTCGGAAATTCTCTGCCTCACCAATTGGTAAGACAACATCTTGCTATGTTTCTGCTTGGCGGCCAGAACTGTTGGACGTTCCTGCCATTTTTTTGTCACTCGTTCAAAAAGTTGATCCAGGTCATCACATATATGAACCAGTGAAAGGGCTTTTCCACGATGAGAATTATATTTCAACCCCTGCCCCTTGAGCCAATGGTCAAGTAATTCCTGAAAAAGTTCCTGCTGGTCCCTATACGGAGTGACAATATAAAAAGAATCAACTCCATAAGTCCTTGCTGCCCGTGCAATATCATGCAGATCCAGGTTTGTAACTGCTGAGCCGATTACTTCCTGATTCTTATTCACAACCGGGTAATGAATCAGGGCCAAATCAACCTTGACCTTTCCAACCTCCTGCTCTGTCACTTTATCTCTTATAAGCCATTAAACCTGCTGGTATATGTATAGTTTCACTGCTGTATATTTTTAAATTTTTCAACAGCTGCAAGCAGGCTGTTTTTTTTTAAAATCTGCAGTTCCTCTTTATTAAAAACTGTCCGCGCCAATAACTCGGGCCTCTTTTCCAGTGTCTGCCTGACTGAGGTTACTAACCGCCATTCAGCAATTGCTGCATGATCACCACTCAATAAAACCTCCGGCACAGTATATCCCTTATATTCCCTTGGTCTTGTATATTGAGGATTTTTCAGCAAGCCACGACTGAACGTATCGTTTTCAGCTGAATCCTCACATCCCAAAACACCTGGAAAAGAGGCC
>JBHPCH010000098.1:0-9235 GCA_042576125.1 Thermodesulfobacteriota bacterium
CTCCCAAACGTCCTCGCGACCGCCACCGAAGCCGAATGTCTTGAATCCCATCGACTCAAGGGCGCAGTTGCCGGCGAGAATCATCAGGTCGGCCCAGGAGATCTTGTTGCCGTATTTCTGCTTGATCGGCCAGAGCAGACGACGCGCCTTATCAAGATTCACGTTGTCAGGCCAGCTGTTGAGAGGTGCCAGGCGCTGATTGCCGGACCCTGCCCCGCCACGGCCGTCGCCCATGCGGTATGTGCCTGCGCTGTGCCATGCCATCCGGATGAAAAGACCCCCGTAGTGACCGTAATCGGCCGGCCACCAGTCCTGCGAGTCGGTCATCAGCGCATAGAGATCCTTTTTCAGGGCTTCCAGGTCGAGTTTCTTGAATTCCTCAGCGTAGTTGAATGCCTTGCCCATTGGATTAGACTTGGAGGAATGTTGATGCAGAATTTTCAGGTTCAACTGGTTTGGCCACCAGTCCTGGTTTGACGTGCCACCCCCGGCAACAGGTTTGACAGTTCTGCCCGTGACCGGACACTTGATCTCGTCACTCATATTATTACCTCCTTATCATTTCTGGTTTATTTTTTTCTTAGCAGCACACTTAAGGCAAACGCCTTTTACTTGCACCTGCGTTGCTTCAGGAAGTCCAATATATTTAATAGATTCCGGAAGTTTTAGTTCCACTAACTCATCACTATAGAAATCACTCGTCAACCCGCATTTGACACATATGAAATGATGGTGGTTGTTCAGATTTGCATCAAATCTAGTTCGTTCCCTGGAAGGTCCAAGAGAGGTTATTAGACCAAGGTCATTAGCAAGCCAAAGTGTACGGTATACTGTATCTAAGGATACTGTAGGAAGTCGTTTTCTTACACGCATTTGAATTTTTTCCGCATCTGGGTGATCAGTAGCCTGAGCGACCTCACGAAAAATCTCAATACGCTGATGAGTCAGCTTTATACCGGCATTACGACACTCATTTGTGAAATGTTCAATACGCTTTTCAAGTTCTTTCTTCCTAATCACCATAACGACCTTATTAAGAATAGATTCTTACTTAAGAATAATGCGCAACAAAAAAATGTCAAGCTGGATTTGCCTGGAAGAAAACACTCATTTGTTACCAGGCATGACAGGCTGTTGCCCACTTGATATAACTTGCCACAATATTGACTCTTTAATAAAAAATTGCCAGTCCTGATTTCTTGTGGCAATCTTAATTGCTTTCACCAAAGATGTTTATCTGGTGGGTCAATATTTCCAACCACAATTGAGTAAAAAAACAAATAGGATAGAAATCTCTTTACTTACCTGGTGCAGTTGGGTGATGTTTGGGTGAGGGTTGAAAAGGACCGAGAATAATCAACTTTTAACTTTCTGTTCCAAATCTTAATGAAGAGATAGAGACATGATAATTCTTATTTATTAAATTCAGTATTCCAAGGGCATTCATCCCAGTTTAGCATGGTGAATACCCTGTTTTCTTCTGGCCGATTTTAACAGTATGTCTTCATCGAGAATACCAATATATTTTCCTTTTAAAACTTTACATTATTTCCCTCCAATTGCTTAGCTACATCAAATTCTTCACCTTCATCAATTCGTACTTGATTTTTACAAGTTATATCGCTTGTAGCTATCCATTTTCCTATAATATTATCCATTTATTTACTCTCTGGTTCATTGGTAATTCATTTCCTGCATAACAACATTGAAGCCCATCCCACCTCATGGAAAACGCTACCGGCAAGGTGGAAAATTTCCCAAAAGTCTTTAAGAGCACCAAGGCCCAAGGGGCGGGTGTATCATCCCAAAGTATCAAGATGTGCAATTTCATAGTAAATTGTTTAAATTGTTTATTTATAATGTATTACAATTTTAGAGTCAGAAGATGTGCATAATAAAAATTCTGGCAATTTCAATATGTGAAATACAGGTGAGGGGATATGGAAAATAGTGATGATACAAATACAAATGAGCCCGGCAAAAAGAAACGCTTGAGCGGTATAAAACTTTTTTTTCTGGTAATAGGGATAGCGGTTGTAACATCAATTCTGACGGTCTGGCTATTCACCTTGTATTTTTTCCCCAAACAGTTTAAGCCAGTCGAATTAAGTAAATCCGAATCACAGGCACTTTCAGAAAAATTGGACCGGTTGGACCCGACAACACGATCAAAAACTGCTCAAGTCCGTAGAGATGATAATACGTTAATCCCTGAAAAATATATTGAAGATGATGCAAGCCGCCATATAACGTTTTCTGAGCGCGAGTTAAATGCATTGCTGGCAAAAAATACTGATCTTGCTGAAAAGCTCGCTATTGATCTGTCGGACAATCTGGCCAGCGCAAAACTCATCTTGCCGCTGGATCCGGATTTACCCATTCTCGGTGGAAAAACACTGAAGCTGAGTGCCGGCCTGGAGTTGCGTTATGATAATGCAAAACCGGTGGTGATGTTACGTGGTATAAGTTTATGGGGGGCTCCATTGCCAAATTCCTGGATCGGCGGTATTAAAAATGTTGACCTGGTTAAAGAATTTGGAGGGGAAAGTGGTTTTTGGAAAACATTTTCCGAGGGTATTGAATTTGTTCGAGTCGAAAACGGCAAACTCTCAATCCAACTGAAAGAATAATTTTTGCAGAAAGTAAATAATACAGAATAAACTATCCTGGGAGGGAAAAACAATGGACAACAAAATCCTACTTATTATTATTGCAATACTGTTGCCGCCGTTAGCAGTATTTCTCAAAAGTGGCGCAGGAAAAGATCTGCTGATAAATATTATTTTATGCCTCTTGTTTTATGTCCCTGGAATAATACATGCGCTATGGGTGGTCACCAAGCAGAAATAAATATTTAAAAAGGTGGGGACGTAAATAAAAAGGCGGCAAATTTTTTCTTGACTCTTTGAGAAGTCCAAAGCGGAGTCCGCCCTCTGGCCGAGGGTATCTTTTACAGGTAAGAGGTGCCCATTGAAGCGGTGAAGGGGCCATGCGTGATGAAGGAGTAGAGACGCGATAAATACTGACAGCATCAGCGTGTTTAACATAGGCCCTTCCCGATGACTTGGGAGGGGCCTTTAATGTTTGTATTCTCATATCCGCTGGGCATCCAAGGGACAAGGAAGTTTCTTTCTGGTACTTTTTTTGACTAAACTATAATTTAATACTGGATTTTTTGAGGAGAAGAAATTGACTAACCGAATGACTATGATGAGGTGTTAGGAGCAGTTCGGTTAGTATTCATTTTTTTCTATACATCTTCCGGTCTCTTTCCATCGCTACATAGATTGCAATCAAAGTAAAACAGTAGACAAGACCTTTTAGGAACGCTTCTGGTATCATAATATCCCCCTTCGATTATTTAGTATAAATCTGAAAGATATTTCGTTGCAAGACCGTCTTCATGAACAATTCTTCTAAAAATTTCTGCCATATAGTCTGCAAATCCATCATGCCATCCGGTAATAAATTCACTGGATTCTTCAGAAGTTAAATTATTTTTATTGCTTTCGAACAAACTGTCCCTGTATTTTGGGGATATTTTCCCACTTGATCTTTTGACATCTTTATACCCTTGCTGATAACCTTCTTGCCTGTAATCCATTTTGGAGTCCATTTTTTCTCCTCATCAAGAATAGCCAAATCTCTTTTAATTATATATTCTTCTTTCAAATATACTTATTTGTTAACCACAATGTGGCAGAAGAACAAATAAGTAAAAGTCTGTAAAAACCACAGAAAAACATTGTATTATATAGATTAAAACAATTTACCAATTGAACTGGTCAATCATATCAGTGAAGGCGTTTCCATCCCGGTGATCCCCTCCAGTGGTGCCGGAAAGGTTGAACACTTCTCGGAGGTTTTTAAAAAGACCAAGGCTGAGGTCGCCCTTGCTGAGGGTATTTTCCACAGGGAAAGGGTGTCCATCGAGGCGGAGAAGAAGGATAGGAAGAAGAAAGGAAAAGAAACGCGATAAATACTAATAGTATCAGTGCACATTGTAAAAGGCCCTTCCAGATGACTTGGGAGGGGCCTTTCTTTTTGCAACAATAGTAACGGCATCAGCACCATAACAAACTTATTACGAAATTGTTAAAATTTTTAAAGTCATCATTTATATTTTTTACAAAAATGTTATTATTTTGCTGTCATCAAAATCTAAAATTTATACTTTAATATCCTGAAAATACAAGCAATATCGATTAATTAATCAGAGTGGCATGATTCTTGGATTACTTACATTAAAATGTAACATGAACCGGAATTTCAAAAATCTACTTCCAGGGTGAAACATTATGAAAAGAATCAGAAAAGCAAAAGCACAGGAAAATGCTCAAACCTCATATATGAAGATTCTCAACAGTCTCCGCAGCACTGTTTCGGCAGATTACAGCACAGTAATACAGAAGGAAAAAAGAGCGATTGTCCTCGGGTATGACTGAGGCTATTATTTGGTTGTTCGTCTCTCAAACTATCACAGTTTCAGAACTTTCACTCAAAGACTGTTAATGTAAGTTCATTATGTCACGTATCGCTGGTGAACCCTACAGGCCACTGTATTCACCACTGAACCGGAAAGGGCACCCCACCCCAAACGCTGCAGAAGCGGCATCCAAGTATTCCATGAGCATCAGCCTTATGTAGTTGACGGCTGTTTTGCATGTCTGCAAGGATCAAGCTGTATGTAATGAATTGAAAGCAGTAAATCAATCCTGGTTGAAGAAGTCCATTAGCGCATGTTGATTTGATAATTAAGCTGTCAAACCATAAATGCTGGCAAGATACTTTGACTTTAAGAGTGTCTCCTTGATATGCTAGATTTCTTGTTGACAGATTGTCCGGATATCCATTATTGGTTCATTTGCTGCGTTGAGCTGAGGGCGGTCTAAAAGAACAAACCATTTCTGCGCTCACAACCGTTATACTTGCCTGCTTGGTTTTTTCCACCTGCAGTGATAGGAGTTAGAGGCATAATGCAAAGAAGAGAACATATCCGTAAGCCGGTGGTCTTTACCTCGGAAATCCTTTTCAATAACAAGGGAGTGGTCTGCAGCATAAAAAACATATCCGCCGGTGGCGCCAAACTGAAAATCACCGAGAAACAAGAAATTGAATATCCCCGCACAGCTGTACTTGACATCTCTCCCTTTGGCAGATTCACGGTAACTATTGTCTGGCACAGCAATGAACACCTGGGCGTCAAGTTTGTCGATGCCCCGGATAAAATAGCGGAAGTCCTTATAGCCATGGCGGTTTATTGAACGTTAATTGCACTGAGCGTCTCAAAATGGAACCACATCTGGAAAACAATAACGAGCACAAGCTGCAATCGGAGAATCGCTTTCTTCAGGAGACAATTGTGTCTTTGCGGGAAAAGCTCGAAACCTTACAATATGAGAAAGACCAATCCATTGCCGATGCGGTTTCCATTGCCAATGAGGAGATAAAACAACTGCAGGCCTCCATTGCCGCTCTCCGTGATGAATTGGAAAAAACGCGCTACGAAAATGAACTGAGCGTCGTGGAGGCTGTTGCCTGTGCCAAAGATGAAATAAAGCAACTCAAGGATACAATAACCTCGCTTCGCCAGGAACTGGAGCAGAATAATGCCGGGCACGAGGAAGCCTTACAGAAAAGCTGTCTCCTTGCCCGCGATAAACAGCACCAACTGCAAGAAACTATCTGTAGCCTGCGTAACAAATTGGAGAATAGCAAAAAATAATGTCAACTCCACGCAATAAACCTGCAAAACAAGCCGCGAACCTGCCGAAGTTTGCCAGGAAAATCAAATCCGAGCAGGCGGAAATGTTGCTCGATATCTCCAGGCAGATAACCACTTTCGATTCTCTGGACGAACTCCTTGAAACGGTTGTTGAACTGACCTCAAGGGAGTTGGAAGCGGAACGTTCCACCCTCTTTCTGCATGACAGCGAAAGCGGTGAGTTATTTTCACACATTGCCCAGGGCAACATCAAACGCAAGATCAGAATAATGGACAACAGCGGCATTGCCGGACATGTTTTCAGTAACGGTGAATGCCTCATCGTGCATGACGCCTATGGAGACGAGCGCTTTATGCCCGATATTGACCGTCAGACCGGTTTTACAACCAAAAACATTCTCTGTGCTCCGATCAAAACGTCGAAAGGCGAGATCATCGGGGTAATTCAGGCATTGAACAAGAAAGATGGGCAGTTCAGCAAAGAGGATATGATCCTGCTGGAGGCCATGATCATGCAGGCCACCGTTGCCTTGCAAAGCGCCCTGCTGATAGAACAGATGCAAAAAAAACGGCGCCAGGAAATGAAATTTCTGGATATTGTTGCCGAACTTACCGCGGAAATCAACTTAAGTACACTTCTGCAGAAGGTCATGGGCGAGGCCACATCCATGCTTCAGGCCGAACGCTCCACACTTTTTCTCAATGATGAAAAAACCAATGAGTTATGGTCCGAGGTGGGAGAAGGTATTGGCGCAACCGAGATCCGCTTCCCCAACCACCTGGGAATTGCCGGCGCAGTTTTCACCTCCGGCCATTCGGTCAACATCCCCCATGCATACGCCGACCTGCGGTTCAATCCCACCTTTGACAGAACTACAGGTTTTTTCACCCGCTCCATCCTTTGTGTACCCGTCATAAACAAAAACGGTAAAATTATCGGTGTGACCCAGGTCCTGAACAAAAGGGGCGGGCCCTTCAGTGACGAAGATGAATCACGCCTGAAGGCTTTCACGGCCCAGGTGTCCATCGCCCTGGAAAACGCACATCTTTTTAAAGAAGTACAAAATGTCAAGAATTACAACGAAAGTATGTTGGAGAGCATGACAAATGGTGTCATCACCTTAAACGAGGAAGGCATCATCGTGACGTGTAACACAGCCGGTTACCATATTCTCGGCATGTTACCTGCAGATATTCTTAACCGTCCCGCTGCCGATTTTTTTACCGGAGCCAATGACTGGATCATGGAAAAGATACTCCGAATCGAAGAGACAAATGCTCCGGAACATACAATTGATGCAGAACTCTGTTGTTGCCAGGAATCGCGTTCCATTAACCTGACCGTTCAACCCCTGCGCAGCGAAGACAATACAAAGATCGGCACGCTCCTGATGATCGAAGATATCAGCAGTGAAAAGCGGATGAAGTCGACCATGTCCCGTTATATGGACCCGGGTTTAACCGACAAGCTGCTGGAAGGCGGCGAAGATATTCTCGGCGGCATCAGCACTAAGGCGACCATTCTCTTTTCCGACATCCGTGGTTTTACCTCGCTGACAGAAGAATTGGGTGCTCAGGGTACGGTCAGCCTACTGAACGAATATTTCACCATCATGGTAGACTGTATTCAATGTGAAAACGGCATGCTGGATAAATTTATCGGCGATGCCATCATGGCGGCTTTTGGTATTCCCATTGCCCATATAGATGATGAAGATCGCGCCGTACGGGCCGCTATTGCCATGATCTCGGAGCTGCAGGAATGGAACCGCCAGCGGACCAATGAAGGAAAAAAACCGGTGGACATGGGAATCGGCCTGAATACCGACACAATTGTCTCCGGTAATATCGGCTCCCCAAAACGCATGGATTACACCATGATCGGCGACGGCGTCAATCTGGCCGCCCGCCTGGAGTCGGCCTGCAAAAAATATAGCAGCCGCATTCTTATCAGTGAAAACACCTTTAAGAACCTGCATGGCACTTACCGGATCCGCGATATTGATGATGTGGTGGTTAAAGGCAAGAGCGAAGCGATCAAAATCTATGAAGTGCTGGATTACCATTCCGTTGAATCCTTTCCCAACCTGATGGAAGTCGTGAGCCATTTTAAGGAAGGACGGCATCATTACGGCAAGGGGAACTGGGAAAAGGCGGTCAAGTCATTCCAAAGGGCGCTCGAACTGCACCCGGCCGACAAACTTTCCAACATCTATATAGAGCGCTGCCGCCACCTGCAGGAAACCCCACCGCCCGGTGACTGGAACGGTGTCTGGGTCATGCAAACGAAATAAAAGGTATCTTAGGCAATTCAAAACACCTTAAAAAGATTACTTCTTATTCAGTTCATACTTCTACATCCTATATTGCCGAAAACTATATGGGATACTCAGGCTATCTGCGGCCAGGGTATGGTCAAAGTTGGTATTTTCCAGTGCGTGTCGCACCATTTTATGATGACGGTTAGCCGTGATGTGAGGAAACTTAGGTTAAGGCGTGCACTGTCAAAGGCGATCGAGAAGACCAAGGCCATGGCTCGAGCCCACTGTATCTTTCATAAAGAAGAGTTGCCCATTGAGGATGTGAAAGAGCATATTCGGGAGAAAGAACTAGAAACGAGGGAATTCTGTTTATAACTCTTTTCAGATGATTATGAAGTGTTGGCTATTCTGCCTATCTTCCACGTGAAATGATGGAAAGCTGCAGAAGAGACTCCATGACAGTTTCCTTCATTTGTCTTATATTGGACTGGATCGATTCCTCATAAAGATTCCTGTCTATTTTCCACCTCTCCCTGAAATGATAGAGAGCTGCAGAAGAAACTCCTTCCAGTTCACCGGTCAGCCTTTTACGTACCACCGAGCGATAGAATTCCTCTGTTTTACTGAAAAGCTCCAGCGGGGACTTAAACCCTTCCATCCCGGCTTCCTCGAACTCCAGAAAAAGCAGAAGCAGTTTTTCCTGGTAATCCTTGTCCGCCATCTGGGCAACCAGATCAGCGGTTCCAAGAACCTTGCCCATGGTTCTGGCTTCTTCAGAGTCGAATGGTATCTCTGCCAGGGGAAGGGCGAGTTCCGTGCACATGATAATATGGCTGCAGTCGCGAATGTCCTCCTGCGGAAAGCCTTTTCCGGTAAGATATTTTTCCATAAAGGCTATTGAGCGACCCTCGTGGCCGATGGTGTATTGGGCCCCGGTACCCTCAACTTCTTCCTCGGTCTGGATAAGTCCCGTATCATGAAAAAGTGCCCCTATCAGACAAAGCTGAATAAGCCTTGGTGAGAAAATCTGTCCCTGGACATGCAAACCATGAATGAGCCTTGCAGCAGCAAGGGTAACTGAACTGGTATGCTCCAGATTGTGATATTTGGTATTGCTGGCCCGGTATCCGGGAAATTCTCCATAGAAGAGATGAATGATATCCTCATATATCTTTTCGATTGGTGACGGGTCCAGGGAAGGGTCGATCAGGAGCAGGATATTTTTTATTTCATCCAAGGTTTCAGCTGG
>JBHPCH010000099.1:0-9225 GCA_042576125.1 Thermodesulfobacteriota bacterium
AGTCTACGCCGAGATTCAGCCAGTCGGTTTTTTTTGAACCGGATTTTTATATGAAACAGTATCTTTCTGCTGTTTACCAGAAAATTCATGATCATTGGATCTTGCCAGACCTGCAAAATTGGGATAATGCTCTTGAGGCAATTTTAGTTATTGTAATTAGGAGGAATGGAGTGGTGACAGATAGTTCTTTTGAAAAAAAATCTGATAATATATATTTTAACCAGTTTGTTTTAAAGGCTCTGAAAGAATCTTCACCTATGCCTCCATTCCCTGACCAATTGGAAGAAGAGACCCTTGAAGTCGGGTTACGGTTCAAACCAGGAGAGTTGTACTAAATAATCTATTATAATCAACTATGTTTCTTCGAATAATCATCCGTGTTATCGGGTTGACACTCATATCAACCATTCTATGCAGTTCACTTGCCCAGGCAAAGGTCTATCTTGATATTACCTCTCCTGATTTTCGTCAGGTTCCTGTTGCCGTACCTTATTTTTCTAATAAAAACAGGCCGGGCCGGACTGATAAAACCGACAGGGACATGGCAGCCCTGCTCACTGATGCCCTTGAATTCCACGGCTTCATCAACGTTGTACCGCCGGAAAAATATGACGGTTCAAAAAAAACCGACTGGCTGAATCTCGGCGTAGACTTCTCTATCATCACTGAATACGAAGTCAAGGGTGAGAGTATAATATTTGAATTCAGACTGATTGATGTGGCTGAAAGCAGAATGCTCATTGGCAAGCGGTACAAGGGAGCTTTTGATATTCGTGATAAGATGATTCAAAGATTCTGCGATGAGGTGATTTATCATCTCACTGGAGAGCGCGGTATAAGCATGTCCTACATTGCCTTTACCTCACAGGTAGGAAAACACAAAGAAATATTCGTTGCCGACGTACTTGGGAGAAATATCAAGCAGATAACCCGTCATAAAAACCTTGCTGTTTCACCTAAATTTTCTCCGGACGGCAAACTGCTTGCCTATACTTCCTATCACCCCGGTAATCCGAATCTTTATATCACCAACTGGCAGGAAGCTAAAATAACCAGTGCCATTTCCAGACATCCAGGCCTTAACCTTGCTCCTGCCTGGTCTCCTGACGGAAAAACCATGGCCATAACCTTAAGCGTGGACAATAATCCCGATCTCTATCTCATCAACACAAAGGGAACTATTATTTCCCGGCTCACCCAAAATACCGGAATCAATGTTTCACCTACCTGGTCACCGGATGGCAAACATATCGCCTTTGTATCTGATCGTAGCGGTACCCCGCAAGTTTATGTAATGAATATAAAGACAAAAGCTGTCAGACGTATTACCTTTCAGGGTAACGACAATACAGAACCAAGCTGGTCGCCCGATGGAGAATGGATTACCTATTCCGGCCTGTATGAAAGCCATTACCAGATTTTCATTATAAAACCAGAGGGTGGAAAGCCGCTGCAGCTTACCTGGTACCGCGATGATCATGAATCTCCCTCATGGTCACCGGATGGACGACAGATAGTTTTCAGCCGCAGTCATGATGATGATAAGGACATCTGTACAGTATTCAAGAATGGAACAGGTTTTCGAACCCTGTTCAGGCTCCAGGGCCATCAATCTTCCCCTGAATGGTCGCCAAGAATGCAATGAGACTAAATATACTTTTGACGAGGACATCCATGAAACGATACTTTTTATACTCATTGATACTGCTGTTTTTATCTTCCCTGTTGGTTCAATGTGTCGCCACACAGAAAGACATGGAATACACTAATGTTCAAGTTCGTAAAGTGGATTCCAAAGTTGAGGATATTGATAAGCAAGTCGCTGAACTGAAAAAACAGACCGTTAAAGAGGTCCGGGAACGCCAGGCCGAAACAGGAGATCGCCTCGATTATCATCAGTCTGAGATACTAAAATTGCAGGGTGAAATAGAGGAAAATAACTTTTTTATCCGGCAGGTACAGGAAGAAAACAGGGAGTTGAAAAAGCTTCTTCTTGCGCAGATGAAAGAATCAGAAAAAAACAGCTCAAAGGAGATCAGCAGACTCGAGGAGCGTCTTGTATTAACCGAAGACCAATTACTCAAAGCCTATGACCGGCTGACATTTGCCGAAAATGAGATTCAAGCCATTAAGGATGCCAGGAGCAGGGAAGCAGCCCAAAAAGCTATTGAGGCAGCCCAACGGGCAAGAGAAGCAGAGAGAAAAGCAAGATTGGCAGCTGAGAGAGAAGCTGCTGAAAGGAGAAAAAGTACCAGAGGCCCGAGGGAAATTCTGCCAGATCCTTATAAGGTTTCTGTCACCGGCCAGGATATTACTGAGGAGGTGATAGAAGAAACTGAAACGGAAAAAATTGAGACAAAAAAAGTCGAAATAACTGAGTCCAAACCAGCCGAGAAAGCTGAGCCAAAAGTTATAACCAAGCCGGTTGAAAAAGCTATTGTCAAACCAGCCGAAAAAACCGAACCAAAAGTTGTAGCCAAGCCAGTTGAAAAAGCTGTGCCCCAACCTACACCAGTTGCTGTCGCAACCTCATATGATCGGGGGATGATCCTTTTCAAAGAGAAAAAGTACCGGGAAGCCTACAATTCTTTCGCAGAATACCTTGACAAAAACCCAACAGGACCCCAGGCAGTAACTGCCCGTTACTATGCAGCGGAAAGTCTTTACGAAGACAAGGATTATGAGCTGTCGATCCTGGAATTTCAAAAGGTCATCGTGGAACACCCGCAGGACTCACTGGCACCCAAGGCTTTATATAAACAGGGGCTCTCTTTTGAAAAAATTGGAGATCCTGAAACAGCCCGCATTGTATACAACAAGCTTGTTGACACCCATCCAGACAGTGCTGAAATTACTTCTGCAAAGACCAGGCTCAATGCATTGAATAAGTAAACTTGAATTAACGATCTGCTCCCATATTTGCATCAATTTCTTCATTGCTGCTGCCCCAGGGAGCAATCCGCATAAGTAATAGCATGCCAGGTATTGCTACCAGGGCACAGATTATGTAAAAGCCTATCCAGCCAAGATATTCTGCCATATAGCCGGTGATGGCGGCGGCTACTGTACCGGGAACCGCCATCAGGCTTGTCATCATGGCATATTGGGTTGCAGTAAAACGTTTATTGGTCTGTACCGCCATATAACTGGCATAGGCTGCCTGCCCAAGACCTGTGGCCAGAAACTCGAATGCCACAATTCCCGTGAGGAGAACATGATTTTTCCCAACGATCATCAGGAGTGCGAAACAGGCGGTTGAAACTGCCTGTAAGATACCAAAAACCCAGAGGGAATTTGCAATCCCCAGACGGACCATAACGATTCCGCCTAAAAATGCACCACCGAAAAGGGCCATCATTCCAATACCCTTTACTATAACAAAGTACTCCTGCTTGGTAAATCCCATCTTGAGTATATAGGGGATGTTCATGGCGCCGGCCATGTTATCACCTACTTTGTAAAGCAAAATAAAAGCAAGTACCCACCAGGCACCGCCTCGGCTGAAAAATTCGCGAAAGGGCTCAACTACTGCCTCTTGGAGTGTTCGGGGTCCTGCTACCCCGGTATCCGGCTCAGACACCAGCAGGGTTGTTATAATGCCTATACCCATCATGAGACTCAAAACCACATGCACTGCAGGATATCCTATTTTATCGGACAGGAGAAAAGCAGTGCCGGTTGAGGCGAACATACCGAAACGCCAGGAATTCATCCAGATACCGGTGCCAAGACCCAGTTCTTCATCTGTTAGATATTCACGCCTGAAGGCATCCAGAGCGATATCCTGGGAGGCACTGAAAACGGCTATACAAAATGCAACTACGGCCATCATTCTTAAGGATTTTGTCGGATCAAGCTGCCCCATTGCCGCAATGAGGACAAGCAGTCCAATCTGGGTCATAAGCATCCAACCCCTTCTCCTGCCGAGAAAAGGAGGGGTAATACCGTCCATTGCGGGCGCCCAGACAAATTTCCAGGTGTAGGGCAAGGCCACAGCAGAAAAAAGGCCTATGGTTCCTAAGTCTACATTGGCATCCGTGAGCCAGAGCTTAAGAACATCACGCACAACATAAAATGGAAAACCTGACGCAAAACCAAGGGTGAACATGGCAAGCATCTTCAGAGAAAAAATGGTTTTAATCGTGCTTCTGGACATGACAAAAACAGCTTAATGATATTATTTTGTTTATGTTAATCTTTTAGGAACAGACATTTTATGGGCTATGGTATGTATAAAAACATGCAAAGCCTTATCAGTTTTCCAACAAAAACGGAAGGAAAGAATTGAATCAATGCCGAAAGGATATCCATTCCAATGAAAATTCGTCTTGACAAATTGCTGCTTGCAAAAAATCTGGCCCCAACCAGACAGAAAGCCCAGGCTTTGATCGGAGCGGGACAGGTATTGGTAAATAACAGGCTGGCTGACAAGGCTGGAACCATGGTAGAGGATTCATGTACTATAGAGGTTAAGGACTCATGTCCCTTTGTAAGCAGGGGTGGGTATAAATTGGAGGCAGGCTTACAATTTTTCAACATCAATCCGGCTGGACATATCTGCCTTGATATAGGTGCCTCAACAGGAGGTTTTAGCGACTGCCTTCTTCAACACGGAGCCTTAAAGGTCTACAGTGTTGATGTCGGCTATGGACAACTAGCCTGGAAACTTCGTCAGGATTCACGTATAGTGGTAATGGAACGCACCAATGCCCGATATCTAAGCAGGAAAGATTTTACTGATCCAATTGACCTTGCGGTTATTGATGCGTCATTTATCTCTCTCAAACTGCTTATTCCGCCTTTATTGCCTTTCTTTCATGAAGATGTTTCAATTCTTGCTCTCATTAAACCACAGTTTGAAGTCGGGCGCGGCAAAGTTGGCAAGGGTGGGGTTATTCGTGATCCTACTCTGCACCAGGAGGTAATAGATGAGATTGTCGGTTTTTGCGAAACATTGGGACTGATAAGTAATGGAATTACACCATCCCCAATTTTAGGCCCTAAGGGAAACAGGGAATTCCTCATACACATTGTTACCCATTCTTCCCATGAAAAATCAGAATGATTACTACTATTAAAAAATGCCATGAGTAAAATTATACCAATTCTTATTTTGCTGCTGAGTATTTATTCCATTTCACTTGCAGAGGATTTTAAAATACCGCCGGAATGCGAAATACTTATTGATGACTTTAGGCATGGCATCAAAGCTGAATGGATTCCCAAGTCATTCAAAGGTTATACAGAATATATCTGGACAAAGATGAACGGGAAACCATATGTCAAGGCAACCAGTAACAATGCGGCATCAGGTCTCATTTACAGAATTAAGTATGATCCACAGAAATACCCCTATATTACCTGGATATGGAAGGCAGACAAAATAATTACCAGTGGTGATGCCACCCAAAAATCAAAGGATGACTACAGTGCAAGAATTTATATAGCCTTTCCATCCCTGTTTTTCTGGAATTCCAAGATCATTAATTATATCTGGGCAAACAAGCTTCCACTCAACCAGATTATTCCTTCCGCGTATACATCCAGCAGCATTATGGTAAGTGTTGAAAGTGGCCCAGCTAATACAGGGAAGTGGATAACTGAAACAAGAAATCTCTATGAGGACTATTTCCGTTTCTTTGGCAAAAAACCTCCAAAGGTTGCTGCTATAGCCATTATGACCGACACAGATGATACTGGGGAAAGCACATCGGCAGGTTACGGACCGATTTTAATCTGCAGTCGCCCCCCCACAAAATAAATTTTCCCGGTACTGCTTTTCATTCAAGAACTGATTTGACTTGACGATCTGATGATGCTATAAATTTGTTCAATTAAATCATTTTCCATGATGATATTCTTATAAAGATTTACATAACAAATAAAAACCATAAGAGTCGATTATGAAGACGAGAACTTACCAAACTTTTTTTCTTGCATGTGTTGCTGCCCTTTTTATTCTGTCACTTTCTGTTACCGGTCATGCTGCCGAATATGTCAGCGTGAAAAATGACGCGGTAAACATACGTTCCGGCCCAAGTACCAAAAACAATGTGATCTGGCAGGTTTTTGAGAGCTTTCCTCTCCAGGTTATAAAACGTGAAGGCAAATGGGCAAAAGTTGTTGATTTTGAAGGAGATGAAGGCTGGATATACGAAACACTGATATCAAGCAACAAATCAGTCATTGTCAATGTTGAAACCGCCAATATGCGCTCTGGCCCGGGCACTAATGAAACAGTCGTTGCTACAGTAAAAAAAGGTGTGGTGTTTACTCCCCTTGAAATGAAGGGGGATTGGATGAAAGTTCGTTATAAAAATGAAATAACCGGCTGGATGCATAATTCTCTTCTCTGGCCCGCCAATCCATTTTAACAAATATACAAACTATATTTTTCACCAATTTCATGTTTGTCGGTCTGACCGCACAAGCTTAAATATCTGTACGTTTTTAAAAATAACCTGAAAAATCGACCGGTAAACGAACCACGGAGCCTGCCTTGTTCTGAAAGAGGAGAAAACGGTTCTCCAGGCCAAATAAAAAAAGATTCCTGGTTATTTTAACATCCTGCCGGCAGTAACTTATTATTTCATCGATTCTGCCCTCCTTGTACCACTGAAGGGCCAGCAGACCATTAGCGGATTTTTTAACTCCAAGTGTATGCTCAGCCAACCTGTCGAGACTCAACCTGTATCCCAGTCTGTTTGTAATAACCTCCATAATATCCAACGTGGGAAGGGATTCAAGATTAAACACCGAATACGCTGAGAGCACCCGGTTGTCAAACCGTTTGTTATTAAAGCCAACAACCAGTTCAAAAGACTGCAGGTCCCTTATCAAGTCAGGAATGTCCTTCTCCAGATATGTTTTGAAACTATCAGCCACTGAATCATATAGAACGACCACACTGATACCCATCCTGTCTGCCCGATGCCAGCCTCCAACCTCTGCGGCACTCCTTTTGGTCTCAACATCAAATACACAATAACTGGCCGGCGGGTTTGTTTTTTCAATTTTTCTTTCAGACCCGGATACACGGAACTCATCAACATTTAGGCTTGTAAATTTCTGGCGGTCGGGTTTGTCTGAAATTTTACTCCCCAATAAGTCAGCAAGTATTTCCAGGGCAGACTGCTTGTCAATCGGTCTGTTCCCGGAGCCGCATTTCGGGGAATGTACGCAGGATGGGCAGCCAAGTTCACAGGAGCAATCGCTGATTGTTTTCTGCGTCAAATGCAGCAGCTCGTCAATTTTCTCAAAGGCCTTACGGGACAGCCCTACCCCACCCGGATATCCGTCATATATAAAGACTGCTGCCTGTGAAAGCTGCTCATGAAACGGATGGGCAATACCGCCGACATCATTCCGATCGCAGAGAACCAACAGGGGAAATATGGAAATTGCACCATGCTCCAGGGCATGAATGCCTCCCATAAAATGATACTGCTCGCGTTCAATGCGCTTCTGAATCGCTGCTGGTATCTCAATCCACAACCCTTCAGTTTCAAAAACCAGCGGCGGGAGGTCAAGTGGTTCAGTGCTTATCAGCCTCTGTCCTGCCACAAGCTTCCTCTGAAAACCCGTTACAGTATCGGTAACCCGAATATAGCCAAATAAAACCCGAAAATTTTCAAGCTCAGTTGTTTGGTAAGTTTTCAAAATCTCCGTGGTCTTGTTGCCCAGGGTCCTGGTAAAATAGTTGACATTTTTTCTGGCAGCAGTCACTTCATGGGTTTCCAGGTCAAGATCGGTTATCAACCAGGTCTTGCCACGATGCAGGTAGACAGCACCTGGATGGCATTCTTTGAAGCATCGCATGAAATCAATCTCACCAAGGGCAGTACCATCAGTGTTATTGCGAATGGTTAGTGTTTGCCCGGTACCACGCAAATCCACTTCCCGGTGAGGGTATTTGCGGGCCCCGATCCAGTAATTTCCATCAGCAGTCAACAGCAGAGAAGCTTCGTCCACAAGCTCCTCAACCACTTCCAGCACATCTTGATTCTTGATGAGTGACTCATCTGTCTTTATGGGTTGTTCCGCAGCAGCACAGATCAGATGACGCTTGACGATTGTTTTATTTCTGGGATTTAAAACTGTTGCTTCAACCTCACGCTCAAAAAAATCCTTAGGATTACGCATGAAATACTGATCCAGGCTGTCTTCCAGACCAACGAGAATAATAAGCGATTCATTCTCCTTGCGTCCCACCCTGCCCCCGCGCTGCCAGGTTGTCATTACCGTGCCTGGATAGCCAACCAGGATACAAATATCCAGATCACCGATATCTATACCCAGTTCAAGGGCACTGGTGGCTATAACGCCAAGGAGCGACCCTTCGGAGAGTCTTGTCTCAATCTCCCGCCGTTCTTCAGGCAGATATCCAGCCCGGTAAGAAGTCAGCTTGTCTGCAAGTGGACCCAAACGCTTTTGTGTCCAGATGGAAACAAGTTCTGTAAGCTTTCGGGACTGGGTATAAACAATGGTCCGCAGTCCTCTTTTCAAACTGGCCTCAATTAATTGACTGGCAGCACTTGCCGCACTGTCGATGGGATTAATAAAAATAAAATGCCGCTTTGCCCGCGGAGCACCTGATTTACATATAGCGGTTGCCATCTCTCCGAGCAGATCGCGGGCCAGTTCATCCGGATTTGCAACAGTGGCAGAGGAAAGAATAAACTGGGGTGTGGAGCCGTAATAGGCACAGATCCGTTTCAAACGCCGCAATACCCAGGCCATATGGGAACCGAAAATACCTCTGTAAATGTGCACTTCATCCAGGATCACATGGGTCAGTTGTGCAAAATAACTACTCCAGGTGGAATGATAGCCCAGCATGGAAAGATGCAACATATCCGGGTTGGTAATGAGAATATTTGGAGGACGGTCACGAAGTTTTTTCCTCTGATAGGCATTTGTGTCACCGTCATAGATCGCTGCAGCAGGCCTTAATTCTTCGGGCAGTAAAGATGACAGTTCCTGTAGGGTGCGCAATTGATCCTGAGCCAGTGCCTTTAAAGGAAAAAGATACAGGGCAGTGGAATCAGGTGATCGCATAATCTGCTCAAAAACAGGCAGGTTATAAATCAGACTTTTACCGCTGGCAGTTGGTGTTGATACAATTACGTTTTCACCTTTGCGCACCGCGTCTGTAGCAGATACCTGATGCCGGTAGACAGCACCTGGATGGCATTCTTTGAAGCATCGCATGAAATCAATCTCACC
>JBHPCH010000100.1:0-9073 GCA_042576125.1 Thermodesulfobacteriota bacterium
ATACAGGGGTGCTTTATGAGGTTGTAGGTGTTTTTCAGGCCGATTCCAGCATGTTGACCAACGACCTGATTGTCCTGCCAAACGATGCTGTAATAGATTTTTTTGGTTACCCCCCGGGAAGGGCTACAGATGTTGCAGTAGAAGTATATAATAAGAACGAACTGCAAACGGTTGCCACTAAGATTAAAAAACTTTTACCGGACAGCAGGCCTATAACACGAACCGAACTGGTGCGAACATATGAGATGGTGTTTAACTGGCGGAGCGGCATGATGCTGAGCGTTTTCAGTGCTGCCGTTATTGCCTTCTGCATCCTTGCCTGGGATAAAGCAACCGGTATCAGTGCGGACGAAAAACAGGAAATAGGTATCCTCAAAGCCATCGGCTGGGACACTTCCGAAGTTCTGGCGCTTAAATTCTGGGAAGGTCTTATCATCGCCCTGACCTCATTTTTACTGGGAACTATTGCCGGTTTCATGCATGTCTTTGTCTTCAAGGCATTTTTACTGGCCCAGATTGTCAAGGGATGGTCTGTTGTTTTTCCCGATTTTCAACTGACACCGCATCTTGATCCGTATCTTGTTTTTACCCTCGGGTTTCTCACCATTACACCGTATGTTGCAAGCACGATTATACCAGCCTGGAAAGCGGCAATCACAGACCCTGATACAATCATGAGAGGCTGATTTGGCAGAAAAAACATCCTATATACAAACCATGAATGTCAGAAAGGTTTACAATTCGGGAAAGCCGGATGAGATGACCGCTCTTCATGATATATCAGTCCAGATTGACAGGGGAGGGATGACTGTTCTGAAAGGACCAAGCGGGTCCGGCAAGACTTCCCTGTTGAGTGCCATCGGCTGTATGTCACGACCGACCGAGGGCAAAATCTTTATTGACGGTAAGGATGTGGTCAAACTTCCGGAGAGATTTCTTGCTGAAATGCGGCGGGAAAAGTTTGGGTTTATTTTTCAGCAGTTTCACCTGATTCGAAATTTGAGTGTACTGGAAAATATTCTTCTGCCGCTTTATCCGACGGATATAATGCCTGCAGTAATGAAGAAGAGAGCCCTGGCCGTTATGGAGCAATTCTCCATAATCGGCAAAGAAAATCTGAAGGTCAAAAACCTTTCAGGCGGGGAACAGCAGAGAGTTGCAATTGCACGGGCTCTCATCAATGATCCAGCAGTTATTATCGCTGATGAACCAACCGCACATCTTGACAAAAAGCTGTCGCTAGAATTCATGGAAATGCTTGGTGCACTTTGCGATGAAGGCAGAACCGTCATTATAGCCACCCATGACCCCTTGGTTTATGAACAAACTCAGGTCGGTAAAACTATTGCAATGAGGGACGGGCAGCTGGAAAAGGAGCAGTAAGGTGTTCTTTCATCCGGGTATTCTTGCTCTTGTCAGCGGTTCAGTCCTTGTCATACTGCTGATGCTCTTTGCTGCTGTGCTTGGGGCCAAAGTTGTTTTGCGTTGGGATTTTCAAAGCAGTTCAGCCTACCAGCTTTCCCTTGAGCGTAAAACCTATCTGATCTCCACGATCATGAATTATGTGCTGGGATTCCAGATCGCTTCCGCCCTGTTATTCGTCTATACCGTGGATGATATTTACAGGCTCTTTGTCGGCGCCATGTGCGCCACAGGTTCATTAAATGCCAATCCCGTGGGGTGGGCGGCACTTTTTTCCAAAATTACAGTTTGTTTTGTAGCCGGACTCTGGCTTGTCCTGAACTATCTTAACCAGAAGGCTGAAGACTACCCCCTTGTCAGGCTGAAATACAGTTTACTAATAACTCTGCTGCCTATCATCATTCTTGATTCTTTCCTGCAGTTTCATTATTTCCTGGGCCTTGACCCTGATATAATCACGTCATGCTGCGGTTCTCTGTTCAGTGATTCAGGGGCCGGTGTGGCAAGCAGCATAGCAGGACTTCCAGTTTTACCTGCTATGATTGTTTTTTATGGAGTAGCCGTTCTTGTTTTTATTGCCGGGCTGTTATGCCTGATTTCGGATAAAGCGTATCTCAGATACCTCCTGTCTGGCTTTAATGCAGTATTCCTGTTTGTTGCCCTGGCTTCCGTCGTTTCATTTATCTCAATGTATATTTATGAATTGCCGACCCATCATTGTCCTTTTGATATTATTCAAAGAGAGTACGGTTTTATTGGCTACCCTCTCTATATAAGCCTTTTTTGCGGAGTGTTTTTCGGCTTGCTGCCCGGTATTTTTCAAGGAGTTAAGAAAATTCTCTCGCTGCAGAAGACAGTTCTTCAACTTGAAAGGAGGTGGATAATTTTTTCCCTTGGGTGTATGACGGTTTTTGTTCTTATTACCACCTATCGCATTGTTACCAGTAATCTGACCTATTTTTCATTGTAAAATTTTACATTCCACATTGAAATACTTTGCAAATAATTTGCCGAGCGGGTTTTGCAATGGAAGAAAGAACTTTGATATTTCTTCTCTTATTTTCCGCAGAAAATCCTTGCTGATTATATGAGGATGAAAATTCTACAGCAGGCTGATCAAACTCGTGTAAAGCTTTTATATCCTGATTAAATAATTTTATTAACCTCTGATAAACACGGACAAAAGATAAATCACTTATCAGATCGATAAGTGATTTGCTTACTATCCATCTAGCTAAAGATGTTTTATATGTTTGGATGGAGTAACTGTTGGGATAGAGGTTTCACTTGCTGCCATTCTTTGGAAACATTCTCTGCTTGCCATAAATCATAATTTTTCTGCAAATTTAACCACAGGTCTGGTGAAGTATCAAATGCTCTTGCCAGACGAAGAGCCATGTCAGGAGTTATTGCTCCTCTTATGTTTATGATTTTTGACAAGGTTTTTCTCGAAACTCCAAGCCTACAAGCCATATCAGTGACTGTTATGGACAAGGGTTCCAAATAGTCTTCTTTAATAATTTTTCCTGGATGAGTTGGTTGGCGTTTTATTTTTCTCATTTGGTCACCTTATTTAATGGTAGTCGTCGTAATCGACCACGTGGGCATCACCATCAATAAATTTAAAGAAAACCCTCCAGTTGCCGGACACTTTTACTGCATAGTGATCCTTTTTATCTCCTGTTAACTTGTGTAGATTTGAGCCTGGATAGTTCATGTCTTTTATTTCATTCGCAGCATTAAGTCGATCAAGAATCCTTTCCAATCTGTCAGCATGTTGAGGCTTTATGCTTTTTTTCTTACCTGTATAGAAAAATTCTTCCAAGCCTTTATGTTTGAATGATTTTATCAAAGATTAACCGTAACCCCTTGGGTTTCACTAGTCAAGATTTTATGGTTTGCTAATGTTAAGTTTTGGAGAAATTAAGATCTTAAAATTTAAAACTCTATATTGCCAAAATATTGTCAGGTTTTTGGCAGGAAGCAATATTTTTCTGCCACTACTCCTGGTCAATGTTGTTATAGAAATCAAAATCAGCCATCCATGGCAGAAGAGTATCAGCATGTCCGTGACAGTGGGCCATCTCATGTTCTTTTGTTTTTTCATCTCCTGCCATTATGCGGATTACACACTTCTGGGTAGGATCGTGCGGCACCAACGTACATCCGGAATACTTCCAGTCAGGTTTATTGAGCAGTTTGATGCAGTCTTTCTGAAGCTTTTCATAATCGTTATACTCGATGATTTCTACTATGGGATTTTCACGGTATTCCATACCGGGCAGCATTTCTTTTGAAACCATTGTGCATGATGACAAAACAGTTATCACCAGAACAATAAACAAAGTGCTTAATGATCTAATTAGCATTCTCACAGGCTTTTATTATTGGTGTTATGGAACGGTTATTGATAAAATTTTCAACGATTTTAAACATACGTTACATACTGTTGATTATCAATATGTTTAGCATCCCGAGGGGGCAAAGTGATTCAGTTCCTGAATGCCAGCGGGATTTTTGCTCATTTAAAATTGTCCCAGTGACTGCGACAATATGCCATCTTGAAAGTTATCTGCTCAGTGAGTAATCAGACAGGACACCCAAAAAAAATAATGGAAGAACAAGCAAAAGTAACTTTTCTAATATTTCCCGTAATTAAGCTAATTCTTATGGGGCAGTTGCCGGCTTAGAAAATAAAAAGCTGATTATTTGTTGACTTATGATATATCTTTTGGCATATTATTTAGTATGCCAAAGGTTTGATTTTTCGTGACTTGAAGATCCTTGTTCATGGGGACGATAAATAACCTTTCAATAAAGCCAGCTAAACGTCGCGCTTCAGTTCAGGATAAAGTTTGCCATACAGATTTTTCCTGAAAGTTTTAAATATTAGAGTTAGAGGTTAACCTATGGGAGAAAAATGCAATTGGCCATGTTGGAAGATTATGAATTGTGATGCTGCGAAGGCGTGTCCCGCCAAAAGTCGTCCTGAAACACCATGCTGGGAAATTGCCGGCGAATTAAATGATTACAGGGCAGCTATGGATATTTGCCATGACTGTGTCGTGTATATGCTAAAAGCTGAAAATTCAGTTCTCAGCATTGAGGAAATGCAGACTATTATGAACCATAAAATAAACTGTGCCCTGGCAGCATAATAACTGAATCAGTTCAGCATTCTGCTAAAAGCTGAAAGGGGGAGTCTATCATCAGACTGATAGTCTCCCCCTTTTTTTATTCTCGGGATTTAATTGGTCCTATGACCCGGGAAGGTTGATATTTCTCCAGAGCATCTTTGATAGACTGGGGATTATCTTGTTGGTACAAATAGGAAATCAGGATGCCGATGCTTGCTGACACCCATTCCATAAGTTCGATAAATTTCAAAGAATAAAGATTTTTCCTGCTGTCATTCAATTGCAACAAACCGTAAGTTTCAACATCTTTGACAGGAATAAGGGCAACGGACTCGTATCCTTCACTGTTACATCTGTTTCGTGTTGTCTCCTGCAGGTCAATTATTGATGCTTCTGCAATAAAATCAGTTGTGCTGTTGGTCCAGAAACTTCCTCCCCTGGTAAAATGAGGTAAAGTGGAATCTACTCGGCCACGGATGATGTTGCCGCACATGCATTCAAGTTTAGGGAGGCCTTGAGGCCCCTTGGCAGGTTTCCCATCCTTGTCAAGCACACATAAAAAGTTTTCCATTTCCACGAAATCCCGGGAAAAACCTCTGGTGACATAATAGGGATAGTCAAACCCATCCTGCAACCGCAGACCTATGGATTCAATTCCCGTTTCTTTCTGGACGGTTGTTACAATATCAGCAAAGAGAAAATCTTTCGGCTTGTTTGAGTTCAGAAGTGAGAGAATCTTTTCTGCAAACTTGTCAGAGTCAATAGTATTGAGAGGCACATCCGGTTTCATTTTGCCCTCCATGAGATTGACATGAAATGTTGTAACCCCATTAAGATTAAATGTTTATGGAATCTATACCATAAGTTTTTCTCAAAAGTCTTGGGTGAAAATTTTTTGCGTTCATGAGTTGTTTAAACAAAAATCATTTAAGATAATACTAAAAAGTGCAAACAAAGTGTTTTTTGAAAACATCTATACCAGATATTATTGTACTGCCTGGACCGAGCGATAATACCCACACCTGTGACAGTCATGAATTTTCTGGGCATAGGTGCCCTGAATTTTCCCGGCGCAGAGTGTTCCTGCAACCGCCCAGCATATCCTGCCGAAATGTGGATAGGCCGGACAACTTTCATCATGATTTACATCCTGTTTGCACTGCATGTGCTCCCAGCAGGGTTTATTATGCAGTAAATCGCCATTCTGGTAGGGGAAAAACATACTGATCGTCAGGCCGGTGCCGTTTTTAGCCTTGATAAAACCACCATGTTCCTCAACGATTTTTTTGCATATTGAAAGTCCTAATCCTGTTCCCTGGCCAATTCTTTTCGTTGTGAAAAACGGTTCAAAAATAAGGGGAAGTTTGTCAGCTGATATTCCTTCACCCGTATCCCGGACATTTAGAGAGACATATTCAATATTATTTGCCTTTTTCAGTTCAGTGGATAAAGTCAGGGTGCCTCCGTCCGACATTGCGTCTATGGCGTTGTTGACCAGGTTATTGGCTGCCTGCTGTACCTGGTCTTTTTGCAGAAGGACCGGTAAATCAGTGTTCAGCTGAGTGTTAACAGCAATTGATTGCTCGTCACAGATTTCCCGGTACAGATCTATTGATTTTGTAATGATTCCATTGACTGAATCCTTTTCAAAATCAGTCCGTACATGTCTGGAGTATATAAGTACATCCTTCAGCACCTGTTCGAGACGGTCTGATTCAGAAACAATGACTTCTGCATATTTTTTCTGACTTTTACCGGTCGCACTTTTCAGCAGCCTCCTGCCAAAACCACCAAGTGCAGTGAGCGGATTGCGAATCTCATGAGCAATATCTGCAGTAATCCTTCCAAGGGCAGCCATTTTTTCTGCCTCGATAAGTTTATTCTGGGTCTGTTTAATTACCCGGGTCTGTTTTTCGACTTCTTCCTCAAGTGTCTCGGTCCATTCTTCCATTCTCTGCCGGGCAATTGTCAGTTCATTGGTCATGGTGTTAAATGTGGTAGCAAGGAGGCCGATTTCATCCTCTGTTTGAATGTCGACCTTCTGCGATATATCGCCTGAAGATACCTTTTGCATACCGCCGGTGAGGCTGCTTAAGGGTTTTAAAACAATTCTCCAGAGGATAATCCCGAGGAGCCCTGCAATAATTACTACGACAAGAATTATGAAGAGTGAAATCTGTCCAACCTGTTTATCAATTCTTGAGTCAATTGTCTGCAAGGAGAAATCAGTAAGCAGAATACCGAGAACTTTATCTTCACTTTTATGGGCATGACACGCAGCCGTATGGCAGTCAGGTTCGTTATAAATCGGTTCAGCAAAAGTGATGGTCCTGGTACTGTCAGGATTTTCAGCAATTGACCAGCGCTTATCGAGTTCAAGTGAGGCAAGCGGAGTACCGTCTCCAGCATGGCATCCTGTACAGTGTGATGAAGCCTTTGAAACAAAATTTCCTACTTCCGCCTGGGAAGAGGCATAAGAAATGCGTCCGGAGTGGTCAAGGACCTGTACATTTTCTATGGAATCGGAGGTACCGAAAAATTCCAGAGATTTCTGGATGTCTTCAGGGCTCACTTTCATCATGTCATGGCGGATGGATTTCCGCATGAGATCAGAAAAAGAGGTAATATAAGTGAGTGCATCATCCATGGAATTCTTCTTTTCTGCCTGGATTGTTGTGAACAGGGAAATTGAAGTTCCAAGAATGGTAAAAAGACTGATGGTTAATACCAGCTTCCCGGTAATTGAACGGGTGAGCCGATGTATTGTGCCTGACATAAATTATTTCCTAACTTTTGAATGATGTTGCATAGGTATTGCTTTCAGATACTGCAATTGAAAGGCAAAAAAGCATAGCAGGAACTGCTTAAATATCTTTCTTGTTCAATTCGCGATTCTGCCAGTTCCTGTCTGCTTTAGCGATATAGTTTTCCTTGTCCAGAAGCCAGGCATTCATGATGGCGTGGTTAAAGACAAGATAGAGCTTGCCATCTACAATAGCCCAGAGTTCAGGGTTTACTTCTACACAATCGTTGCGGCTCAGGCCAAAGGCACAATAACCGTTATATTGTGGAGCATATTGAGCAGGGTTTTTTTTGAAAAGTTCCATATTTCCCCGGCTGGAAAAAATCCATCTGATGTTATTCCAGGCATAGGAAAAATTCTCATTGCCGGGTATGGGCTTTGACTCTGTAAAATAAGCAACAGGGTCATAACCACCGATTGCAGTTATGTGCGGTTTTGTATCGGCAGCAAGATCAGAATCCTTTGTACATGAAACAAGGAATGAAACAAAAAACAGGAGAACTGCGAGAGACCAGATAACAATATTATTGTTACTTGATACTGCGTGCCGAACCATACTGCCGAACATCATTGTACTACCCTCATTTTCCAATTAACTGCACATACATATTTTATTGGAGCTCTACAAAAGCCTCAACTTGATATGTTAAAACGAATAACATAATAATAGATATTTTTGCATATTGCAACTGATGGATTGTGGGTGATGGTTGTCGGGCTGCCTGGAAGAGGAATTGTGTCACAGTATCAAATTTAGCAATTATCAGGGAAAACATCTTTAAATTTAAATGGTTATTTCTCTTATAGTTTGAAGTAACTGATAAATGCAGCAGAACTTGACAAAAAATATCTGATTAATAATCCTGAATAATATTAAAGCGTTTATGCCTTTTTATATATAGTGCGACAATTTGCCTCATTCCTAGACCGATTCTTTCTGGTATTCTAAGTCAATCAGAAACTGCCACTTTGTGGAGTGCCACATTGTGATTCTCAACTAATTTGTTAGGCAATAACAAGAAAATAACACAAATATTTCAGGAAGGGGAAAATGCATATTATAATTATTTTATTTTTTTTGATGGTCTCAGTCTGTCAGGCTGAGGAACAAGGAACCTATAACCAGGAACTTGACGAGGTGGTGGTTACCGCTTCCAGGGTTGAGGAGAAGGTCAAGGAAACTCCGACAACCACAAATATTATTACCAGTGAGGAACTGGATAATATAAAATTCAGAAACCCTGCCGAAGTTTTAAACCGCTTACCTGGTATCTACACCCATGATTTTGGCGGCGAATCAGAGTTAACCTCCATCAGGGTGCCGACCCATTTTACTAATCCCTATACTAAGGTTTTGGTTGACGGTATCCCCACTACAAGCTCCGGTACTGGGAGCAGCGGCCAGATAAGTGAATTGAACAGTAGAAATATTGAACGCATAGAGGTTATTAAGGGGCCTGCTTCAGCTCTGTACGGCTCCAATGCCATTGGTGGCATCATCAATATCATTACCAAGGATCCTTCCCCGGAACCTGAGGTTAATTTCTGGGGAGAATATGGTGAACACGATGATTACCACGGCGGCGTATCTGCCAGCGGCAGCGGGCAGAAAGTCAGTTATAACCTGGACCTGCACCCAAATGAAATGTTCTCTCTTTCCTGCTCGTATACATATGCCCGCAATAAATGGGAAGAATACAGTGTTGATACA
>JBHPCH010000101.1:0-9064 GCA_042576125.1 Thermodesulfobacteriota bacterium
GTTTGGCCTCTTTTAAAAAAAACTGCTTTATCCTTACCATTATGGTAGAGTAGCCAACTTTTCAAAATCGGAAAGACATTGCAATATTATTTATGGAAACAACTATGACAAAGAAGGGATATTACGGACATTGGGGAGGCGCTTTCATCCCTGAGATCCTGTTTGAAACATTTAAAGAACTCAATCATTTTTTCGAGGAAGTTAAGGGTGACCCCTCTTTTTGGGAGGAGTATGTGCAATTGATGTCAAGCTACTCCTGCCGACCTACTCCCCTTACTTACGCTGAAAATCTCAGTAATCATTTTGGTGGCGGTCATATCTATATCAAGCGCGAAGATCTCAATCACACCGGTGCCCATAAGGCCAATAACGTTATGGGCCAGGGGCTTCTGGTCAAGCGTATGGGCAAAACCCGGGTTATTGCCGAGACCGGTGCCGGACAGCACGGGGTGGCAACTGCAACCATGGCTGCCAAGTTTGGCCTTGATTGTACCATTTACATGGGCGAGGAGGATGTACAGCGACAGCGTCCCAATGTTTTCTGGATGGAAAAAATGGGAGCTATGGTGGTATCGGTCACCGATGGTTCGAAAACCTTAAAAGATGCTATCAACGAGGCCTTTCGTGACTGGGTGTCCAATATGGATTCCACCCATTATGTGCTTGGCACGGTCTGTGGCCCCCATCCTTTTCCTGAAATGGTTGCCTGGTTTCAGTCTATAATAGGCATGGAGGCAAAAAAACAGATCCTGCAATCTTTCGGTAGCCTGCCGTCCCGTGTTTATGCCTGTGTAGGTGGCGGTTCCAATGCCATGGGTATCTTTCAGGGATTTCTCGGGGATGAACAGGTTGACCTTGTGGGTGTTGAGGCTGGCGGCAAGGGTTTGTCCAGTGGAGAACATGCTGCCCGGTTGGCAGGAAGTGATGCTTCTCCCGGAGTGGCCCAGGGTTATAAAACCATGTTCCTGCAGGATTCCGATGGCCAGATGCTGGATACGCATTCAGTTGCAGCCGGACTGGACTATATCGGCGTTTCACCGATCTTAAGCGACCTGTATGACAGGGGCAGAGTGCGTTTTGCAGCAGCAACTGATTCTGAAGTTATGGAAGCGCTTGACATAACCATGAAGAAAGAAGGTATTATTCCGGCCCTGGAGTCTGCCCATGCATTTGTGCAGGCATTTAAGGAAGCCTCCTCTCTTGGCCGGGATGAAGCTATCATAATTAATATGTCCGGCAGGGGCGATAAGGATATATTTACCATTGCCAACGCTTATGGGGACCCTTCATGGAAAGAGTTTATAATTGAACAGGCAGAGCAATACAGGAAGGACAAAGAATAAATGACAACACTTGAGAATACTTTACGTGAGGCTTTGACTAAAAAGAAGATTCTCCTTATGACCCATCTGGTGCTTGGGTACCCTTCATTTGAAGTGAACCGCAAGGTAATTGCTCAGATGGTGGAAAACGGTGTGGATCTGATTGAAATGCAGATTCCATTTACAGAACCCATGGCTGACGGCCCCATGATCCTGAAGGCAAACCAGGAATCAATTGTCAGGGGAGCAAAGGTTGAACAATGTCTGGAGTTTGCCAATGAGATTACTGCGGAATTTCAAATCCCGTTTCTGTTCATGACCTATTACAATATTCTTTTTAAGTATGGGATTGATCAATTTATCAACCGCGCGCATGACATCAATGTGCAGGGATTTATTATTCCTGACCTGCCGCCTGAAGAGGGAAAAGAATATCTTGAACTGGTGAAAAGCTGCAATATGGCTCCGATCCAGATCTTTGCTCCCACTTCTACCGAAGAGCGTATGAAAGTACTTGCTGATAATGGCGCTGGATTCATTTACTGTGTCGCCCGCCGTGGGGTTACGGGCCAGAAGACTGATTTTGATCAGGATTTCAGCCAGTATATCGCCCGTTGTCGAAACGCTACAAGTCTGCCTCTGGCAGTAGGGTTCGGTATCCGTTCCAGGGAGGATGTGGATTATCTGACCGGCAAGGCTGATATCGCCGTCATAGGGACAGAGACTATACGATTGGTGGATGAAAAGGGCGCCGAGGCAGTCGGCCCGTTTATTGCCGGCCTGCGCTAATAACCAACAAAAAATCTGAACGTAAGTCCCGCTTTTCTGTTTTTAAAGGTTTGTTAG
This sequence comes from Thermodesulfobacteriota bacterium, assembly GCA_042576125.1. Lineage (GTDB taxonomy): Bacteria > Desulfobacterota > Desulfobulbia > Desulfobulbales > BM004 > BM004. Next base: position 2,169 of record JBHPCH010000101.1, read on the forward strand.
GGTGTGATTAAAAACCAGGCATCTCCCAGGCCGTCCCCGAAGGTATCTCCAGGATACCTGTCATTTTTAAAATAGTACAGAGGCATAGCTTTGTATATTGTCTGCTTTCTGCCATCTTCTCTTGTTATGGCAGCAAAATCGCTTAATTCGCAACCTTCAACTCCTGCGGACGGATCAATATAAAAAGGCGGCCAGTTGACAGCGCAGCCTTCTATGCAGTGACTGATATTTTTTTCATCCTTGGTGAAACGATAGAGTGTCATACCGTTACCGTCGGCCAGATATTTTCCGACAGCTTCTTTTTCCATGATTTTGACACCAGTTTTATTTGCTCCATCTGCAGCAGCTTTTTCTGTCAGCAAAGCGCTGCAAATAAAAAAACCTATCATAAATATGAACAAAATTTTGGGTACGTTTATTTTCATAGTGTCACTCTCCAAAAAATTATGTGAAAATTTTTTCAGTCAATGGTGAACATGAGTTAACGGATGAACGGGACCGGGGCCAGTGAATTCCTGTTTTACTATAATAGAAATATTCCAAAGGGCAATGTCAATGCGTGCAGGAAACTCTTATCACCTGAAAGAAATTTCTGAAATTCAGCCATCTTTCCTTTCAGAAAGATGGCGTTTCAAACAATGTTTTCCATCTTGACCTGCAGGCAAATTAAAGTATTATTTTTCGCACAGTAAAGAAATTGCAATTATATACTTTAGGACTCAATCCTGAGAATAAACGCTCAGAGCGTATGACTTATTCATAAAAATAATCCTGAGGACTCTTCATGGCATCAGACATAAACAAAGACCTTGGCACCACAGAGGTGGAATGGAATCTAACTGATCTTTACAGTGGTTATGATGACCCTGTTATAGAAAAGGATATCAGCTTCAGTCAGGATGAGGCAAAATCAATAAACACTGAATATGCGAACAGGCTGGAAAATCTTGGTGCAGAAGAATTCCATGCACTGGTTGTCAGGCTTGAGAGTCTTGAAATAAGGCTCGGTAAGCTCTTTACCTTCGCTTTTCTTAATTTTGCCACGGACACCCATGACCAGCAGGTAAGTGCTTTTTTGCAGCGTATGCGTGAAGTGGGAAGCAGTATTGGGAAGGATACTGTCTTTTTTGAACTCACCTGGAATAAGCTCGATCAGGATAAGGCTGAAACGCTGCTGACAGATGAGGCGTTGAACCATTATCGCCATCATCTGGAAAATATACGCAAGTATGCGCCGCACCAGTTGTCAGAGATTGAAGAAAAACTGCTGCTCGAGTGGGCACCGGTCGGCAGAGGAAGTTGGACCACCTTGTTTGAAAAGGTCATGGGACATATGAAATTCGGTGAGAAGCAGCGGACAGAGGAGGAGGTGCTGGCTGATCTCTATAATCCTGATCGTGATGTAAGGAGAGCTGCTGCTGAAGAACTCACAGACGGTCTGAAGGGACACCTGCATATTCTTATCCATATCTTTAATACCCTGTTGGCTGAGAAAATGATAAGCGACAGGCTGCGTAAGTATCCCGGCTGGGTCAGTTCCATGAATCTGGGCAATGAACTTGAAGACAAAACTGTTGAAACGCTGATTAAAACCACAGTCAATCGATATGATATCCCCCAGCGTTATTACAGGGTAAAGAGGCAAATGCTCGGAGTAGATGAACTGCTTGACTATGATCGCTATGCGCCTTTACCGCATTTACCGGATAAAAAGATTTCCTGGCAGGAAGGAAGAACAATGGTTCTTGATGCCTTTGGAAAATTTTCACCCCGTATGGCTGAAATAGCGGGTTATTTCTTTGATAAAAAATGGATTCATGCCCCGGTGCTTGAAGGAAAGAGGGGAGGGGCATTTGCCCACCCCTGCGTACCGGAAGTACATCCGTATGTTCTGGTTAATTACACCGGAAACCTGCGCGACGTCTCCACTGTGGCCCATGAGCTCGGTCATGGGGTGCACCAGTACCTGGCAGCAGATCAAGGGTATTATAACAGCAATACTACATTGGTTCTTTCTGAGACGGCATCAGTATTTGCCGAACTCCTGGTTTTCAACTCCCAGCTTGAATTGCTTGAAAATAAAGAAGAGAGAAATGCCTTTATCTGTCAGAAACTTGAATCGATTTTTGCCACGGTATTCCGGCAGGTATCCATGAACCGTTTTGAAAACAAGGTGCATAATGCCAGGAGGGAGCAGGGTGAGCTGAAATCCGACGAGGTAACCGATATGTGGCTGAAGACACAGCGGGAAATGTTTGGTGATTCGGTGACGTTATCAGAAAATTACGGTATCTGGTGGTCGTATATCCCTCATTTTCTGCATACTCCCGGGTATGTCTATTCCTATGCCTTTGGCGAACTCCTGGTGCTTGCCCTATACGCGTTGTATAAGAAAGATAAAGAGTCTTTTGTACCGAAGTATCTTGAATTACTTGCAGCAGGCGGGAGCAGGACCCCTTACCAACTTGTGGAGCCGTTCGGGGTGGATCTGGATGATCCTGTTTTCTGGAATGACGGTTTACAGATAATTGACGATTTACTGAATCTGGTAGAATAGATAGTTCAAACTTCGTTATGGTTCAGGCCTGTTTATTTACATTAGATGTAACAATATTCTTTGGACACCTTGAAACTTTAAATATGATTGACAGGTTACTGTGTTTAGACTGTATGTCTATTAATCTTAAAAAATAATTTTATGTTGAAATATCTACATTTCTTTTAGCCCGCTTAATAGTTTGATCAGAATTGTCCTTGACGGAAATTTTTAATCCAAAACTGTTTTTCTTCTGTCTCATCCAGGATGGGGCTTCATCTTCATATTCAAGATTGTAATAATCAGAAAGCATAACAAAAACATTTAAATCATCTTTTTTGTCTATGGTTTTTTTAACGATAAAATTTCTATTCGTTGTTTCATAGTGTTTGTTATCGAGAATTACAATATACGTTATTTCTAATTTACCAACAGAAATGGGATTATCCGTAACATTTTTTAGTTTAATATCTAATGTTAATACACCGTCATCTTTTAATGAAAAATCCTCAATTGAAATATTGAGCGTGGGATATTTAAAATCATTTACTATTTCGATAAATTTATCAAAATTCATGTAAATAATAAAAGCAGCGACGATGAACACAACAAATAAACTTTTTTTCATGGTATTTTTGCTATGATTAAAAATTAGACTATGAGAAGTCAGTACTTCTTGCCACAATGTTGACTTTATGAAGGAGACTTACCAGTAAAGATGTATACTGGCAATAGTAACTTTTGGGAAAGGTGCTGCTAGTTAAGGTGGATAGCAGATATAGAAAATCGGCTACTAAAACATATCAGTATGTATTATTCAGTTTTTTGGGACGAGTGGGAAATTAAATACTCGTTGCAGAAGTTTTCAAAATAACTCCAACTGCAGTGACTTTTTAGGTGCAATTTTACAGAATCTGTTATCGAGCATCTATACTAATCCCGGTAGAGTTTTATCATTATAGAGTTTCATCATTATATTGTAATATTTTGCGTCTTCCTTGGGATAAGTTTTCGCTACCAATTTCCCCAGCTCGCCCTTTGAGCGATTATAGATTTGATATACTTCGCAGGATGTACAATATACAATCTTTTGTGCAGTTGTACCTTGGATTTTGCCACCGCATAAAGTTCCAGCGACTGCCCAACAACTGTGCCCCATCCCTTCTTCTGACGCTATACACTCACCCAACTCATTCACTCTCTTTCCACCCTTTTGTCTTTCGCATTCTTTAATTTCCCAGCAGTTTAGCAATTCCTTGTTCATGAAACTCACCCAAAAGAAGGAACCGCTCTGACGGGGACCAAGTTCCCCAACGTGGCCAATCAAATTACTTGGAGAGTCCCAGTAAGAAAAAGAGCAAATCTCTCCGATCAGAGCGGCATAGGTTTAGGGGTTGATGTCTCCCCATATATTCTCTGGAAGTATTTTTTATTAAATTTTAGGAACGAGGTTATTTTTCATTCCAACTTCTTCCACGCTCATTGGCAAAACCAACAACTTAAATTTTGGCAAATAATACCATTGTCCAGAGGTTAGACCCGGGCCAAAAGGCGGATCACCATCAAGTTGTGGAAACACATCTGTCTTGAGACCTGCTTTCGCTATGAACGGTTCAGCTTGTACAAGCAAGATTATATCGGCATCGTCTCTTGAAGAGTCTTTGGCAAAATGGATCATCGTGCCCTTGCCTTTGGTTAAATGAGCACACCAGTATGGTCCCCAAACTGGAAATGGCTCTGCATCCATTGCCCATTGATTATTAATTTCAAAAAGTTGTTCCATGCTTTTTAGAAGTTGTTCTGAAGTACCATACATTTTAGCCTGGGATTTATTGCCTACGCCACTTAGAACAAATAAAAATCCAAGCAGTGTCATTCCAACTATAGAAAACAATATCGTTTTTTTCATTTTGACCACTCCGTAAAATATTTTTCAGACAGTTAATGGTTTGATTGTTTTAATTTTACATTCTACAAAAAAAGCCGAACTGCCTTTTTCAAGGCAACCCGGCTATCTTGTAAGATCCGTAATTTTCCGTCCCTGTCTCACGACAGGTTTGGCTTTTTCTTGAGGCAAAAATCACAAAAGCCTCCGGTGGGATCAATTATCCCTGCGGAGGCCTTAAACAAGCCTTTGGAGCTTACCTCTTTTCATGGTTATACTCCCCATAGAGGTTAAGAATGATATTAAAATTTCATATTAATGAGAACCAATCTTGGTGTCAAGGGAAAAGTACCACAAAGTGGTGGTTGGAGAGGCTAGCCGAAAGTCCATATACCTTGCCACAATGCTGACCACTCACTATGAAAAGACGAGTTGAGATTGACAGTGACAACAAAAAGAAGACAAAAATAAGCACCCCTTTGTTTCAGGAGCAAAGTTGCCCTAAAAATTAGACAATCATTTTTGAAATCATTTTTATTAAAACTGCGAGAAACCATATTCCGGTTAATGAGGCAAATGCCATAATAAAAGCCATAAAAAACATACCGAAAGTAAATGCTTCTTGCTCGTCATTCTTTCTAACATATTCAGCCATTTTGTTTCTCCTGTCATAGAAATAAACACAAAAGCCCCCGACAGGAATAAATTATCCCAGCGAGGGCTTTAAGTAATCTATAGAAATTTATCCCTTCTCATGTTGAAACTCCTTAAAAAAGGTTAAGCACGGAGGGCGATTACTACATTAAAATAAAACAGGTTAATGCGTCAAGGGGAAAGTGCCACAATGTGGTGGTTAGGGAGAGGGGGAGTGAACTGCACATTTCTTGCCAAAATATTGACTTTACGAAGGAAGATTACCAGTGAAGGTATCCACTGACAATAGAAACTTTTGGGGGAGGCGATGCTAGTTAAGGTTTATAGCAGATATTTAAAGTTTGAAATAAAACAGGCAGGGCCATTTCTGACCCTGCCATTAAATTTCATAAAGGAAGTACTTCACTCCTGACATAATTTTATAAGATGAACAAAAGCATTTATAATAGATGCCGTTTCTTCAGGGTCCTCAGAAGTTATAAAAACAGGAAATGCTTTCTCACTACTACTTAATTTTTCATTATTGTATTCTCTATTAAAATTGTCTCCATATTTATTAAATCCATTAACAGTGATACATTTGTCATTATGAAAACACTCAAGATATATGCGTCTCCGTCCTTCACTTTGTTTTTGGATAATTTCTGCATTTAAATCCTTAGCATTTGCAGATAATGTTACATCCTTTTCTCCCTTTTCACTTTTTGTATGAAATCTGTATGCTATATCACAATCATCATCATCAATTTTTAAGCTACTTGGACCGCCTGCGAATCTACCTTCTAAAAATTTGATAGTTATTTTCATTGAAGGTCCCAACTCACCAGGTCCACAACCCAAGGTCAAACTAGGAGTTAAAAAAACGATAATAAGTATTAGGGAAAACAGGAATCTATGCATGGTTGTTCCTCAGTTGGTTAGGGTTGCATAACTATCTTGCCAACATCTACAGTATTGTAATACAAAATCTGATTCAACATGTCCAGTGGACACATAGATACTTTAGGAAGGATTCACGACTTTCGATTTATAACAGACATCAACACTCGTAAAATAAAAAGGCGGGAGTTAAATGCCCCCGCCTTAATAACGCATTTTAAGGTTAGTTTTTAAAATAATACGCTAGTTAAAACTAGCTCTTACATTGGAAGGTATGCTGGTACTGAATCCTTCACAGTTTTTGGAGCGACAGCACTTCCTTGTTTTTTTAATTTATTAAATTCTTCAACACTGATTATTGTATTTGAATATGCTGCATTAATAAAATGTTCCTCACCAATTAACTCCAGACTTTCTTCTGCAATCTTCCCCAGAACTGGAAATACATTAGTGCCAAGGTTGTATAGAAACCCTTTTTTATCTGCATCCGCCTTTCGTTCAAGAAAATCAAAACACTCTCTCACTATTCTCGCTAGATCAGGAGCAAAGCTTCTAACATATTCTTGGGCACCCTTTAATGCCTTGATTCCCTGAGTCACAGGCATATAAATTTCAATACCTTCTGCTGTCCATCCATCAAGGTGGTATCCAATGACGCTGCTTTTGAGAATATCTCCAAAAATACCTCCGGGGGGGGCCCCTATGCCTGATAATCCACTTACACTTCCACCTCCACTTCCACCTCCTCCTGAGGTAGGGGGCTCACTACAATCAACAACATTACAATTTAATTCATAAGCTCCCATATCAACTATTGGCGGAGTACCATTGCCCGTGTCGGATACCGCCGGATCATCAATTTTTCGGTCATCTCCATCAATGTCAGTTGCCGGCAGGGCAAGAGCTGAGTTGTCCCCTGCATCAATGCACGGTGAGTCATTC
>JBHPCH010000102.1:0-8995 GCA_042576125.1 Thermodesulfobacteriota bacterium
GATCGTGCGCGCAACAGAGTTCTATCCGGCCGAGGACTATCACCAGGATTACTACAAGGAAAATCCGCTCCGTTATAAATTTTACAGGAGCAGGTCAGGCCGTGACCAGTTTCTTGAGAAAACCTGGAAAGATGAGAATAAAATGATGAAAGAATCAAAAAAAGACCTGAAAAAAAGGCTCACCAGCATGCAGTACAAGGTGACCCAGGAAGATGGAACAGAGCCTGCTTTTAATAATGAATACTGGGACAACAAGAAACCCGGCATCTATGTTGACATAGTTTCCGGCGAACCGCTCTTCAGCTCAACTGACAAGTATGCTTCCGGAACAGGCTGGCCCAGCTTTTCAAGGCCGCTGGTGCCGGAAAACGTTGTTGAGAAGAGCGACAGGAAATTTTTCATGGTCAGAACAGAGGTGCGGAGCAAAGGCGGCGATTCCCACCTGGGCCATGTTTTTGATGACGGCCCGGAACCAACCGGCTTGCGCTATTGCCTCAACTCGGCAGCATTGCAGTTCGTGCCTGCGGAGCAATTGGCTGAAAAAGGCTATGGTGAATTTGAAAGTCTGTTTAAATGAGCTGCTGCTTTTATTAAAGGCCTTGGTTATTGATCAACTACAGGGGGCGGATTGAACTGCCCCCTTTTTTTATTCTGTTACGTCCTTACATCACTGACAGTATAAAAACCCTGTTCAGGAAATGTGTCCTGGTTGACCTCATCCGCCTCAATCTTGACCACAACATGGGCGGGATCGGAATAGGGTGTGGCCGGCTCCTCTTCCAGTTCGATGTAGGGGGAATCAGCTCCTTTTATAAAGGTGTAATTAGTCGGGGCAGAGCCGTATAAACGTATCAGGTCCTCAACGGGAATCTCCCTGTTTGAGACAATATGCTTCTGCTCTGACCCTTCTCTTACATAAAAAATTGTTGCCATTCCTGCCCCCTCAATTTTAATGTGGATTCAAGTTCAATCTGCCCTGGAACTGTCTTCTTTTTACACGCATTTTTTGCAAAAAGCTATTTAAGAGTTGTTGATTTAACAGGGATATCCGGATTTGAGAAAAAGTCATAAAACAATAAAACAACAACGTTTACCTGTTCTTACACGGACGTCTACCTGGCCTTTTGCATGATATCGGATTTTACCAGAGTAAGAAAACAGGCAGAAGAGATTCCGGCCGCGCTGAACACCATGCACATGACCATAATCTGATACCTGGCAGCAATAAACGGGGACACGCCGGAAAGTATCTGGCCGGTCATCATGCCGGGGATGGAAACAAGCCCAACGGCAAAAAGTGAATTGGTAATGGGGATAAGAGATGCCCTGAAAGCAACATTGCGTGCCTGTTTATAATCGTCGCTCCTGTCGATCTCAGCTTCCAGTCTGTCGGCGGCAAGGCTGACGCTGTTCATCGCATTGGCAAAGATCATCCCGGCAAGGGGAATAAAATAGCTGGGCAAATACCAGGGTGTAAGATTTAAGACAAACTGGGTAACGAGGATCAGGGTTATGCCGCCTCCAATCAGCAAAGAAACAAGGGCTTTCGGATAGAGAAGCAGTTGTTTGTTTCTGATTGTGCGCAGGGAAATCCAGCTGGCGACAATGATCATAAACGCCACAACTGTCATAACAATAAAGCCGCTGTTAGAATCAAATATGTACGACAGGAAATATCCTATCAGCAGAAGCTGAACGAGCATGCGTGAAACCGCATAAAGAGATTTTTTATGTTCCCGGGACCAGAGATAATGAATCACAATCACAGCGATAACAGGAATAAAGGCAAGTGCCAGATTAAAGACGGATATGACCTGGATGGGATTTTTCATAGGATTTTGAACCTGTTGAAGACGACAAGTATGCTGTCGGATTTACGGTTTCCGTTCTGAAGACAAAAACAGAAAAAGGCTTTTAATTGAGAGTTATTGGCGGAAGTAAAACCTGTTTCTCTTTTTCCTCACGGTGAATGCTGTTCGGTGTCTTTCTTTCTGCCGATTATGTATGCGTCAACAGTTCCTGCGATCCAGCAGAAGCCTATCAATAAAAAGAGAAGATTGAGAATGGAATTTCCGGAATTGGCGGATGCCTGTTGAGTTGCGCCCAGTATTGTATCAATGCTGATTATGCCGCCTTCCAGCTCGATCTTTTCCAGGATGGCAAGGGCGCGTTCTGCTGCTTTTGCAACGAATACGGTCGTACTGGCTAAAACCGCAAGTATTATGACTCCGCCCCGTATATAGTGTTTCAGGGCAATCTGGCCCAGACCGGGTAATATCAGGCCAGATAATAAGGCTCCTTTAAATGCGTTGTTCATTGTGTTTTTTTCTAATGTAATAATGCAAGCCTAGCCCCTTTTATATTTCTGTTTATTTTCTCAAGCGTTTCAGCGGAGTTCTTTTTATTTTCGGTGCGTATGATGTTTTATGAAGCGGGCCGGAGTCCTCCACCCTGAATTCCGTACCAGGTTTTGGTTTCAGGTACATGCTGTTTGAATCCTGGCTGGGGGTCTGCCATGGTTCACCGGTTACCCAGGCTAATTGGATTTTCAGATCACATTTGTAATCAGTTGCAGTTCTCGGATCTTTGCCGGGATAGGCATCCATTTTCAGGACGATGTCCTCTTCAAGACCGGCTGGATAATGATTAACATTATTGGTTGACCAGTTTGATTTCATACTGATCCGTTGGCCCTGGCTGTCAAGGACCTCGCAGGTGACTTTTGCCGCACCAACCCCCTGGACCATCTTATACAAACGAACCGGCACGGTAATGATAAAGTCTTCAGCATCTACCGGGGCTGCTGCAACCAGAGTAACCGCGAACAAAAAACAGCTTACAATCATTTTCCTATTCTTCATGATCAATTCCTCGTTCCAGTCATTATCAGTGTTTTGGTTCTGATTTTTACAGGGGTAAACTGGTAGTCTCTAGGCTCTTCAACAGGAGCTGGCTGTTGCATCCCGGTCATTGTCATTGTTTTGGTGCGGACCTGCAGAGGCGGCCCGGTACCGCTGATACCGGCAACGCTTACAAGCAGAAATGCAGCAAGAAGAATAATGATCAGCTTTAATCGTTTTTTCATAATCTTTTTCACCCTCCTCTTCCTAAAACATGACCTTTTATCATCCGGTGATTTTTTATTATATGTCATATGAAGTGAAATATCTGCCTGAAAATAAATCTGTCCCGGTTTTCTGAACTTTCGGAAGACGAAGAGGTATTTCTAAGCTCACAAATTGTGACCTTAGAGGGAAAAGGCAGGCATTCAACTTTTAAAGAAGTATGATAAACCAAAAAGAAAATAGGTTTTTAGCAGAGTGTTATAGGCGGGATAAAACGAGTGTTGTGTCCCTGAAATTTTGCGGAATTTTTGAGCCAACTTTTCAGGCAGTTTTCAGGAATTCGATGGCCTTGTCTTTTTCCTCGACCGGAAACCCTTTCATGTTAACATTTTTGAATATCTTGTCTTCCAGGTCTACAATCTTATGCAGCCATTTTGAGTGTGTCACCACTGCGATCTTGCTGAAATGTGAAAAATTAAAGCCAAGCTCTTTGAAGAACCTGAATTTCTCGATCATGGCATCAATCTCAGCCCCGCCAATACTTTCAACCTCCTGATAGACAAGAAGTTTTTCGCCTTTATCTATTCTTTCCCTGAATATGTTGAGCGCGGATGTCATTTCCTCTTCCGTGATCTTGCCGCCCAGGCGATAAGCGATGATTCTGTCATCTCCTACATCTATCATTTCCAGCATTGTTGTTTTCTCCTGATTGAGGATATTGTTTTTTCGCTGTGCGGGGAAATAAATCTGTCCCGATTTTTATAATTAAACTAAGTCCTTATTATCTTTTCTAGTTATTTATTATTGTTCATTTTTGATTGCCCAAAAACGAACCAAAAAGGGCAGCCGATCACTTGGCCTTCGGCTACCCTCGGTGCTCGCAAAGTTCGGACGCCTCGGGAAGTCGTTTCACTCCGCCGAGTCGTTTATCCGTACTTTGCTGCGCAGCTCGGCTGCGTGATATGGCACTCAACTACCTTCTTTTGTGCACGGTTGGTTTTTTGGGGACCCCATTCTGTCAAGCTGAGCATCGCAGGTGTTGCCGAAAAAGGACGCTGGCATGTCTGAGGCGAAGCCGAGTTTTCAGCGTCCCGGCAGCAGCGAGAAGCGCAAGGAAGCCCGAAGGGCCGGGACAGCCGGGGGTGCCTTTTCTTTTTGATTCTTTTGCTTTGGGCAAGCAAAGAAAAAGAATCAATATATTAGAAATCAAGATGTAAATATTTGTTGTTATACGCTTTTAGGACAAACAGAAGAAAATAAACTAATCAGACTTCTCATCATACTTAACTACGGTTATCAGAGCAAAATCCCCAACCTTCTCGGTTGAGACAACCATGGCATAAGGAACGGCCTCTTCCTGTTTTTTTATGTTCAGAACAGTCTCGATATTCTTGTGAGGATTTCCGGAAGCAAAGGTATCGAGCACCGCACCCTTGATTTTGCAGTCTTCACAGTTTTCGTCCAGTCCGCACCCTTTTTCAGTAAAGGAATGGATGCAGTTAAAAACCTGGCCGCCCCTTTTGCCCTCTATTTCTGCAAGACTTTTGTTGAACAGTTGACGTGCGCTCTTGTTGGCTGTCACAACCAGCCTTGGGTCGGGCTGCATGAGCAGGGTAGGCATGGGCCGGGCTTGCGCTATTTCAAAAGGGTAATCATTCTTATTGTTGTTGGATGGGTTGTCTTGGCTCATGTTCTTTCCTCTCTGAACTTTATTCCTGCTCTAAACTGCTATTCCAAATATCACGATGCAATTTCCAGGCACCGCCCTTATTTTTCCAGATCACAATTCCCTTACCACTATCTATTACTTGATCATCCGCACTACTGAGGGTGTATTTGCTCATCTCAATGGCTGTATCATTATGCTGCTCAACTTCCATAATGTCGAGTTTAATGCTCTTTATACCCATATCTATGGCAGCCTGCCAATATTCCTTGATTGCTTGTTTACCTTTAATAAAGTCGGATCCTGCGGGAAGCAGCATTCCATCTTCGGTATAAAACTCTGCTATATTAGCTGCATCACCACTTGCGAAAGCTGATGCGAAATTTTCTGCAAGCACTTGGAGAGTTGTGAGGATATCTGATGTTTGTGCTGTCATTATATTAATCTCCGTAATTTAAGTAGCCATGTATAAAGTGTAAATAAAGGGGACTGAAAAATAAATCTGACCCGGTTTTCCAATGCGAGCGAAGTGGATCATCATTATGACGGGAAATGCGCTATTTATCATTTTATGGTAAATTTTTATCATTGATGTCCCCTTAAGGCAACAGGTCAAAAAATTATGTGGGCTGAAAACTTAAAAAAATACGTACTGCTCATCACCATTGGCGTGGCCATATGTTTCAGTTTGATCCTGTTAAACCAGTTTGTGCAGGTTTACCAGGCCGCGTTTTCCATTCATCCCTATCTCGGCTACCTTACCCTTATCTGCTTTCTTATCATCATAGTCTGCTGTTTCGGGTATCCGGCCTACGCCATTGTCCGGCTCCCCAGGGTTCCCTTGCCGCCGGATAAAGAGGATTCCCCCGAGTATGAACGTTATCTGGAATATATTGCCAGGAGGCTGTCAAAAAATCCGGCGCTCGCCGATGTCGGAATTGACTTCACCAACAAGCTTGAGGGGATCCATGCCTCCTTTGAAGTACTGAATGGAAAAGCTGATGAAATAATCAACAATATGGCAAAGTCTGTCTGCATCAGCACGGCTATTTCCCAGTACGGCAGGCTGGACTCCCTGCTGGTCCTGATTGCCCAGGTCAGGATGATATGGCAGATAGCCTGCCTCTACAGCAGCCGTCCGCACTGGAATGAACTGGTTTCCCTCTATACAAATGTTGTCATGACTTCGCTGATTGCCGGAGGCGTCGAGGAGTCTGATATCGAAAATCAGATCGAAGTGATTGTCAATGCGTCCCTGGGTCACGGCCTGTCAGGGGTTCCTGGCATAAGCGGCGTGTCCGCCTTTTTTGTCAAATCATTACTGACCGGTTCAATAAACGGTTTCCTCACCCTGCGAACAGGCATAATATCCAAACGCTACTGTTCCGCCCTGACCCGGATTGATAAAAAATCCGTCCGCCGCTATGCCTTTTCCGAGGCAAGCGTCATGGTGGGCGGGTTGGTGCTCAGCACTGCCAAGAAAATCGCCGCAAAAATTGCCAAAAAGCTTGTCAAGTCCGGTGTTAAAGCAACGCAGGATACTGTATTAAGTGGGGTTGAAGCAGTTGTTTCCGGCGTAGAAACCACTGGGGATTTTGTCGCTTCCGGGGCCAGTAAAGCCGGCTCAACCGTCATCAAGGGCACCAGGCAAACCGGTAAGGTGATCAGCAAGGGAGCAGATCTGACAAAAAAATCAGTTGGCAAGGTCGGCAAGGTTTTTTTTGGAACGAAAAAAGAAGATTAATCAGGAGACTCTTCCGTATTTAACTACGGTTATCTATAAAATAAATCTGTCCTTTTTTTCTCGTGTCCCCTGAATTCCCCGGTTTTCATCATGCAGAATGTCAAGCCTGATCCTGTTACTCTTGTTCATTTCGTTGTCGGCATGCGAAACTGCCGACGATTATCTGGTAACGAAACAACCAGATGATTGACAGACAACTTGTATAAAGAAACGAACCAGCAGCGTAGCGGCGAAGAAAGTACAGCCGGTTCACTCGCCATTGCACTGCTGGCCTTCGGCTGCCCTATGCTGCTCGTAAAAAGCTGACGCCTCGGAAAGTCGTACCCCTTGCGGGGTACTCCGCCGAGTCGTTTAACAGCTTTTTTCTGCGCTGCTCGGCTGCGTGAAATGGCAAACAAAGAAACCCGCCTTGGTGTTTATTTGAAATATGTTGTTTCAAGACCTGGCCCGGAAGTTTCGCCAACCATAGCTAATTGCACCTTCCTTGCAGCCATCAACACAGGTGCCGCAGAGAATGCATTCCGCATTTTCCATGCTGTTCTGCTGAACCATTTTCTCCACCGGCAGGCTCATCGGACAGTTTTCAGAGCAGGTATGACAATGCTTGCAGGCTTTTGCATCGGCCTGTAACTGCAGGGAGGCCCATTGAAAGTTATTGCGTATCTTGCGGCCTACAATCATAAAAGGCGCCATCCAACATAAATGATGGCAAAATGATCTTTTGCCAAAAACAAATGCCGGAAGGACAATGAGTAGAAGAAGAACAATAAAGTAGGAGACAAGACCCTGGATGTTACCGACAGAAACCCCGTGTGTCGTCATATAGAAAAAATCTATTTTATTATACCCCCCGGCCCTGATCGCCAGCAGGGCAATTGAACTGATCCAGGGTACCCAGACAAGCCATTTAACGTAATCACCTCTTGTCACCTTTTTGTCCCGTGCAGCAAAAATTGCCTCCTGGCAGCCTGCAGCGGGACACACCCAGCCGCAATAGCCTCTGCCCAGGAAAAGAGAGCTCATAAACAAAAGGATAAAAATTACAAAACTGCCGTTGATAATACCCTTTGAACTTGCCCGGAGGATGAGGACCGGGGAAAGATAATAGAAAATTGCCGGGAACAGAAAGAAAGAGAACAAAATAAGACCATTACGTGTTTTCTGTCTTGTTTTCATTTTGCTCTTTTAATGCATTTCAAAACATAACACTTGAACTTACCTTCAGCGTTGTCGTTTAACAAAACAAAACGACGATTGACACAGCCTTTCAGTGTTGTCGTTTAACAAAACAAAACGACGATTGACACAGCCTAAAAAGCTTCAGCCTTTATTTTGTTGTCCTTCCTTCGCTTGATGATTACTGCTCAACCAACTCCACCCTACGATTCCTGGCCCGGCCTTCTTCGGTCGTGTTTGGAGCTACGGGTGCCAGTTGTCCTACGCCATAGGCTTTCAGGTTCTGGGGGGTTACCTTGTATTCCGTGGTCAGGGCTTTCACCACTGAGTCTGCTCTTGCCCTGGAAAGCTGCATGTTGTAATCCACGCTCCCGGCGTTATCGGTATGCCCCACGATAAATACTTTCAGATCAGGGTTTCCTGTGAACAGCTTGGCGATCTCTTTAAGGGCGGGTTCGGATTCCGGTTTTAAATCCGACTTGTTAAAATCAAAGTATATTCCGTAGACCGCGATATGGCCGGTTGAGCTGATGCCTTCTGCCATGACCTTGGCATTTGCTGTTACCTCCTGTTTCATGGCTTCTTTTTCGAGGATAAAAAGATAGTAGGTTTCACCTTCCCAATGGTCCTGCTCTATGGCCGCCCAGATTTCCTTACCCTCCCTGGTTACCTTCATCCAGGTGTTGCCGCTGCCGTTCGGATTCTCCATAAGGGAAACGCCGCCGATCTTTTCGATGGCATTGGAATAATTCCGGGCGATCTGGATCATCGCTTTCTGGCCACTGAATTCATCCATGAGATAATAGTAGTAAGAGTGCAGGCGTCCTTCAACGGACACCTCCTCTTTGGTCACAGGGTCAACAAAGTCATGGGAATCAAATTCTTTTTTCTCACACTCGTCGAGATAAAAGCCGGGCACACGTGTGAAGAGCTCAGGGTCGGCACACCCTTCGGTGTCCTCACGGGCGAAAGAGAAATCTGCCATCAAAACGACAACCAGCACCACACCAAGAAATATTGTAATTATCTTTATCATAGCAACTCCTTCTCTTATGGAGATTGGTCAATATGAAATGTTACAGCTGAATAATATAGTCTGGCGGGTAAATGTCAAGAAAACAGCGTGCAATTAAATTGTTAGGGGTGTTTGGGAAATGGCAGAGACAAAACCTGTGTTGGTGCTTACAGTATTATTAATAGGAACCATTATCATTCAGTGGCGAGTGAAGTTGCTGGAGAACAGTTATATAAGGATTATGAATTGGACAATTCATCGCAACTTTGGAAGCCGGTTCCTGACATTGATTCCAACAAGATAGAATTTTGGCTGTCTGCCCTTCATAA
>JBHPCH010000103.1:0-8838 GCA_042576125.1 Thermodesulfobacteriota bacterium
AAGACACAAAAATAATCATTTGGCATACACCAAAATTGTGAAATACAAAAATTTTCAAGACTCCTTATGAGGCCGACCTTTTTCAATGGCCGGATCTGGATAAGCGTATACCTTTTGTAAATACTATTGTTATTAACTTTGAAATTTCACACTGAAATTGAGAGAAGAATGGCTGAGCGAGGCAAAGTGTAGGAAAAAAGATTCAACATAGGAGGTTGTCATGAAAAGAAAGAAATTTGCTTTTATTGTTTCCTTAATCATCTCCATCCTATTAATAGGATCACAGTCGGGCTTATTGGCTCAAAACAGAATCAAACCGAAATCAACCTACCAACAACCAGATTATCAAGTAAGAACAACTTGTTTTAGTGGTTGGGTGTCCTATGTATCGGCGTATACACCAACTGATATTGAATGGTCCCCATGGCCAGGGGCAGAGATTAGAATAGTGGATCCGCAAAGCGGTAGAATAATAGGTGGGGGTAGGTCAGAAATGCCTCAAGATATCGCAGTATACTGTGTAGAAATTAAGGGTGGACCTAATTTTAATAAGGGGGTCAATATAGAAGCCCTGGGTGCTGTTGGAGGCCAGCGAATGTATGCGGAAAAACAGGGAGAAAAAGTAAAAAAACCTACAGGGGGATGCTGGCCTCATGCCGCTATATCTCCTAATTGTATTAATGTTAATCTAAAGGGAATGCCTAGGAAGTAATCGTATTTATGTAAAAGTTTTGCTGTTCGATAAAGAACCGTATCATGATGTTACTCCTTGATTATTTGCTTAACTGGCGAGGTGACATAGCAGTTATTTTTACAGGGCGAAATGTGAATATATGTTGGGAGAAAGATTATGAAATACTCGTTGTTTTTTTTACTAACAATATTGTTAGCAGCTTTTTTCCTGGTGCCGAGACATATTAATGCATTCAATTTTGGAGATGCTCTCAGAAAAGTAACGCCTCCTATAAAAACTCCTTCCTTTGGTATTAAGGGGATTACTGAGAATGAACCTGCAATTACAACCAGCCTGGAAGATGCTGTTACCGATTTGCCGATTTTAGATGATTTTAATCCTCAAAGCTTTGTTGCATTGCAAGATCAGAAGAACGGCCAGAACAACGAGGTTTTGCTGCAGCCTGGATACTATGAAACGATTTTGCGAAGTTACTGCTTACATGCAGGTAAACACGGTCCTGGAAAAGGGGAGGGCTATCTGTATGCTCCTTTAAAAGGTCCCTTAGCACCAATTATCAGCAATATACTTAAGAGGTCAGGACATCATCCTGAAGTCATCCAGAAGGACATACAGGTGCTTATCTGGGGAGTTTTAGCACGATCAAAAATTTCCAAGATGCCGGAAAATATTCGCTGGGCTGCAACGAAATTATTAACTTCCAAAGAAATAAATAAACTGAATGGCGGTGCTTTAGGAATGATACCTGAAGAGCTCTTGCATAAAGCATTTTCCCATCTCCCACCAGAAGTTCGTCAAGTATTGGAAGCTGAAGCCCGGATAAGGAATTTGCTGTCACGTGCACAGGTGTCATATGATGAAATAGAAAGGATTGCCGTTCCTTTCGGAGATTCACCTGTCGATGAAGAAGGTCGAAATATTCCGCGTGGAAGATGGTCCTATCATCCGGATGATTATTTTGTTCGTTATTATCCTTCTGGATACCGAAAAACCAAAATTCAGATTGCTGTCCCTAAAGCTATTCAGATAGACCGTGACGAGACGGGACGGATAATTTTGGTTGCCGACAGTGATGGCAATGCTATTGTATTAGAATACAATGATAATGTTGAACCTCTCATTGTCCCTGGTTTACCTGACCTGGTTGGTTATGCCTTTCAAATGATACGTTTTATTCGACCTGATCCTGAAACTGGAAAAATCTCAACTGCTGAATGGCATAATACGGGATGGACATTTGTAGTAAATAGTATCGCTCATGCCCAAGCCATTGATAATAAATACCTCAATCCATTTGCACCTATTATGTTTGCCAGCCTGGAATTTGATAATAATTTAATACCGAATCAAAGCATGTCGGATGTATCAACTCTTATGGCATCGGGGCCTGGGAATGGGAATGAATATCAGGACATAATAGATCGTGCGAATAAAGCTGGGGAAAAATTTGAGGCGATGAAAAAATTCTATGAAGGTTCACAGGAACCTTCAGGTAAAGTTTTTGAAAAAATGGCTTCTAGTAAGTATCTCGAAGATAGCCTTGAAGCAGCAGGGTCAGTGGGGAATCCAAAAAAACAATCTGAGTGGGTAAGAGATCATACTAAATTGGTAAGGGAAGGATGGTTATACAGTATCTGCCGATTAGCCGGTGGTTGTGAAGAGGATGAGGCAAGCAAAGGTAAGCAGTATCTAAAACCATTTAAACCTGGCGAACCGAGAAAAAAAAGGCCAAGCTCTTCAGGGCCCCGAAAATTGCGACAATTCCGACCGTCAAAAAGTGCCGTGCAACCCGGGAACAGTAGCGGTCAGCGACTCGGTCTATCGAGGTAATCATGGGTGTAAGGAAGAGTGGAATAGCAAGTCCTGTTATCTTCTTCCTTGTTGGCGGGGCAATGATTATTTTATTTGGCATAAAAGTCATGGACGGGCTTCAATCAGAAAAGTGGCTCCCCACGAAAGCGCAAATTATTTGTTGGGAGGGGGGGGAAGGTAGAGGTGTAGAAAATAAAAGAAGATCGTTTATTAACATCAACTATTTATATTCTGTATATGGTCAAACATATTCTGGAGAACACATAACCTATCAATCATTAAAAAGTAATACCCAATCACTTCAATCAATAGATTTTATCAATAAATATAAGAAAGGGGATATGGTGGATGTTTATTATAACCCTGAAGATCCAAGCCAGGCCATATTGATACCAGGTTACTCGAAGTTATATTTCATCATATTAATTTTAGGTTTGATTCTCATTATTTTTGGTGTTGGTATTTATAAAAAAACAGGAAGTATTACAAAAGGTATTAAGAGCTAGTTCTTATGCCTGCCATGAAATGACCTCTGAGGGAGGGGGAAATATGAAAAAAGTAAGCGCAGTAGTTTTTGGTGTTGTGTTGACTATCGTATTGATGGGAGGTTTCTCTTTCGCTCAGGAGGACAAGGAAGGGTGTACTGATCCTGCGCTCTTCACACGGGTGTCCGGCTTCTATCTCGGCGACTGCGAGAAAAAAGAATTTGATGTTCATAAATTTGTAGACCCAGTCACCAAGAAGGAAGTGTTCATTGAAGGACGCTTTTACTCTTACTCCTATTACGTCAAAAAGGAATTTAAGGGAAAGAAATCAATGCTCCTGCTAGCTCGAAATTATTCTAATGCGATCGAAAAAATTGGCGGCGTTTTCTTTATGGAACAACCTAACGGAAGGGACGACACCTGGATGATGGTAACCAAGGATGGTAAAGAAATCTGGGCGACCATAGATCTGGATGGTTGGGGTGGTGACAGGTACTATCTCTATATCGTCGAAAAAGAAGTTATGAAGCAGGAGGTAGTTGCAAGTGCAAAGATTATGGCAGACGGTATCAGTTTAACAGGCCATGTTGCGATATACGGAATATACTTTGATTTTAATAAATCGGAATTAAAGCCAGAATCTGAACCAGCCCTTAATGAGATCGCTAAGCTGATAACAGGAAACCCAAGTCTGAAAGTATTTATCGTGGGACACACCGATAACGCCGGAAGTGTCGATTACAACATGAAACTTTCCCAGGCAAGAGCAGATGCTGTGGTGAAAGCTCTAACCACGAAATATAAGATAAACCCTCAGAGCCTGAAAGCCTATGGAGTAGGACAATTGGCACCCGTAGCTCCAAACAATACCGAAGAAGGTCGTGCCAAGAACCGCCGGGTGGAATTGGTTGAACAATAATCTGTCACAGAAAAGAGAGACTGTGCAATGTTGCAACCGGAACAGTTATCTGTAAATTAAAATACTTTACAACTTGAAACAAATCATCCCTCATTCGGTAAGTAGTCAGCCATGCTGAAATTCTCACAGAATCTCTTTTCAGGAGTCATGGGGGCGGCGCCGTGCTGGGTGCTCGTAGTGCTGTTCGTCATGACATGGCAAACGCCCATGGCGGTTGACGAAGGCCGATGGGTAAAGCTTGGTGTCGGCATAATGTTGCTTGAATTTATCTTGGTTCATTCAGGCGGGTTCTTTGCAGCCTTCTCCCAGAAAAAAGACAAAGCAGGCAGACCGATCAGGCTGAGCCACAGAGTTGGATTTATGTTAGGGTTGTTGTGCTTCTACACGATATTCGCTGTATGTTTCTCGCTCGAATTCAACAGCTGGACCTTATTCTGGATCTTTTGCTGGGTGACGGTCTCCCGTTTTCTCGCTATGTTCTTCGATGCCGAAGATGGAGCACACATAATGATGCAACGCTCGGGAGTAAGTGCGTTGCTATACATATCCAGTGCGTTTCTCTCCATCTTCATAAGACTCCCTCGCGCAGGCCTTACAGAGGAAGTGCTCAACAAAATTTATCCTGGACGAGGGGGTGGAGAATGGGAGAGAGATCCCCAACAGGCGCTACTGGCGGGGATGGTGTATTTTGGTTTTCTGGGACTGTGGGAACTTCTTGCCCCCTTTCTGGCACATAGAAAAAATCTCCAGAACCAGACACAGGAGGATACGCGTTAATAGCCGCGATCCTCAGCTCAAACGTTATCAATTTTGATTGTTGCAAAGTAAAACACCCTGCAACGAGTGTTAACTTTCCTACCTCTCCCAAAAAGTTAAACATACATACCATATTGTTAAGTCTCTGACTTACGATGTCTGCTATTCATCGAAGGTTATGAATGGTTCCTTAAATACCAAGATGTACAGTGGATATGTTGACCTGAAAAAACATCCGTGTGTGTGTTGAGGAGCACTATAAACAACAAATCCGGATGGCCTTCGTTCCGGTCCCCTCCCCACCACTTTAGCTGCTACCATTTTGCTACCATAATGAGATAAAATAATAGAAAACAACAAACAGGATTAGATAAAACCCTATCTAAGTTTCTTTGATATTATTGTATCTTTTTATAGACTGTTAGATTGTGTTTTTATCTTATATAAGACTCAAAATCCCGCGGGGGCAACTCCATGTCGGTTCGATTCCGACCTCCGGCACCAGAAAAAACTAAAGGGATAGGCAATTTTGCCTATCCCTTTTTTATATAAATTTTCGGCCTGCTGCCTGCGGGCAATTTCATTTAATTTCCTGCAACAAAAGGAAAGAGGAGAAAGATCTTAACATCAGGGGTCAGTGTTCTTAAAAGAAATCAGGCAGCAAACCGAAAAATTAAGCGACACTTTTTTTATGCCATTCGGCATATTATGTATATAATAAAATACCAACGCCTTGAATGAATGATCATTCATTTATCAGAATGCCCGATTGTTGTCAAGAATTATTTTTCCAGATGTTTATTAAACAGCAATAATCATGTTTTTATTATAAAGCATTCCTGTGCGGCAGGGATGCATCCAGGACAGCTAACGAACTGTTTATTATTGATAATTGCAATTGAGAATAGGGGGGATTATGATAAGCCTCAAAAGTTCATATAATGAATATAAAATTAATCACCAACAGAGTGAAGTCACCTGAAATATAATGAAAATAGCTTTGGTGCAGATAAACCCGATTGTCGGGGACTTTTCGTATAATAGTAAAAAAATTATATCATGGTCACATAGGGCCAGGGAAAAAGGGTGTGACCTTGCTGTTTTTTCTGAATTAGCCCTGTGCGGTTATCCTCCGCAGGACCTTCTTGAGCGACCGGCATTTCTTGCTGATCATAACAGGGCTCTGCTGGATATTATCAACGGGATTTCAGGGATTGGTATCATCTGCGGTCATCTTGAGAAACATACTGGTGACACAGGGAAGCCTCTCCACAACAGTGCCAGTTTCATAGAAAATGGCAGAGTAATTTTCACTGCTCAGAAAAGACTTTTGCCCACCTATGATGTCTTTGATGAGGCACGTTATTTTGAACCAGGCAGAAGGAGTCAGTCTTTGCAGTATAAAGGCATGAGTTTGGGGATCACTGTCTGTGAGGATATCTGGAACGATAAGGGATCTTTTCCGCAGAAACTTTATGCTACTGATCCAGTAAGTGATCTTGTCTCTGGCCTCCAGGATGAAGGCGGCAAGCTTGACCTGCTGATCAATATTTCAGCTTCGCCTTTTCAAATTGACAAGGAAAATGTCAAGCAGGAAATTTTTACACGGGTATGTCGTAGTAATGATGTCCCGCTGATCTATGTGAACCAGGTGGGAGGACAGGACTCATTGCTGTTTGACGGCTGGAGCATGGCTATGAACAGTAACGGCAAAGTGATAGCCAGAGCTGAAAGATTCAAAGAGGACATGGTTGTTCTGGACACTGATACCTGGCAGGGTGAATTACATGGTGAGCATACACCGGAGCTGCTCGACACAGAGTCAACTCATGAAGAATCCGGTAGAACTTTACAGGAAACTGCGGCAGTCTATGGGGCTCTGGTCATGGGGGTTCGTGATTATGTTCAAAAATGCGGTTTTTTCAAGGGGGTTCTGGGGCTTTCAGGCGGTATTGATTCGGCGGTGACATGTGCCATTGCCTGTGAGGCTATTGGCGAGAAGAATATTCTGGGGGTGGCGATGCCTTCACCCTATACTTCCGACCGGAGTGTTGAAGATGCAAAACAGCTGGCGGCAAATCTCGGATGCCTGTTTGAGGTCATTGCAATCTCGCCGTTGCTTGCTGTTTTCAAAGAAAGTCTGCAGGATGTATTTGCTTCATTTGAAAATAATGTATCCGGGAAAACTGATGTAACTGAGCAGAATATCCAGGCACGTATCCGGGGCAATCTTCTCATGGCCCTTTCAAACAAAGATGGTTCGCTTTTGCTGTCAACCGGAAATAAATCGGAGATGGCTGTAGGATACTGTACCCTGTACGGAGATATGAGTGGCGGACTGGCGGTAATTTCCGACGTGCCTAAATTGCTGGTATATAGACTGGCCCGTTATATAAACCGTCAAAGGGAGGTAATTCCGCAAAGTATTATTGAAAGACCTCCATCAGCGGAACTTGCACCTGACCAGTTGGATCAGGATGATCTCCCTCCCTATGATATCCTGGATACTATTTTGAAGGCATACCTTGAACAAAACCTGAGCATTGGTGAAATGGTTGCATTGGGTTTTAAAAGGCAGGTTGTGCAGGATGTTGTAAGACGGATCAGAGTGAATGAATATAAGCGAAAACAGGCACCACTGGGGCTGAAGGTCAGTTCCAAGGCTTTCGGCTATGGAAGACGGTATCCCACAGCCCAAAACTACAGAGATGAAGGTTTGTAATTTAAAGAGGATTTACAATGATAATTAAACCGATAAAAACAGCAACATCCGCAGGGCAGGAACTTGTCAAAAAGTTGCTCAACAGGTGTCAGGAAGCTGATACAGGATGCAGTAACACTGTGACTGAGATCCTTGCTGCAGTCAGGGAAAAAGGGGATGAGGCTTTATTGGGATATATCAGGCAGTTTGATGCCCCTGATTTTCAATTGGACCAGCTTAAAGTGTCTCAGGAGGAATTTGACAGGGCCCATACACAGGTTGAGCAGCCATTTAAGAATACATTGTCCCTGGCTGTTGAGCGTCTGCAGTTTTTTCATGAACAGGAACTGGAAAAATCCTGGACCATAACCCGTGATGACGGGGTGATTACAGGACGTCTGGTAAGGCCTGTTTCTGCAGCGGGGCTCTATGTCCCTGGAGGACAGGGGGGCCGGACACCACTTGTTTCTTCTGTTTTGATGAATGGTATTCCTGCTGGAATTGCCGGAGTCAAGAAACGGGTAATGGTAACCCCCCCCAATGAAAAAGGAGAAGTTCACCCGGCCCTGCTGGTTGCCGCCAGCAAGATCGACATTGATGAGGTTTACAAGATGGGGAGTGCCTGGGCTATTGCAGCTCTGGCATACGGCACCCGATCCATTCCCAGGGTCGATGTGATTGTCGGTCCGGGAAACCAGTATGTTGCCGAAGCAAAACAGCAGGTATCGGCAGTCGTCGGTATAGATATGATCGCAGGGCCCAGTGAGGTATTGATCATAGCGGACAATTCGGCGCGTCCTTCATACATTGCCGCTGATATGCTGGCCCAGGCGGAGCATGATCCCCAGGCACTGGCGATGCTTGTCACCACAAGTCCTGAGATCGGCCAACAGGTCGTTGATGAGCTTGAACGCCAGTTGCAGGAATTGAGCCGTTATGAAATTGCCACAAATGCTCTGAAGAACAGAGGTGTTATCCTGATTGCCGAAGACATTGAGGAGGCAATTGGTCTTGCCAATGAAATTGCTGCAGAGCACCTGGAACTGATGATAGAAAAACCTGATTCGTGGCTCCATGCCATTCAGCATGCCGGCGCCATATTTTTAGGTGATTATTCACCGGAAGCCGCCGGAGACTATCTGGCTGGGCCAAACCATGTTTTGCCTACCATGGGCACCGCCCGTTTTTCCTCGGCTCTGGGTGTTGAGACTTTTATAAAGAAAAGCAGCATTATTTCCTATAGCCGGAAAGCACTGCTCGAAGATGGGCCCCATATAATGGCACTGGCTAATCTGGAAGGACTTTCCGCCCATGCGAAGTCTGTTGAAATAAGGGTAAAGGATAAAGGGTAAAGGTTTCAAGGTGCCGAAGTTTCAAGGGGTCAAGGGAAAAGGCAGAAAGCAAAAGGTTAAAGACAAGAGGCACAAAGGGGAACAGAGAGAAGGTTTCAAGGGTTCAAGGGGTCGAGGAT
>JBHPCH010000104.1:0-8837 GCA_042576125.1 Thermodesulfobacteriota bacterium
ACTGCTGCCTCGAAATCCATATATTGCCTGGTCAGGATCTCCGATTGCAAAGACTGAACTTTTTTTTGCCAGAATGCGCACGAGTTCGAACTGAGCCCTGTTTAAATCCTGAAATTCATCAATAAAAAGATAACTTACTTTTGAACTGCCCCTGTTAAAAAAACTTTTTTCAGTATTAAGGCGAAAAACAACCCGTGGAATAACACCGTTCAGATCAATGCCATGTCTTCTCTCCAGTTCTTTAAGATATACATCAACACGGGCAGGTATTTCCTCTTCAGTATTCGACTTCAAACCAGATACTAAAAGCTGGTAATATGATTCGATCGATTCCTTTATTTTGCTTAAATCCTTTGATGACAAATCAGGAAAGAGCCTTGAAATGATCTTATCACGGTTTTTATCGTCTATTACGGTCAGGTCCTGTTCATCTTCTCTGAGCAGGACCAGGCAAAAGGCATGAAAGGTTCCGATAAAAATATTTTTAACATCCAGTCCTTCGACTCTTTCGAGCCGTTCCTTCATTTCTTCGGCTGCGCGGTTTGTAAAGGTTATTGCAGTAATATCATCAGGGTTTATTCTCTCATCTATTAACAACCTCTGAATCCTGGCCACCAGGGTATAGGTCTTACCGGTGCCAGGCCCAGCGGTAACAACAATATGTTTTGCATCAGATGTAACGGCAGATGACTGTTCCTTGTTTAAGGATCTCAATGAACTTTTTGAGTCTATATCGCGCTTGACAGGGCTAAATTCAAGCAGGGATGTTTTTAAAGAGGAATCAATTTTTTTCTTTTCTGTTTCTTTTTTAAAAAGGGAGTACTGGCCTACCAGTTCCTTTAATTCTCCTTCATCAAAAACCTTGATAACGCCGAATTCTCCGTCAAATCCTGCCCGTCTGATCACCTTTCCCAGCCGGATACGCTTAACAGCCTCACCCAAAACAGGAGAATAACGATGACTTATCTCTTCAGCAGATACATTGAGCAGGATGTTGAACTCTGAGTCAAACATTTGAATAAGTTTGCCATATTCATGCATAACGGTTTTGGTCGCAGGTCCTTTTGAAAATATCTCGCTGAGAACCTCGACAAGTGGAATAAGGCTGTAATATCCTGGGGAATTGTGAGGGAAATGTGGTTTCTCCCGGTCAGCAAGTTCCATAACTCTATGCATCACCCCAATGGTCAGCGGTCTGGAACAAACAGGACAGATACCATTTAACTTCCGTGTTTCCTCTGGATTGAGATTAATGGAGCATTTGCGATGGCCGTCGTGATGGTATTTCCCCTCTTCCGGGAAAAACTCAATGGTACCGTAAAAACCTCCTACTGCTGGATTTTTCAAGGCATCACGCATGGAGTAAAAATTAAAGCCACAGGCAAATATATTAGCCTCCCTCCCAAGTTTTCCCGGTGAATGACAATCGGAATTTGAGATCAGGGTAAAACGGTCCAAGGCAGAAACCAACCGGTTCATGTCTGGATCGGATGAGAGGCCGGTTTCAAGGGCAAAAATATATTTACTTAAGTCTCCAAAACAATCATCAATGCTGTCAAATCCTGATTTAGAGCCAAATAGTGAGAACCAGGGCGTCCATATATGTGCTGGAACCAGAAAACCTTCAGGCGCCGATTCAAGGACTATTTCAAGCAGATCATGGGCATCAAGCCCAAGGATAGGCCTGCCGTCAGATTCAATATTACCAATGCCTGCCAGGCGTGTATTAATTTTTGCGGCTGAATCAAAATCAGGCACAAATAATATATTGTGAATCTTCCTGACTCTGCCTAGACTTTTGTAAATTGAACTGATCTCGGCAGTAAGAATAAAGCGACAATCCTGTACTTTGGTACTTTGAACAGTTTCTAGTACCTGTGGAATATCAACATTCTTAAGCTTAAAAAATCCGGGTTCAGCCGGTTGCAGATTTTCTCGCAATTCACGAAACCAGCCCGGATGGGTGAAATCCCCGGTTCCGATTACATCAATACCTTTTACACCACTCCAGGCAGCAAGGCCGGCCAGATTACTCGACTTGCTCGTAGCTCTTGAATAAGGTGAATGGATATGCAGATCAGCAATGTACCTCACAACTGCGGCAGATAATCCCAACCTCCTCCCGGTTTCCTGGAAAAGAAATTTCAGGAGAGACAAAGAAGTTCTGCTAATCCTCCTTAACTCGTCGGTCTGGATTCAGTGATAATGGATAAGAGTCCATAAGATAGATGGTGAGTTCGGCATTAAACCACTTGCCGGAATTAAACTTCATAAAAGTCATCTTGCCTTTTTCGTACAGGATATTTTCCTTGTTCCTGACTGATATATAACTATAGTCAAAATAGACTGTTACAGTGTTATTATACTGGGTAACTCCGTAAATTTTCTCCAGGTTGAGATTCGTTATGAGACCTGAAACTTTTCTGTTAATATCATCTTGGATATAGAAAATTATTGCCGCTTCGATATCTTCCGGTGTTAAAACATCGAAGGTTATAAACTGCAGCTCTGCCTCTTCTTCCTGAAGTTCTGTTTTAAATTCCGGTTCAATATCTTCCTCAATAAAAAAAACACCCTCCCCTTCGGGACAGGCTGCGATTGATACCTGCAGGAGACAAAAGAAAAAAATGTGCTTGTAATGACAACTAACAACCTGCTCAAAATTTTACCCTCCGGCAATATTGATTTGATCAACAAAAAGGAGTCTAATCTTTTATATTTTTGCACGCCAATCTGCAAGATATAATATTTTTTAGCATCGTAGATGGGAAACAAAGTGAGACTTCGGAAAACACCTCAGGAACAGACTCTTATTGCTTGTGCATTTTACATTCTTGTCCTATCAGGGCATTCAGGGACATACGATAAAACACATCAATTATGAAAGATAATTTCTTGAGCGAAAGGATAAAACTGAATATTTTTTATGTCAGCCTCCTGTTTATTGCATTATTCATTCTTATACCGGTAAATATCCTCGCTAATTATGACTTTGACAATAAAAACAAAACTACGGAAAGTAACAGGAGGAATCTGTATTAGAGCAGAACAGAATTATAATGACATTGTCCTTATTACAATTTCTTTGTTCTGATAGATCTTCTTCTTTCTCTCTTGAGAAAAAATGTAACAGTGGTTCCCTTATCTTTTGAAGAATCAATGGTTAGTTCCCCATCATGTTCATCCATGATTCTCTGGGCAAATGTAAGCCCCATACCTATATGTTTGCTTTTCTTGGTAAAAAAGTGAGAGGTAATATTGGGGAGATCTTTCTCATTAATACCGCAGCCTTTATCAATTACTTTTACAGCGTAGGGCCAGGAGGGTTCAAATGTTTCAAGCAACTGCAGGGTAACAGTGTTAGTATCATTCCTCTCTTTATAAGCCTCACAGGCATTCAGGACAACGGCTTCGATTGCTTTGAGCAGCAAGGCAAGATCAATCAGCATAGTATTTGACAATATTTTTTCTGAATATTTGTATTTCCAAGTAATTTCATGTTCTTCAATGATCGGTTTTATGCATTGCTCTACCATTCTTACGAGTTCCGCCAGTGAAACGTGTTTCAGTTGCGGCCTCGGCAGTTTAATGAAAGCATTTAAAGTATCCAGTAATTTTTCAAGTCTGCGGGATTCGTTTGAAATTATTTCAGCGTATTTTTCAGTTTCTTCACCTCTGCTCAGTCTTTTTGCCAATCCCCCTATTACAAGAACGGGATTACGAATATGATGGCTGATATCATCAAGCATACGCCCTAAAAAAGTATCATGTTCAGAGAGTTTCAACATACGCTCAATAGATTTCATTTTTGTTATATCATGAATGGTAGCGGCAATGAGTCCTTCACCTTCCCATTGAAAATAAGCACAACACATAAGACCCAGAAATGATGTGTCATCCAGGCAGCGCAGCATTGTTTCACACTCAAACTCTCGCTTCTCTTTGGTTATTTTTAAAAAATTTGGTGCCATTATTTCCCTGTCTTCAGGCATGAAAAGCTTTTCAAATTGCAAATCGATCAATTGCTCTGCATTTGCCTTAAACATCTTTTCCATCTGGCTGTTTGCAAAAAGAATCCTGTTCTCTGCGTTAAGCAAAAATACGGAGTTATGAACTATATTTAAAATTTCACCAATAACCTTGGGGGAGTATTTTATTATTGAGGTCATGTCAGTACCTCCCAGATATTTGTGGTCAGATTTCTGAGGCGGGGGCAGTATTGATTAAGGGTAATTGTACCCGCAAGTGACTGGCAAAGCAAATCACGAAGTAAAATAAAAAAAAGGGCTTACGGAAAAACCGAAAGCCCTTGCTAGAAAACTGGTCGGGATGAGAGGATTTGAACCTCCGGCCCCCTGAACCCCATTCAGGTGCGCTACCAGACTGCGCTACATCCCGACCTAATCTTTTTTAAATATATACTTTACGATATTACTTTTTTTCCAACATCTGCTGCAACTTTTTCAGTTCACTTTTAAGTTCAACAAGCATTGACTGTGCCCTTCCCTTTGATACTTTTGATGATGCAGCAATACGCTTTTGGGGGCCTTTTTTTGCTGTCAGCAGCTTTCGGGCTCCAGGTACTGTATAACCATCTTCATACAGCAGCTTTTTGATTGTCAGAATATTTTCAACATCAATCTTTCGATAAAGTCGCTGCTTTGATGATGCCCGTTGAGGACGGATAATCTTAAATTCCGACTCCCAGTAGCGGAGAACATGAGTTTCCACCCCGGTAATTTTCTTAACCTCGCCGATCTTGAAATAAAGCTTATCAGGTATGCTCCCTGGTCCCAGCGAAGCTGCCATGACTTTTTCTTTCACATTCTGGCGGGTTATTTTATCCACTGTGTTATGTATTATTGATCTTCATCCGCAATCCTTTGCTCGGTTTAAAGGTGACCATACTTCTGCTGGATATTTCCATGGTTTCACCGGTCCGAGGATTACGGCCCTTTCTGGGTGATTTTTTCCTGACAGATAATGTTCCGAAATGTACCAGTTTAATTGATTCACCATGTAAAAGAGTAGATTTCATGGTGGAAAAAACCGTATCGATTATTTCTTCAGCACTCCTCTGAGAAAATCCTAATTTATTATGTATGGCTCTTGCCAGGTCTTTACGGGTAACGTTAGATCGTTTCATTTTACAGTTCAGCTTTTTAAAATATATTTTTTGTTAATCATTTATACTGCTTCACGCAGTTTAGCCTGAAAATCTTTTTCCAGCATCTGAATAAGTCTCTGAT
The DNA here is from genome assembly GCA_042576125.1 of Thermodesulfobacteriota bacterium. Lineage (GTDB taxonomy): Bacteria > Desulfobacterota > Desulfobulbia > Desulfobulbales > BM004 > BM004. The sequence continues at coordinate 5,250 of JBHPCH010000104.1, forward strand.
GTACTTTATTCACTGTATTATCATCAAGGGTCTGTTGGGCTGAACGATAGGTTAATGTAATGGCTACGCTCTTATTGCCGGCACCAACAGAGTCTCCCCGGTATACATCAAATATCTCAACCGACTCCACTAGCTCTTCTGCTCCATTATCAATGGCTGATAGCAGTGCACCTGCGGCAACAGCCTCAGAAACAACAATGGCAATATCCCTGTTTACAGATGGGAATTTTGGCAGTTGCCTGAAGGATTTCGGTTCAGGTTGGGCCTCTGTTATCATATCGAGATCAAGATCAAAAAAGAAAACATCCTGCTTAATGCCAAAAGCCTTCAAAACTCCGGTATCAATCTTTCCAAGGACTCCAATAACCTTATCTTGGGCCTGGAAAATAATATACGAATCAGGCTGAATATAGACTGGAACAGTATTCTTTTCGTTTCCGGAAACAGAGGTCACAGCTCTTGAAAGCCTGACCTCCTGCAAAATTGCCTCAACTATTCCTTTACAATCATATACATCTGCTGCTGAAGTCTCGAAATGAAGGAGGGAGGCCCCTGGATGCCGGCGACCGCTTAATACTCCAGCCACACGCATATTTTCATAGGGAAGCGGTTCATCCGTTACAGGATGAAAAACTTTACCGATCTCAAAAAGCCTGATGTCGTTATTTTGACGGTTGGTATTTCTGGAGAGATTCTGCAACAAACTCGGCAGCATCATGGTTCGCATGATCTTCTGATCCTCGGAAAGAGGATTGAGAAGCATCACTGCTTTCCGGTTAGGATCATTATCCTCAAGCTTCAACCTGTCAAAATGATTTTCATCGACAAAGCTATAATTAATTGCTTCATAAAATCCCAGGGAAACAAGCGTGGCAGCGAGTTTTTTGCGCAATTCCAGTCCCGGCTGCTGCTCAGGAAAGCTCATGGGAACAATGGGCATCGTTGTTGGTATTTCATTGTAGCCCTGCAGCCTGGCAACCTCCTCTATCAGGTCAACTTCTCTTTCCAGGTCTACACGGAAGCTCGGAACCGTCACAAGTAATGTATCATCATCTGCCTGAACCACATTAAGTTCAATGCTTTCAAGACATCTGGCAATTTCCATTGAATCAAGTTGTAATCCCAGAAGATCATTGGTTCTGCTGACCCGTAATTTTAATGTCTCTCTTGCTGAGACTCCGTCAACACAATCATAGCCATTGTCAACTGCAATTGCTCCGGTTAACTCAACCAGAAGTTGTACAGCCCTTTCCATTGCCCTGGGAGCCAACTCAGGATCAACACCACGCTCAAATCGATACGAAGCCTCGGTACCCAGATTGAGATGCCTTGCTGTACGTCTGACACTGATAGGATTAAAACAGGCACTTTCAAGCAGAATATTTTGGGTGGAATCCAGAACCTCAGAATTTTCTCCACCCATAACCCCGGCAACCGCCACAGGCTTTTCAGCATCACAGATAAGAAGCATTTCCTGGTCAAGTTTCCTTTTTTCACCGTCCAGAGTAACTATATCCTCATCTGCCCGGGCCCTTCGAACAATAATCTTACCTCCGCCAAGCCTGTCAAAATCAAAGGCATGCAACGGCTGGCCATACTCCAGCATGACCAGATTGGTTATATCAACCACATTATTAATCGGCCTGAGTCCAACAGAAAGAAGTCTTTTTCTCAACCACCAGGGTGAAGGTCCAATGGTGACATTTTTCAAAAGCCTTGCTGCATATCTGGGACAATCGCCCGGATCAAGAACCTCAACACTGAAAGGCACTCCCTCGCCATTCAACTCCGGCAGGTCATTTTTCACCGGCTGGTTAAGTTTCTGGTTGGTGAAGCCTGCAACCTCCCTGGCAATTCCTATAACACTGGTACAGTCAGGACGGTTTGGCGTGAGATCCACCTCAATGAGAGTATCGATTAACGAAAGTGCATCTGTCAAAGGCTGCCCTGGACTTGAAGATTCCGGCAGTTCCATGATACCGCTGTGATCTTCGCTTATGCCGAGATCCTTTTCAGAACAAAGCATACCCGAAGATTCCTGGCCCCGAATCTTGGCTTTTTTGACTTTAAAACCGCCAGACATGATAATCCCTGGCAAGGCTATCGCAGTCAGCAGACCAGGTCTGGCATTAGGAGCACCGCAAACCACCTGGAATGTTTCTTCTCCAACCGTAACATCGCACAGGGTAAGACGGTCAGCATCAGGATGGGGCCTGACATCATTGATCCTGGCGACCTTAATTCCTTCCAAATCCTGGTATAATTCAACTACACTGTCCACCTCAAGTCCAAGCATGGTCAGCTTGTCTGCCAAATCATCGACAGGCAGATCCAAGTCGATATATTCTTTTAACCAGTTCAGGGTGAATTTCATGGGTCGTAAGTCAAAAAATATTAAAATTGTTTGAGGAAACGCAGGTCGTTCTCGTAAAACAACCTGATATCATCAATTCCGTATTTGAGCATTGCTATTCTCTCAATGCCAAGCCCAAAAGCAAATCCACTGAATTCTTCCGGGTCATAATCAACCATTTTAAGTACTTCCGGATCAATCATTCCAGCGCCGAGTATTTCAAGCCATCCTGTCTGTTTGCAGACACGGCAGCCTTTCCCCCGGCAGATAACACAACCGATATCAACCTCAGCACTCGGCTCTGTAAACGGGAAAAAACTCGGCCTGAATCGCAGGCCAATATCAGTCTGATCAAACATTTTCTGACAGAATACAGATAAAACACCCTTAAGATCGGCAAAAGAAACCTTGCGGTCAACCAGAAATCCCTCAACCTGATGGAACATGGGGGTATGCGTAATATCTGAATCACAGCGGTAAACTTTACCTGGAGCAATTATTCTCAGGGGTGGCCTCTCTTTCTCCATGGCACGGATCTGCATGGGAGAAGTATGGGTACGCAGCAGGATAGAGTCATTAATATAAAAGGTATCGTGCATATCCCTGGCAGGATGGTGCTTCGGGATATTAAGAGCCTCAAAATTATAATAATCAAGCTCTACATCAGGGCCTTCAGCAACTGCAAAGCCAAGATCGACAAAAATAGAACATACTTCATCCATTATCTGGGTTACAGGATGCAGACGCCCGAAAGGCGCAATACGTCCCGGTAGACTCAAATCATCACGTCCTTCGGTTCCGCCAGCATCACTTGCGGTCAACTCTGATTTCCTGGCAGTAAAATTCTGTTCAAGATCTTCCTTGATCTTGTTAGCCAGTTTACCAAGGCGCGGACGGTCTTCTGCCGAAACCTGACCGAGTTGGCGCAGAAGTCCGGTGAACAATCCCTTGCGACCAAGGTAACGAACCCGGAGTTCTTCCAGGTCCTTCAGGTTTTTGAGAGTTGACAGCTTGGCTTCTGCTTCAGTCTGGAGTTGAAGTAGCTTTTGCTCCATGATCTTTGCTTTTCAGCGGGTCAACTGCTTACTGAACAGCAAGCTTAACCACTTGGGAGAAACCATTGGGATCAAGAATGGCCATATTGGAAAGGACCTTGCGGTCAAGTTCAACACCGGCTTTTTTCAGACCACCCATCAATCTACTGTAACTGGTGCCATTCTGCTTGGCAGCAGCAC
>JBHPCH010000105.1:0-8811 GCA_042576125.1 Thermodesulfobacteriota bacterium
GGGGGCAATGGATAGGTCTTTTCTACTTGACACTGTCAGACATATCAGCAGACATTGTAAGTTTTACATTGATTAGGTTTGCGAGGTGATAAAATATATGTAAAGTTCTTCCTATGAAACTCATAGAGCGCAAAGAATGCTGGAGAGTTACCTGGATCGGTTGGATAGGTATCCTCGCCTTTTGGGGCCTCGTTCTGCTCATGTTTCTAATTACTATTCGTCCGTTCCTAATGCCTACAAAGACGATAGACGCAGATATTCTCATCGCGGATAAAGATTTAACGTACTATCATGACCTCAAAAAATTATCGAATGAGTTCAGATCCAAGAATTATTCGTTGATTCTTTGTACCGGAGGCCTATTAGAAATAGGGAGTAATCTGGCTGAATATAAAACCTGGGCTGAACTGAACGCTGCAAATTTAAAAAAACTTGGAATTAATGAGACGGCAATTGTGCCGATAATTCCCAAACCGGTAGAAAGAGATAAAACTTTCGCTTCCGCCTTAGCTGTCAAAAATTGGTTGTTACAAAACAAAATTCAGCCCAAGGGAATAAACCTGATTTCGATTGGCCCCTACTCAAGAATAAGTTGGATGCTTTACAAGGAAGCTATAGGCGAAGATATACCTGTTGGGATAATTGCTTATGAATATGGAGGAAAGCTTGATCACAAGAGATGGTGGAAAATAAGCAGTGGTGTAAGGACAGTACTTGACGCGACAATAGCTTATCTATACACAAAGCTTGTATTTGATCCGGAGAGGGTCAGGGCCGAAATCAAAACTAAATTCGGCTGAGTTAGAAGTACATATAACTTGCCAACATCTATGGTTTTGACAAGTTAAATGTCAATTCAACGTGTCCACCGTACACCTTGGTCTTTCAGGAACCATTCGCAACCTTCGATTGATAGCAGAAATTGAAACCTCTAGCTGTCTGCAAAATTGAAGTTTCTGAGATATTGTTTTTAACTGATTTTCAGAAGGCGGCACTTAACAATATCCCATATTGCCCTTCACCCAGAAAAGGAGTTGCAGTAATTCCTTTTGTATATGGATGAGTAAAAATATATGTACTGATTACCCCTAAAGCAGCTCCGGCCAGGACATCTTTCAGGTAATGATTATCTGATTCTATACGACTCCACCCAACAAATGATGCTGCAATATAAGCAGGAATGCCATATCTCCAACCATAACGCCTTTGCAGAAATGAAGCCCCTGAGAATGCCGTTGATGTATGACCTGAAGGAAATGAGTGTGAGCCCCCGTCAGGCCGGTCCGTATTAATAGAATATTTCAAGGCGTATGAGGCACCAAGTGTTGTTAGAAATGATTTGGAAAATTGAATAAGTCCCTCCTGGTCATCATGATAGACGGTCATTCCGACTGCTGTCAAAGGAAGTATTATTCGAATAATCTCTCCGGAACGTTCGACATCATCACTTGCATAAACCGGAACCGAAAAGACAAAATTCACAATTAAGGCAAGAATAATTACTATTCCAGTGTGTTTTCTTCTGCTAATTACGATTTGTACCATTTTACGGTTCTTTTTTCTTTAGGATGGCAAATGGTGATGACTTTAATTCCTTTGTGCAGTCACAGGACTCCAGGTTCAGATTTACGCCGCAACTGGAACATAATCCCTTGCATGAATCCGCACACAGGTGTTTTTCGGAAATCACAAGAAATACCTGCTGCCTCAATATCTCAAATATATCGATGACCGGCTCATTCAGGTAAATCACATCCATTTCCAAAGGACTGCATTCATGCTCGGCGGTTTCATGGAGAGCATCGGGGGCATATTCCAGATCAAGTGTAAAACTGCTGTCAAGTTCCATGTCGAAGTTTTCAGTGCATCTATCACAATCAAATGCAACTATCGTTTGTATTTCCCCTGTAAGCAAAACCCGGTCAACACCGTTGCGTTTCAATACAACCACACTCCGAAGAGGACCTGCACGGTGCAATTCATGGTCCGGGAACCATGATTCATCAATTATCTCATACCGTAACCCCTCCTCAGGGATCTCTCCGAAACGCACCTTCATGCCTTCACCTTCAATACGTTTTATTTACTCTGGATAGTCTCCACCAGCCACTGTTTTACAGCATCCTGTAAAAGTTTATAAAAATTTTCCGAACCACCAAGTCCGGTACGTCCGAAAGTATAATTAATCTCCAGAAAAAATGGGTCCTTTTCACCAGAGGGGAATACGAGATCAAAAGCTGCCAGGTTCATTCCTGAACGCTTGCAGAACTGCCTGACTTTCTCCCTGCCAACTGCCTGCAAATCCGGGTCCGAAACAGCATCGACCTCACCGCCTTTGGCAATATTATGAAGAAACCCTTGCGCCTTTCGCCAATAACTGACAACCAGATTGCCGATAACCACGACCCTGAGATCTCTTTCAAGTGCCGGCAGATACTCCTGTATAACAAAACCGCTGCTGCCCTGTAATTCAAACTGCAGCAGAGTCTGCAACCTTTCCTGCAGCTCCTCGGAACTTTTAATCAGCCAGACCTGTGCTCCTTCACCGCCATGTGCCCCTTTTAAAACAAAAGGGAACCGGGGAAGTGCAGGAACATTATGGTCCATATCCGGATGTTTACCCAAAAGGCTTTCCACCCTGGGAAAAACAAGGGTATAAGGATGCTTTATATTAAATGCCCAAAAGGCAAGAGTATCACCGACTTTACCCTCCCACTGGAACCGAAGGTCATAGTTTGGAAAAACAAGTGGACACAATCTTTTGCACAAACAGTACAACTCCCTTTCAACCGTCTGGGGCAGGATAACCCCCCTGGCTTTTTGTATCTCCCTGGACAGATTTTCATCCCAGACACCACGGTCCCAGTAAAATGCATCACCTGCAATCACAGGATGCATGGAAAGAATTTTTCCTTCCGGAGTAACTGGTCTGGATGTATTTTCTAAGGGAAATGCCACAAAATCTTTATTCGTTAAATTCATAAGCCTTAAAGGGACAGTTAGAATTCCTTAAATACTTTTGCCAGGGAATCGCCTGCAACATGAATATCAAACTCATTGAAATACCCGAACGGAGTCACCGTTACCTGATAATCCGTGCGCTCAAGCCTGGTGACGACTTCATCTAGAATCTCTTTGGAAAAATCTGGCTCAGCCTTACTGCCGGACAAATGGTTAAAGGAATGCAGCACCACATTCTTTGTTGCAAACTTGCCGCACAGCCATTTCGTGTTTTTGACAAATTTCTGAATGACCTTGCCTCTTTTCTCCACATCTTCAGCCTCGACGTGAAAAAAAATTACTACTCCGTCTGCAATACTTTCATTTTTCTCTATATCAGGAACCGTGGCCAAACTTTTAGCTGCAGTTTTATAAGAAAAAGAATGGGCATAAAAAAGGAGGAGTTTCATAATTGCCTGATCTGAGGATTTTGTTTTTTAAACAGCCTGAAGTTTTTGTAGTTCGGCAATGATAGTCTCAGGATCCAGGCGATTGGTATAATCTGCATCAATATAGGCAAATGAGACTATACCGTTTTGAGCAACCACGTAACTTGCCGGAATGGGAAGTTCAAAACTCTGATCACCGTTTGCTGTTGGCAGATCAATGCCGAAATTCTTATAAATTTCCTGTATTTTTTCAGTAAGTTTAAAAACAATCCCGAATTCTTTTGCTACCTTGTTGCCGACATCGCTTAACACCTCAAATTCCAGGGCCAGCTTCTCAGCTGTAGACAGGGAATTATCAGGCAATTGTGGTGAAATGGCTACCAGTTCTGCACCAAGGGATTTAATCTCAGGTAATGATCGCTGCAAGGACCGCAGCTCAAGATTGCAGAAGGGTCACCAGACACCCCGGTAAAAACTTAAAACCATCGGCCCTTTCGCCAATATATCTTTGGAAGAAATCAACTGACCCTTGACATTTGGCAGGGCAAAGGAAGGTGCTTTCTCGCCTGCCTGGCAGCTTGTTTTTTCAATACCGGAACGGGCCAGTCCCTGCACAAACTGTCCGATCTCTTTCAGAATCTCCCGTGGTATCTCCCGGCCCAATTGCTGTTTCAAATCATTGAGTTCTTCTGTTAAGCCCATGCAATCTCTCTCCTGATTCAATCTTCCTTTATGGACATAGCAATTAAATACTTACCAAAGAGCTTTCATGTGGTTATTATACTCTATCAGGACATCTGGTAATAATATTAAATTTTACCGTGGTATACAGCCTATGCAAATGGCCTGGGTCATGACAATGTTTGTTTTTACTATTGCATTTTTTCTTGTTTTTTTTGCAGTTTATTTTTTCAGACCCAAAAAGGACGATAAAATTATTCCGGCTAACAGGGAAAAAGAACTCCGGGACCCTGAAGAAATCTCTCTTCCCCACAGAGCTGAACCAGACTGGCCTGCAACCATAGAAACATCCTCCGGAAAAACTGCTGAGGCACGTATCGCCAGTATAACGCATGGAAGCGGTTTTATAAAAAGCCATTTGAAACTGACAATCGGAGAAAAATTCCAACTCACCATTCATTTACCGGACCGGCCTCCACTACAGTTAAGAGCTGAAGTCATCTGGTCCAATTTGCATCTGCCGGTTGAAAAAGTGGTGAACCGGGGCATGGGTATCCGCTTTATTGAGGCTGGTGAAGATGCACTCTGTCTCATCACCGACACAATTGCTCAACATGCTATGACTGTAAAAACTGAAGGGACTGCTCCGTCAGGTTGAAAGATATATTTTATTATCCTGGAGGCCACTGCAAAGGACGGCCAGCCATAACATGGAAATGCACATGCTGGACCAGTTGGTTGGCACCTCTGCCATTGTTAAGCACCAAACGGTAGCCATCTGCGACCCCTTCCTGTTCTGCCACCTTATGGGCGACAAAAACCAGGTGCCCTAAAAGCTCCCGGTCGGAAACCTCTGCGTCATTTAATTGCTCCAACGGTTTTTTGGGAATTATAAGAACATGGACCGGAGCCTGGGGCTCGATATCTCTGAATGCAAGGCTTAAATCATCCTCATAGACAATATCTGCCGGAATTTCCTTATTGATAATCTTTGTAAAAATCGTATCTGCCATATCTTTCTATCCTCCTGTATTTTATCCTTAAGCTCAATTCAAGATATATATAAAATCCTGATTCATTGCAAGAAATCCAGAGATTTTTATTTTCCGGATATAATTGTGTATCTTACAAAAAGTTTGAGAAAACTCAGTCAGACAAAATATTTCATTTATCCTTTAATTTCTTTGAGTTCCAGATATCTGCCAATCTCATTGTTATTTGACCGGGCACTCATAGTCTAGTACACTGGTATTCATTATTAAATAATAATACTCTTTCGCTGAAATCTTTCGTTACATTACCTTTTGGGAGGAGCTATGAATACATTATTTGAACCGACAACTATTAACGGCATGACTCTGAAAAATCGCCTTGCCCGGTCGGCAACCTGGGAAGGGATGTGCGATACTCATGGAAAACCAGACCAGAAACTTATTGCTTTCTATGGTGAACTTGCACGCGGGAATGTGGGACTCATCATAACCGGATATGCATTTGTCAGCCCTGAAGGAAAACAACTGCCGGGTAAAATGGGAATCCATACTGACGAATTTGCAGATGTTATGAATGAAATGTCCCAAAAGGTCCATGACGAAGATGGTAAAATATGCATGCAATTGGTACATGCAGGCGGTCAGACTGATTCCGGTAATGCAGGCAGGCAGCCCCTTGCACCTTCTGCGCTGGAACTTGACCAGTACCCGGAAATTCCCGCAGAAATGACAGGAGAGGATATTTCCAGAGTTATAGCCGCCTTCGGAGCCGGAGCTCGTCGTGCTAAAGATTGGGGCTTTGACGCTGTCCAGCTTCATGGAGCCCATGGATATCTTATAAATCAGTTCCTCTCACCCTTAACAAACCAAAGAACAGATGAGTATGGTGGTTCTATCGAAAACAGATGCCGTTTTCTTCTGGAGGTTTATGAGGCAGTCAGGGTCGCTGTAGGGTCTGATTACCCGGTAATGATAAAGATGAACGGCTCAGACAATCTTGATGGCGGTCTCACCATTAAAGATGCTGTTTTTGCTGCAAAGGCACTTGATAAAGCAGGTATCGACTGCATTGAAGTCAGTGGAGGGACACCGGCTTCCGGCAATATGACTCCTGCAAGAACAAAAATCAACACTCCTGAAAAAGAAGCCTACAATCTCTCACTTGCCAGCCAGTTCAGGTCCGCGGTCAAATGTCCGATCATGGTGGTAGGAGGATTCAGAAGTTATGAGGTTGCTGAAAAAACCATCCAGGAATCTGCTGATTATATTTCTATGGCACGACCCTTTATCCGTGAACCGGACCTTGCCAAACGCTGGCAGGAGGGGGACAGAGCACCTGCCCGATGTATTTCCTGTAACAGTTGCTTTACTCCTGGGCTTAAAGAAGGCGGGATTTATTGTGTCGTAGAAAAAAAAGAGCAGGAAAAGAAACAAAAAAACCGCAGGTGATAAAAATCACCTGCGGCGTGGGAGGGATTATGAAAACCTGTCAACAGGTCAATCATTAATAGTAAGCTGTAATTATCATCCGGCTACATGGAGAAGCACGGACGTTGAAACCCAGATCAACCACAATGCAGCTATACCAATTACTGCACCATTGCAGACTTCTGAAGTTTTTAATTTTGCATGACGTTTTTTTCCGATTTCATCTTTTCTGTAATCTTTCATAGTGTCACCTCATCTGCCCAAAGTTGTTTTGTAAATACCTGTTTCATAAATTCTACAGATACCCATCGCCTTTTTTGATGAAATTCCCAGACATGTTAGCCTGCAGTAAATATGCAGTGGATTCAAATGATGTCGAATCCTGTCCAGTAATGTTAAGTTTTTTGTGGTATCCATGATGAAGTTAATATCCTCAGTTCATTCTCTTTAATGGGCTAACCAAGCCCTTTGACCCTATTTTTGCAATATATGGGCCACAATCCAATATAAACAACAATATTTAGTTATATTGGTATGTTATAATTGCAAAATACTGTCTCGCAATCAATATTTGTAGGGGGAGAATTGGGGATATAACCAGAAAAAATGATGAAATGCCCAGACAGCACCTTGAATTTTTACCCTGACTGACTGTCTTGCATGTTGTCACACTTCGGCATGGCAACAATCTCATGATTTTATTGTGAATTTTTCAGGTTTATCTATTTGGTAATACCGGGAGAGAAACAGGCTGATTGCAGATAAGGTCAGATCTTCACCCAGGGAGGCAATGGGGTATCAAGGGCATAGACCAGCAGGCGGAAAAATTCCGCCTCTTTCATGGTTATCTGCTTATCATGGACAAGGCTCTGAAAGCAGGCTGTGATGAGTGATTGCTTTATTGCGGGGCCGAGATTGGCCAGACGGTTCAGAATATCAGCAAACCTGATATTCTTACATTCGCCGCTGTCTTTATAGTTCAATGTTGAGCCTTCCCGGATGAAGGTAGCTGCAGCTCCCGAAAAAGCCTGTCGGGCCTCATCACTTTCATGCCCAAGGTTAGCAAGAAGTGAAAGGATGCAGGAGATTTCCTCTGCTACGTCCCGGATGGAATTAATTTCTGTAATAGAGCCTTGAGTCATTACAAAATTCCTTTCCAGGCGCCTGACAACTACATGTTGTAATACGAACTCGAAAAAACTTATTTGCCGGTCCACCGTAACCAGACTGCTGATATTATATTCAAACCTCCTGAACTGTTCCAGCGACATGGAACGTAAAGACGGCATTACCAGATCCATAAGAGGAAGCCTCACCTCTTCATTCAGGGCCAACATCAACGGATATATACTCTCAGTTGCATGGAATACTGCCTGGTCTGCGTCATTTTTCAAGTGTTCCATCTGCAGGGAACGTATGGCTTGATCCTGATCAAGTAAAAGTCCGTAAATTACTGCCCGGGCCCCAAAGGGATCACTTGCAGCTTCACGTACCTCTGTCGGGAGCGAATCAAGCAGCCCCCGGGCATACTTTATATGCTCCCTGAGAGGGGCACCAATATCCCGGGTAATATTTTTCGGATCAGAAGCCAGAATTGACAGGGCAATCAGAGCCGTTCCCTTTTGCATCTGTTCTTTCCCGCGGCTTTTGTCTCTGTCGGTTAAGTCTTTTGCCGAATCAGCGGATTGGTCTCTTAAAACTTTGGGGAAGTTGCCATTAAATGCAGGATCCAGCCTGGTTATTCTCTCAACCAGGGACGGATGGGTTGAAAATGCGCCGATCCAGCTGGATTTAAGACCATTGCTGAAAAACATATGACTGATTTCTTCTGCCTTGTTATGATCAACGCGAGAACCTGCTGCCAGCCCCCCTATTTTCTTAAGTGCACCTGCAAGACCATGCGGATTCCTGGTAAACTGCACAGCTGATGCATCGGCAAGATATTCTCGCTGCCGCGAAACACCACTTTTTATGAGCTTGCCAAACAGTACACCTAAATATCCCAAAAGCAGCAAAACAAGCCCGAGAAGAACAAAGCCTCCGCTGTTCTTGTTATTACGGCTCCTACTGGAACCTCGCAGAATCGATCTGCCGATCAAGGCAATCAATAAGATTCCGTGAAGGAAACCGACAAGTTTCAGATCAAGCCACATATCTCCATTGAGTATATGGCTGAATTCGTGGGCAATGACACCCTGCAACTCATCACGGTTAAGGGTTTCCAATGACCCCCTGGTAACGCCGATCACTGCATCATCCGGAGTAAATCCGGCTGCAAAGGCATTGATGCCTTTTTCTTTTTCCAGAAGATAGACAGGAGG
>JBHPCH010000106.1:0-8430 GCA_042576125.1 Thermodesulfobacteriota bacterium
TATTATTTTTTACAATATGATACTTAAAGGTGCACGTATAATTAAAAAATAACACCAAATCAACTAAAATCCCGATTTCTTGCTATCAGTGCTCAAAAAATTGCACTAAAACTCAACAGCCAGCTTCATGGTTGCGGCCTTTGCATCATTGCCTGTGCCGCCGTCATCACCGCTGTAATCTTCATCACTCAAATATTCCACCGCCAGTGAGGTATAATCCATAATCCCCACACCAATGGAAGCTATCAGCCGTTCTTCCGGCAATCCCAGGGCCAAGGCTTCGTCAGTCTTCTGATAGCCAACGGCAAAGGTGGTCTCCCTGCCCTTAATCTCCCAAGTCAGGGCGGCTTCGAGATTCCAGGCACTCGGTTCCGCCCCGGTGCCGTTGAAGTCTAGTTCACCTGCCTGGAACGCGTCAAGAGCCCCAAGGTATTCGCCGATCAACATGAACGGGCCATAACCAAGTGTCAGATGGGCGGTGAGACCAGCGGGGTAATCCTGAATTGCCGCACCGGCACCAATATGATCGGTGAGAGATTCCGAGCTGGCGAGATTGTTGATCCAGCCAACCCCCAGGTCCAAACTCATAGTGTCGTTTTCCAGTCCATACCCCGCGTCGGCCCCGAAACTCTTAATTGCGTCGTCATCGCCAGTTTCATTGATGTCGCTGTTAAAGGCATAAAAAGAACCATAAAATCCTGCGGCCTCAAAACCAATCTGCGCTGCACTCTCGCGATTCTCTCCAAGCTCCAGGGTCAAAGGATCAGAGATCATATTGCTTTCAAAGGCTCCAAAGGGCACATACATCTTGCCGGCAGTGAGATAAAGGGGAAATTTTTCTAAATTCCCTAAAGTGACAGACCCTTCATCCAGGTCCATGGGTTCTGTGTCATCTTCTTCCCATAACAGGAGAAGATGGGCATTCACCCACTCGTTAAGTTCAACATCCACACCCAGTTCCACGGTAGCCAAGGCAATATCGCTTGTATCGTTGCCGTCATAATCTTCCGAGGAAGCAGCTTCCAATTCCACTGTACCACTGAGCGATACCCGCTCATTTATTTTCTGAAGCAGGGAGTCGTCGGCACCAGCCTCCTCCCCGGCAGCCATATCTTCTTCAATTGTCTGCCGGAAGCTTTCAGCATCTTTTCGGGTGATTACCTTTTTTTCCTGTAAAAGTTTAAGTAAGGCCTCTGTTTCAGAACTTAACGCATGGGCTGTGGTGGAGCCGGCCAACAGTGAACATCCAAGAGCGGCGCCAATAAACAATTTGTTTTTCATTATTTCCTCCTTTCCATCTTTCTCTCTCGTGCTGCTAACAGTTTATTGATCACACTTTTATTATCTCTAAAAAACAACACCTCTGGTGGTGGACCCGGAGAGGTTCAACCGATCCGGCGAGAATTGTTTTTTTATATTCATTTTCTTTGATTGCCTTTATGCCCTGTTTTTAAGGGTGCAAAGAAAACGAATCAAAAGAAAGGGCACCCGTGTCCCGTGTCCGCCCGAGGCGGATTCCCGGAGTTTATACCCCCTTGCGGGGTACTCCTCGAACCTGCCGGGATTATTAAAACTCGTCCGCCTGAGGCGGACTCAGACAGTTAATAATCTTTTTCCGGCAGCTTCTCCGGTGCTCGGCAACGGGCCAAAGGGTTTTAAAGCCCCCTTTAAGGGGGTATCTTGAGGCCTCCAGCTCTGCTGGAGGAGACTCACTCATTACAATAATAGTCTCCCCAGACACGGTTGAGCAAAATAACAAAAGGGTGTCTTGCATATTTTAGATGATTGAATAATGGGTTTGTGTTACGAAAATTATATTATTCACACGATTAGATTAATATATTGAAAAAAATATTCAACAAAAATTTTTAATTAAAAATTCGTAACACCTGAAATACGTATTCATACGGTTTAGCATTTAAATTTCCAACTAAATCCACAGCTTGGCTGGTGAGTTCCAGCTATGCTATGCAGGTAAGTTATTGATAAATAGAGTGAAGTATCTATATGGTTAATTATAGTGTTCTCAATTTATTTTATACGTTCATTTTTGCTTGTCCAAAAACGAACCAAAAAAGACAGCCAATCACTTGGCCCGCTGAAGCGGGCTATCCTGCGCTGCTCGCAAAGAACGGGCGACATCGGAAAGTCGTACCCCTTGAGGGGTACTCCGCCGAGTCGCTAATCCGTTTTTTGCTGTGCTGCTCGGCTTCGTGAAATGGCGTTAAAAACATTTCACAGAAATACAAGATAGAAGACCCTTTCTGGGGCAACATCTAATCTACCCCTTTTGGGGGTGGTTGTTTAATAAATGGTTTAGCCAAAGTGAGAGCCAGGACGTATTTATTAACTGAGAAGAATAACTCCCATTGGAGCACGAACAAACAAAGGCAGAACCAGAAATGGTTTCACCTTAGAAAATTTAAAAGAGGTTATATTTAACTAGACATTACAACGACTGACACTTAATTCTCAATTCACTCCCTCCTGATCCTTCCTCTCAATAACCTGGCAATTATCTATGTCGGGTGTTTCGTCCTGCTAATAGTACTGTCTTCTTCAGGCTGAGCAATAATCATAACGAATAGAAAACAGGAAATTATTTATGGCGGAGCATACGTCAATGCCGTATAGTAATCATGTGGCCTTTAATGAGGCCCCGATTTTTTCAAAACGTATCTATGAATACCTCAATGAAGATGAGTACACCGCACTCCAGTGGACACTTGTCTTCAGGCCGGAAACCGGCGGCAAGGTAATTCCGGGCAGTGGCGGGTTGAGAAAAATCAGATGGTCGGCAAAAGGGCATGGCAAGCGCGGCGGCACAAGAATAATTTATTATTTTAAAAAAATGACAGGGAAATCTGGCTGCTGACAATTTATGCCAAGAATGAAGCGGAAGAAATCCCGGCCGCAATCCTGAGAAAGATCAAGGAGACTTTGAAAAAATGAAACGTGATATCGGCAAGGAAATTATTGACGGCATAAACGCCATAAAAAAAGGCCAAGGAAAACGTAAAACTGTTTATCTGCCTGCCAATGTAAAAAATATCCGTGAGAAAATGGCGCTCAGCCAGTCGGCATTTGCCGGGCTGCTCGGAGTCAGTGTCCGCACTCTGCAGGAGTGGGAACAAGGAAGGCGAAGCCCCAAAGGTCCAGCCCAGGCTCTGCTGCGTGTAGCCGAGCGCCATCCTGAAGCCTTGTTGTCGTAGATATAGGGATTCATTACTGACTGGAAAAGAGTAACTCCATTGGAACGCGAACAAAAAAAGGCCGGCATTACGATGCCGGCCTTTTTTTATGAAGTGAGGACGTGTGGCTTGGTTGGGGGCTTCCAGGAATTATTCACCTTGTGCTGTTATAGAGGCAATCACCAGGTCACCAGATGCCCCATTGCGTATCCCATGATCAACCAGAGGTGGAACAATAACAATTTGGCCAGGTTTAATTGCCTGGGTTTCTCCTCCGCTGGTGAATTCGCCCTGACCCTCAACCACAACAAAAACATGATTAAAGTGATGAGTATGGGTTGTTGCCTCTTGTCCGGGCTTCATGCAGATCATGCTAATATTTGATCGTTCATCACTCCATATCGTCTCTTTGTAGCGTTTGTCTTCGTTGAATTTTTTCAGTTCATCGATTTTCAAGATCACACTCTTGTTCTTCATCATTTCCTCCACCGGTTTAATAAGATTGAAATTTTAAAATTCTATCATTTTGTAGTATTTTCCGAGGATTTCCGGTACTACGCTGAAAATGTTAACAAACTTGGACACCTGCAGTTCATCAGAATTTTCAACAGAACCGGAAAATGTAATACCAAACTCCTTAGCCAGCTTGTTAATATCAACCAGACCTTCTGCCGAATCACCCTGTTGCCCGACTCCGATTAAAAGGCCGCTGCCGTATTGGTTGTACCGGGTGATAATTTCGAGCTCATTATCGGAAAGAAGAGTGTCTGAAAATTTATCCATTCCGGAAAAAATCCAGACTTGACTGTATTGTAAAAGCAGGTCTTCGGATATCTCCGGGGTATCTTTTCTGTTGGTGACGCTTACAGAAAAATCATCTTTCTCCCTTAAACTGTCAAGCACCCTTTGGCTCAAAGAGTTATGGGGTTTTGCGGGCTCGTTACTGAGGATGTAAATTAATATATTTCTGGCTGACATAGATAATGATTTATCTTCAAGCCATGCCGCAACATTTCGAATATACTTCTCATTATCGAATTTGCCGGCTCCATCTTCCATAAATTTAGCACCTCCCGCATCAAAGACCACTCCTCCGTGTCCTTCCGTCACTTTATGATAGGTAGCAATCAGCCTTTTTCTTTGCGGATCCATGACAATCTTCACATTTTCAGCTGCAGGATCTTTGTTAATAGTGACACCTTTTCCACCTGAAATGGATCCAACCCCTCTTAGCAGGGCATTGCCGGTATCCACATAGGGCGTAAATATCAGGGCTTGAAAAGAATAGGCAAGTGCAATCGTACCCGCCAAACAGATGAACATATACAGGACAAATACCCTCTTCTTAAATACCGCCCAGAACATTATCATGGTTGGCATTGCAGTCACCGGCCCGCCGATAAGAAAGGCAAGCCCGGCTCCCCCGTTCAAGGTGCCGTCGATTGAGTCCTTAATATGAAAAAGAATACTTGAAGAGCTGATCTGGTGCAAAAATACAGGGACAGAGCCAAGGGTTATCCAAACTATGCTGAACACTCCATCCTGCCCGAAAAGTTTATATATCCAGTCAGAAGAAATATATCTCTCGACAACGACCCCAACCGCTATTCCTATCAGGACATACTTCCCTACCATCCAGAGCATCTCGGAGGTTTTGGCAAGATAGATAACGAACATATTATTGGTCTTGGCTGCTATTCTATTGCCAAATGTTTCTCTACAATTGCACCGAAATTTCTCATCCGGATAATGCTCATCATGAAAATCCCCTCTGGGGACGGCATTTTCAATTAATACGCTCTTTGTTTCAAATCCCTTGTTTCTTAAAAAATGTGTCAGAAATCCTGCGAAAATCCCCAACAGGAAAGTGGCGAGAGTTCTGATTAAAGTCCATTCAGGCCCAAGGTAGTTAAGGCTAATAAAATAGGTTGACGGACTCATCAACGGTGAGGTTACGAGAAGTGCCATTACCGGCGCCAACGGTATGCTTAAAAACAGCAGGCTTATAGCGGTTGTTAGAGTGCCACAGGCACACAAGGGGGTGAACATGCCGATGCCCGCCCCAAGCAGAATACTTGCTTTGCCATAACGATTGAGATATCTTTGCAGTTTTATGGCAAGTTTGAATGTGCGTATATAGCCGGCAAAAAGCACGCCGAACATAAAATAGGGAAAAATATCTATTAGCTCATCAACAAAATCACTAACGATCACATCCCATAATTCATGCCCCAAAATTACAGGAAACGATTCTCCTGCCAGCTTTATTTTTAAGGCTTCAGAGGTGGGGCCATTAACCCATACCTGCCACACCATCAGGAGTAAGGCGGCTCCTATCATGGCCAATAAGGTTCGGTTTGCTCCCTTGTGGGGAGCACCATGGACGTCACATTCGTTTTTGTTTTTCTTATTTTTCATTCAAATTCTACAGGGATGGATCATATGAAATCGTTTTTTTTACCGCTGACAAAAAAATGCGAAACCGCAAACAGCGCTCAAGGTTTTCCCTTCTAATAAGCTCTTGCCCTGTTGTCAATATGACAAAAAATATATTTTTATATCACTATGCCACCCGCATAGCATAATTCGGACCCGCCAGTCAAACTATTGTTTTAAGGCATAGAGTTAAACACGTTTCTGCTATTAGCAGCATAACTTACAATACGATCAGTTCACTTGCTTTTGTGAAAAATTTTGTTTTTACGAAATAATTTGTTATTATTAATAAGGGGTGATGTTATGTCGGTCTATGCACTATGGATATTTCTTCTTCAAGGTGGAGCGCTTTTTTAAAAAAATGCTATCTTAGGTATAAATATATTGGTATATATAAATGATTTATTTTTTTGGGAACGCATACTAAATAATATTGTTTATTGTTGAATGGTGAAATGGCCAATGATTTTGGGGCAAAATCCCAACCTGTCGGTTCATATTGCAAGATGCCACATTGTGGCCTGGATTAAATAAGATAATTAACCTGTTAGCATTCCTGACAAAAAGCAATTATTAAAAAATTTTAAAATTAAGAAATTAATGGCCCGTTTTTTGCTGAATTATATTCTCAACATAGCATCTTATTTTATAAGGTTTGCATTTGTGCCCCGGTTGGGTATAAAAAGTATGAACAAAATAACATCTATGGCCTCAACCCTATGAGCAGAAGATTGTTATTTGTTTCGCTCATTATAAATAAGAGATATTGGGAAATCTCCTATTTATAGAAAGTCATTATAGTAAGTAACGTTATTCTATGGAAAAGCAACGAGAGAGATACCTTCTGGAAGACATTCTGATTGTCTTATTTAAGCACAAATATAAGATTCTTGGCGCTTTTCTTACCGTAATGGTTGCGGTCACGATCAAAACATCTATGACCCCGCCAGTCTATCAGACCTCTGCAAGCCTGATGATCCAATCAGGAAGAGAAAGTCTTTACCGCCCTGAAGTGACCGGAGATAATGAAAGGGTTATTTTAGGCTTGGAGACTTTACTCAACACAGAGACCAAAATCCTGACCAGTGCTGATCTTATAGAAAAGTTCATAACCGACCAGGGAGTGGAAAACATATATCCGGATATGATCAAACCATCACCGAAAGGGCCAACACCTTCAAAAGAGGCAATAATAAAAAGTGCCACATCCCGATTCAAGGGGGGACTCTCTGCATCGGTTGTCAAAAGTTCTAATGTTATTAATGTTTCCTTTAAGCACAATGATCCCCAGATTGCAGCCCGGGCCGTGAATCAGTTAATAGAATCCTTCAAGGTAAAGCATATAGAGATCTTTAGAAACCCCAGGACCTCTTTCATGGAAAAGCAATTAACCGTTTACCGCCAAAGACTGCAGGAATCAGAAGAGAATTTGGCGGCCTTCAAACAAAAAAATCGTGTTTTCTCCCTTGGTGAACAAAAATCCCTTCTTCTCTCTCAACAATCATCACTTGATACCTCTTTAAAAGGGGCTCAGAGACAGGTTGACGAACTGCAACAAAAAATATCTTCTCTAACAAGCCAGATGCTGACTATTCCTAAATATGAACTTAATTCTACAAGCACAGGCAAATCTAAAAATATTAGTGCTGCTCAGGGCAAACTGTTAGACCTTCAACTAACGGAACAGAAACTCCTGGCAAAGTATGATGCAAGCAACCGGAAGATAACAAATGTCAGAAAAGAGATGCAGTTGGTAAAAGACTACCTGGCGACAAATGGATTAAAAATAACTTCTGAAGGGATGTCATTAGCGAAAAATACTATTTATCAAAGTTTGGAAATGTCTCTATTGCAAGCCCGGACCGCGCTGGGTTCTGAGGAGGTCAGGATTGCTGCCATCGAACTACATTTGAACCAGGTGAATGGCGAGTTACAAGATCTTGATGTACATGAGAAGGAGCTGCGAAACTTAACGCGTGAACTGGCTACTAATGAGAATAACTTTAAGAATTACGTAGCAAAACTGGAGGATGCTCGTGTTGAAGAAGAATTGGATTTAATGCAAAAAGTAAATATAGCTGTAATTCAGAAGGCCATCGTTCCTTTAGGGCCGATTGAGCCCAGGAAGAGATTCAACTTGATGGTTGGAATTATCCTGGGCCTTGCGTCCGGCCTGGCCCTGGCCATTTTTTCCGAGTATTGCATTGGGCGGGGTGTTTGCACCCCTGAAGGCGTTGAACAGCACCTGGGGCTGCCGGTCCTTGCCACTGTCCCCTATAAGGAACGGATCAATTCACGGGTCGTTTTCACAATGGTGACGGTCGCGAGCCTGTTTTTACTGCTACTTCTGTTAAACGCTTGCAGCACGGCCGTAAAAAGTCCCACACCTTTCAATCCTCGGGTTGTCCAGGAACCATCCGATTCCATTGAGGAATACAAAATCCATGCAGGTGACATACTGAATATCAAGTTCTTTTATAATTCTGAACTTAATGATAGCGTTACCGTTAGTCCGGATGGCCGGATTACTTTACAATTAGCTCACGATGTCATGGCTGCCGGTCTTACCCCGGCAGAATTGACTGATATACTCACAGAAAAATATTCTACGGAATTTATAAATCCCAAGATCACGGTGATCGTTCAAACTTATGCGGGGCAAAGGGCTTATGTGGATGGCGAAGTCGGTTCACGAAAAATGATCGACTTGGCTAGCGACATAACGGTTTCACAAGCCATCACCATGGCTGGAGGACTTAGAGACACAGCCCGGCGCCATGAAGTGCTCGTCATCCGACGCAAG
>JBHPCH010000107.1:0-8389 GCA_042576125.1 Thermodesulfobacteriota bacterium
ACCAGAAATTCAGGAAAGATAAAAGAATTCCAGCAACTTTTAAAAAACTTTCCAGTCGAAATAAAAGGCCTCAGCGACTTTGGACCAATTCCCGAGGTTGAAGAGGATGGAGAAACTTTTGATGATAATGCCTATAAAAAGGCCTTATTCACAGCTAAAGCTCTTGGTTTACCAGCTATGGCGGACGATTCTGGTCTTGTTGTTAAGGCTCTTGATGGAGCCCCTGGCGTTAAATCTGCCCGCTATGCAGGCGAGAATGCCACAGACAGCGAAAACATTGACAAGCTGCTTTTAAAAATGAAAAGCCAGGATGACCGGCGGGCTGCATTTGAATGTGTCATCTCCATTGCCATACCTTCGGGTCCCGCTTTGACTTACGAGGGGCGCTGTGAAGGACAAATTACCCGGGAGCCGAAAGGTGCTTCGGGGTTTGGCTACGACCCTGTTTTTTTCTGTCCCCAATACAACAAAACCTTTGCAGAGCTCAGCAGTGAAGAGAAAAACAAGGTAAGCCATCGTGGAAAGGCATTGAAAGAGGTGGTCGCAGAGTTTGAAAAAATTATCCTATGGCTGGAATCGCACCTGGCTGAAACAAAACCTCCCAAACCAGACCATCGCCAGTTTGAACATAATGACTGGTCGGAAGACAAAATGGTTTAAATATTCATAAACCATCAGCCAAGCTAAAAAAGCTTACCGACAATTCTGTATATTGTTATGTTCATTTTTGTTTGCCCAAAAACGAACCAAAAAGGGCAGCCGTTCACTTGTTCCGCTTTCAGCGGAATGCCCTGTGCTACTCGTAAAGAACGGACGCTTCGGAAAGTCGCTTTCGCTCCGCCGAAGCGTATTGCCGTTCTATACTCCGTTGCTCGGCGGCGTGAAATGGCAACCCAAAAGCTTTAGTTGTTTGATTGGTGCTGACAAGTAAAAAGATTTAGATACAAGGAGTGCTAATTTTGAGGAGTGAGGCGTACAAGCGGTACGCCGCAATGACGAAAAGCGCCAGATAACGCAGTAGATGAAATTTTTTTACTCGCCAGCTACCATTGTTCTTGTTTGAGGGACCGAGACATCAAATCCATCACCGCTTCATTGCATGGCTTATCTTTGTAAAGAACCAGGTAAACCTGTTCCAGAATCGGCATTTCAACTTCCATTTTACTGGCAAGGTTCCAGGCGGAGCGGGTTGTCATGACCCCCTCGGCAACCATATTCATCTCTGATAATATGGTGCTGAGTTTTTTTCCTTGGCCAAGTTTCAAACCCACCGTCCTGTTACGACTTAAATCTCCAGTGCAGGTCAGAACAAGATCCCCCAAACCACCCAGTCCCGAAAAAGTAAGGGGATCAGCACCCATTGCAACTCCAAGACGGCTTATTTCAGCCAACCCTCTTGTAATGAGAGCAGCCCTGGTGTTAGTACCATATCCAAGCCCATCACTGATGCCTGCTGCAATGGCTACAATATTTTTCAGGGCACCGCCCAGTTCCAAACCTATGAGATCTGTGCAGGCATAGACCCTGAACAGGGGCGCATTAAAAAATTCTTGAATAAAAACAGCATGTTCTTTAGACTTTGCTGCAACAGATACCGCTGTTGGCGACCCAGCGGCGACCTCCTTCGCAAAGCTGGGCCCGGCCAAAACACCTAAGTGAAGAACCGGCGGAGAAGTAAGTTTGGACAACTCGTCCTCCATGACAAGGTCCATTGTCATCAGGGTATCATTTTCAATGCCCTTCACAGCAGAGACTACATAGGTGTTATTAGAGAGATATGGCAGGAGCCGCTTAAAAACGTCGCGAAAACCATGTGAGGGGACAACCATCACCACCACAGTCTGGTTGGAGACAGCTTCCTTGAGATCAGCAGTAGCAGTAAGGTTTTCGCCAAGCTTAAAACCGGGCAAATAGGTGCGGTTTTCCCGCTCGTTGACAATCTCGTCAACATGTTCCTGCCGGTGAGCCCAAAGAGTGATATGATACCCTTTTTCGCCCAACATTTTTGCCAGGGCTGTACCCCAGCTTCCAGCCCCCACTATTGCAGCTTGCTTGACGGGCATAATCTACCTTCCGGTTTTCTTATTCCTCTGTTGGGGTGTCACTACTTTCGTCTTCGTCATCTGCACTTCCAGACGGTTCAGCCACCCTGTCCATAGCGACTACCTTTTCGCCTTCGGGAAGATCAAAGAGGTTTACTCCCTGAGTGTTTCTGCCAATAACCCTGACATTTTTCATGTTGGTTCGGATGATCTTTCCACCATTGGTGATCATCATTATCTCATCATCATCAACAACATGGAGGGCTCCTATTGCCTTGCCATTCCGTTCACTTGTCTTGATGGTGAAGACCCCTTTTCCACCCCGGTTTCTGATAGGGTAGTCAGCGACAGCAGTTCGCTTCCCGAAACCGTTTTCGGTAACTGAGAGAATGGATTCCGTTGTTTCATCAACAACAACAACCCCAACAACTGTATCGCCGGGATTGAGGGTCATACCTTTAACTCCTGAGGCTGCCCGGCCCATGGGCCTGACCCTCTGCTCGTTAAAGCGGACCGACATGCCGTTGCTTGAGAAAAGCATAATATCGTTATTGCCATTGGTCATAACAGCCGAGATAATTTCATCACCTTCTCTGATCTTCAGGGCTATCTTGCCGCGCCGCATTGAGCGGGCATATTCACGAAGACTGGTCTTTTTGACAATGCCGTTCATGGTGACCATCATCACGTAACGCTCCTCGCCCTCTTCAAGCTCAAAACTCTTGACAGGCATAATCGCCGCCACCTTTTCACCCGGTGTCAGATCGAGAAGGTTTACAAGAGCCTTGCCGCGGGCGACTCGGCTTGCCTGTGGAATCTCAAATACCCGGCGATGAAAAACCTTGCCCAGGTTGGTGAAAAACAAAAAGGTATCGTGAGTAATCGCCAGATAGAGGCTGCTGACAAAATCCTCCTCGTGGGTCTGCATACCCTTGACCCCCTTACCACCACGATGCTGAGCCCGATAAAAATCCAGCTGGTTTCGCTTTATAAAGCCCTCGTGGGATACAGTTATCACCATCTCTTCTTCGGCAATCATATCTTCGGGCAGGATCTCATCTGGAGCTTCTGTTATCTCTGTGCGACGTTCATCTCCGTATTTCTCTTTAATCTCCTCAAACTCTTCCCGAATGATCTTAAGGACCAGTTTTTCATCGCCAAGAATCTCTTTGAACCAGGCAATTTGGCGCATGAGTTCTTCGTAGTCCCCGACAATCTTGTCACGTTCAAGACCGGTCAGTCTCTGGAGGCGCATATCAAGAATCGCCTGGGCCTGAATTTCTGAAAGCGCATACTTGTCAACCAGGCTCTGCTTTGCCTCCTTTGGGCCGGGAGAGGCTTTGATCAGCTCCACAACTTCATCAAGGTTGCTGATTGCAATCTTGAGTCCTTCAAGGATGTGGGCCTTTTCTTCTGTTTTTCTTAAGTCATAGGCGGTGCGCCGATACACTATTGTTTTACGATGCAGAAGGAAATGCTGGAGAATCTGTTTGAGATTGAGGACCTCCGGCCGCCCGTTAACAATACTCAGAAAAATTATCCCGAAGCTCCTCTGCAGTGGGGTCATCTTGTAAAGTTGGTTTAATACCACTTCGGCGATCTCATCCTTTTTCAACTCAAGAACAATCCGCATGCCCCGCCGATCAGACTCATCCCTAACCTCAGAGATAGAATCAACCTTCTTGTCTTTAATCAGCAAGGCTATTTTTTCGATCAAGCTTACCTTGTTCTGCTGGTATGGAATCTCGGTGATAATAATGGATTCACGGTTGGCCTTTTTGCTCTGTTCAATTTCAGTCTTTGAACGCATCAGGATCGAACCGCGTCCGGTCTCATAAGCTTCTCGAATTCCTGCACGCCCACAGATAAAAGCACCGGTTGGAAAATCCGGACCGGTTATACTGCCCATCAGTTCGTGGATAGAAATGCTCGGGTTTTCAATCAGAGCGATCAACCCGTCCATCACCTCGGTGAGGTTGTGGGGGGGGATATTTGTGGCCATGCCCACTGCAATACCGGAAGAACCATTGGTCAGCAGGTTGGGGACCCTGGTGGGGAAAACCACGGGTTCCATATGGCTGTTGTCATAGGTGGGAATAAAATCAACTGTTTCCTTGTCAAGGTCAGCTATGATTTCCTGGTCGAGTTTTGTCATACGCGCCTCGGTATAGCGCATAGCCGCTGCCGAGTCTCCGTCTACCGAACCGAAGTTTCCCTGGCCGTCTACCAAAAGATAGCGCATTGAAAAATCCTGGGCCATCCGGACGATGGTATCGTATGCTGCAGTATCACCATGGGGGTGATACTTACCAATGACATCACCCACAATCCTGGCCGATTTGAGGTGAGGGCGGTTGTGATAGTTGCTCAGCTCCCGCATGGCAAAAAGAGCCCTTCGGTGGACCGGCTTCAGGCCATCACGAACATCAGGCAGAGCCCGGCCGATAATGACGCTCATGGCGTAGTCCATATAGGATTTTTTCAACTCATTCTCAATAAAAACACCAGGGAAATTTTCCTGGCTTACTTCTTTTGTTTCGTCCATCATTTTATGTTTACCTGTTTCTTTTACAAATAACGTAAAAGTAAAAAAACACCCCCTTTAGCCAAACAATAAGGGGGCTTGTTGGTCTTAAATATCCAGATCAGATACTTCCATGGCGTGGTTAAGGATGAAATCACGCCGTGGTTCCACCTTGTCGCCCATTAGGGTGGTGAAGATATCATCAGCCCTTCCCTCATCCTCAATCTTGACCTGGAGCATAACCCGCTTGGCTGGATCCATGGTGGTGTCCCATAGTTGCTCCGGGTTCATCTCACCAAGCCCTTTATAGCGCTGCAGGTTGCTGCCCTTAAAGGACTCCTTGCGAACCACCTCAAGAAGTTCTTTCCAGTCTTCTACTGCTACTTGCTGACCCTTGCTCTCAATAATGTATTCGCCCACAATCAACTCGCGAACCTGAGGATAAAGTTTGACCAGTGCATGATACTCTGGAATCAGGGGGATCTGTGGACCAATGGTCACCATGAGGTGGGCCTTGTCCTTATAGGCAGCATCAAATTCATAGCAACTTGGTTTCCACGAACAGGGCCTGATAGTACCAAGGATAAAACTTTTCTTTTGGAGGTGATCCCGCAAGGCGTTAACAACTGTTTCATCAGCGAACTGATCAGCGGAGATTACATCCTTATCTAAAAGGAAGGTTGTCATTGCCTCCCATATTCCCACGCGCTCCAGATATTGGATGATCCGCAGGTAACCGGAAAGTTTTTTGAGTATGGTCACCATCTCTTCGCCGGTTACCTCCTTGCCCTTCTTGCCTTGCCTGATCGTCATCATTGAACTGGCCTGTTCAAAAAGAAACTGGTTCAGTTCTTCATCGTCGGCAAAATACTGCTCATTCTTCCCTCGGCCGAGCCGATAAAGGGGTGGCTGAGCAATATAGACATAGCCGGCCTCGACCAGGGGCTGCATCTGGCGATAGAAAAAGGTGAGAAGAAGTGTGCGGATGTGGGCTCCGTCAACATCCGCGTCAGTCATGATAACGATCTTATGATAACGAAGTTGTTCCGGGTCAAAATCATCCTTGCCTATTCCAGTACCAAGCGCGGCGATAATCTGCTTGATTTCTTCACTGGAAAGTACTTTGTCATAACGGGCCTTTTCAACGTTCATGATCTTGCCGCGCAATGGCAAGATTGCCTGAAAAACACGGTCACGACCCTGTTTGGCGCTACCGCCGGCCGAGTCGCCCTCAACCAGGAAAATCTCACGTACGGCGGGGTCCTTGGACTGGCACTCAGCCAGTTTACCGGCCATCATCAAGTCTAAACCGTTCCCTTTTTTCCTGGAAAGCTCTTTGGCCCGGCGGGCCGCCTCCCTTGCCCGGGCCGCATCTACCACCTTGGAGAGAATTTTTCGGGCCTCCATGGGGTTTTGTTCTAGGTACAGGCCGAGTTTTTCGTTACAAATCGACTCAACAATTGATCTTACTTCGCTATTGCCCAGTTTGGTTTTTGTCTGACCCTCGAACTGGGGGTTGGGAACTCGCACCGAAACCACACATGTAATTCCCTCACGGACATCATCGCCACCCATTTTTTCCTTCATATTCTTGGGAACGATATCGTCGGTGGCGTAACGGTTAATACATTTTGTCAGGGCACCACGGAATCCGGTAACATGAGTGCCGCCTTCCCTGGTGTGTATATTATTTACAAAAGAATAGAGTCTTTCTGTATAACCGGTATAGTATTGAAAACACACCTCAACCTGAACATCATCTTTTTCTCCTTCGAAAAAAATAGGTTCAGGGTTTACGGGGGTTCTGTTGCGATTCAAATATTCGACAAACTGGTTTATTCCTCCTTCATAATGAAATTCATCCTGTGCACCATTTCTTTCATCGTGAAGTACTATCTTTACGTTTTTATTCAGAAAAGCCAACTCTCTGAGCCGGTTCTGAATAATATCATATTTGTATTCCTGGGTTTCGGTGAAAATTGTTGCATCTGGTTTGAAGGTTATTTTTGTACCGGTGCGTTTTGTCTCACCAACTATTTCAATCTCCTTGTCTTTATTCCCGAAAGAATAGGACTGCATGTGTATTTTATTATCTCTTTTTATTTCAGCGCGGCACCATTCACTCAAGGCATTTACCACCGAAACACCTACCCCGTGTAACCCACCGGAAACCTTATAACTTGAGTGATCGAATTTACCACCGGCATGCAGGGTGGTCATTACCAGTTCCAAAGCTGACATTTCCTCGGTCGGGTGTTTATCAGTCGGAATTCCACGACCGTTATCCTCAACAGAAACAGAGTTATCCTTATGTATTGTCACCTTTATCTTGGAACAGTATCCGGCAAGGGCTTCATCAATGCTGTTATCCACCACTTCATACACCAGATGATGCAAGCCCTCTTCTGCGGTGTTGCCAATATACATGGATGGTCTTTTGCGGACAGCTTCAAGTCCGGCTAAAACCTTTATATCTTTAGCTCCATATCCGTTTTCTTCTTTTAGTTCAGTTTGATCCATTTTTTTTCTTTTATATAAATAATTTAATATTACTTTTTCGGTCTCATAAAAACAGGAGACGTGCACATATCCGCTTTTTAATTTTTTTATATTTTCATGGGCATAATAATACTTACAAACCCCTTATCGTTATCTCCCTCAATAAAGCATGGACTTTGATCTGAATTAACATATGCCTTAATAGTGTCACTTCTCATAACCTGTAATGTGTCAATAAAATATCGACAATTAAAACCAAGATCTAAAGCATCTCCTGAATAATTTATTGCCATTTCATCTTTGGCGTTTCCAAAATCCATATTCTGGGAAGAAAGTATAAGTTTATTGTCTGCAACACTTAGCTGGATAGCATTAAAGGTGTCTTCGGTAAAAAGATTTGTTCTTTTTAATGACTCAAGAAATTTACTTCTATCTATTTCTATAACGTTATTTTTTTCAATAACATTTACTATGCTTTTATAGTCAGGAAATTCACCATTCATAAGACGTACTATCATCAGAGAATTTTTTGTTTTTACTACAAGCTGTTTTTTATCTGCTCCCAGTGAAAAATTTTTCTGCCCTTCACACACCTTCTTAATTTCAGAAACCCCTTTTCTGGGAATAATAGTGTTTTTTTCAATAACAATAGCTTCACTTTCCTTATCTAACTCCTTTTCCATAATAGAAAGACGATGACCATCAGATGAAACCATTCTTAATAAAGATTTATTTTCATCTTTTTCTTTTTCAATCAGAATACCTGTCAGGGTATAATTGCTCTCTCTTTCCTGGGCTGTTGAAAAAATTGTTTTATCAATAAGTTCTTTTATAAGTTCACAAGGGAGGGATATTAAAGATTCTTCATTATATTCTGGAAAACTTGGATATTCTTCACTTGAAGTTCCTGCAAGATTATAAATACTTGTACCTGCTTTAATTCTGGCCCAATTTTTATCTTTCTCTTCTATTTTTATAGTATCTGATCCTGATTCTCTTACTATTTCATATAAAATTTTGGCTGGAAGGGTAAGTGAACCAGGACTTACAATTTCTGCTGCAACATTCTTTTTTATTCCAACTTCCAGATCTGTTGCTATTAATTCAATAAAATTATCTTGTGTCTGGATGAGTATATTTGCCAAAATTGCCATGGTACCTTTTTTCCCAGTTATACTTTGTAAGGAATTAAGAGCTGGTAAAAAATCTTCCTTTGATACATTGATTGACAGTGTCATAATTTTGGACCTCTTTATAATTTTTTTATTATGTATATAAAGAATGTTATTATTAGACGTATTAATATGTTAATAACACATATAAT
>JBHPCH010000108.1:0-8358 GCA_042576125.1 Thermodesulfobacteriota bacterium
CTCGATACTATAGCCGATATTTTTTTCTCTGTCGACAGAGACAATAATTTTTTTTAAAAAAGTTATTTTTTTTAATAATTCCAACTAACAGGAGTAACGATAATGGCGGAAGAATTATACGATGTGGTTATCATCGGTGCAGGCCCTGCCGGGCTTCAGGCAGCCATAAATGCCGTGCGTAAAAAGGCGACGGTGCTTGTTCTTGGCCGACCGGAAAGGAGCAGCCTGAATAGAGCTCACGTAGAAAACTATTTGTGTGTCGATGGTGTTCGGGAAGGGGCTGAACTCCTGCAAGTGGGAATTAATCAGATTAAGCGATTTGGGGCCGAATATGCTGCAGAAGATGTCCTGCATATTGAGCATGCTTCAGAAACGTTTGCCGTGCGCGTCGAAAGCGGCAGAACAATTAAGTCGAGAAGTTTGATATTTGCCACCGGTACATCCAGAAAGAAGTTAAAAGTGAAAGGGGAGAAGGAACTTTCAGGTAAAGGGGTGAGCTATTGCGTTGACTGTGATGCAAATTTTTACAGGAACGCCAAGGTTGTTGTTGTTGGAAATGAGAGCGCAGCAGTTGATGGTGCCCTTACTCTACTGGGATATGCCTCTGAGGTTCATTTGGTCACTAAAGAGCTTGAAGTGTCTGAGGAACTGCACAACAAGCTTTCGGAAAGCGGTGTCAAAGTCCATCAGGATAACTGGGTTTCTGAAATACAGGGTGAAAACGGTGTTGAAGGGGTACTTCTTGAAGACGGCACGCGTCTGCAGGTTGAGGGAATTTTTATTGAACTGGGTGCAAAGGGGGCGCTTGAGTTGGCCACCACCATTGAAGTGCAGCTTGATTCTGAAACCTTTACCCATATAGACTGTAATAAAAAACAGCAGACAAACATACCCGGTGTCTATGCTGCCGGTGATATTGCCGGGCACCCATATCAGATGGCCAAGGCAGTTGGCGAAGGGTGCGTGGCCGGCTGGGAGGCAGCCAATTATTCTTTAAAACAGAAAAGGAAAGAAGCCTGAACAGTAGTCGGGAGAGGATCTAAATCAGACAGGATATCTTCATTTAAATCAGCTTTTTATAAAGTGGAGGAGTGGAGATGGAATCAGCACATTTTATAGCCTCACTGGTTACCACTATTATTCTGCTGCTTGTGGTGGCGTCATTTACATTTGCCTTGGCCAAGCGTCTCCACCTGCCATACACCGTTATGCTGGTTATTGCCGGGATGTTACTGGCTTCCCTGGCAAAGTACGGGCCTGAGTTTCTTCATCCAATAATCCAATACACCATCTCCCCGGAAGTAATTCTATTCGTTTTTTTGCCAACCCTGATCTATGAATCAGCATTTAATCTGGATTACAGGCAATTAAGACAGAATATCCTGCCGGTCATATTCCTGGCTGTTCCAGGACTGCTGCTGTCAACCGGTTTTATTGGTTTTATTATCCATATTTTTACACCCATTGACCTGGTCCCTTCACTGCTTCTCGGGGCCATACTCAGTGCCACCGACCCAGTTGCCGTTATCTCAATATTCAAGCAGCTCGGCACTCCCAAACGCCTCACAGTTTTGGTTGAAGGTGAAAGTCTTTTTAATGATGCGACCTCCATCGTGGTCTCCCGCATCCTTGTCGGCATACTTGCTGCCGGATATTTCAGCGGCGCAACTATTGCATCAGGGTTAATTGATTTTTTTGTTGTATTTATCGGTGGTATAGTGGTCGGCTGGCTGGCAGCCATACTCATCGGCCTGGTGCTTGGCAGAGTGGAAAGCGAGCCTTTTATTGAAATATCTCTTACTACCATCCTTGCCTATTTTTCATTTCTTATTGCCGAGGAACTTTTTCATGTCAGCGGTGTCATGGCCACAGTGGCCGCCGGGGTCACCATGGGCAGCTGGGGCAGGACAAAAATATCCCCATCTGTTGCTGAGTACATGGAAAATTTTTGGGAATATATAGCTCATCTTGCCAATGCTTTGATCTTTTTACTGGTGGGACTGCGGGTTGAAATCCATGCCCTTATATCTTCCCTTGACCTCCTTTTATGGGTAATCATTGCCATGTTGGTCTCACGTGCCGTGGTGATCTACACCCTGGTGCCAATTTCCTCTTTATTCCCCCACGTTGATCCCGTGAGCCGGCCTTATCAGACTGTCATGTGGTGGGGAGGTCTGCGTGGTGCCATTGCCCTGGCCATTGTTTTAAGCCTGGAGGATTTTTACTATGCAGAAACTTTTGTCGCCCTTGTCATGGGGGCAGTGCTTTTCACCTTGATCATCCAGGGGCTGACTATTGAAAAACTGGTACGCTGGTTAGGCCTTGACCAGTTACCTCCTGCAGACAGAATTACACGGGCAGAGGGATTGCTGGCTGCCAAGCAGCATGCCTTGGGACGCATTCCAGAATTACAGAAAGGTGGACTATTTTCCAAACGTGTGGCGGAAAAAATGCAGGATTTCTGCTCCGAAGAGATAGGTACCCTCCGTGATAGGCTCGAGGAACTCCGTAGTAGCGATTTTGACAGGGAGCAGGAAAAATTATTACTTTTTTCCAAGTGTTTTGGTGAAGAAAAAAAGATTTATTATGACCTGTTCAGCAAAAACCATCTCTCAGAGCAGGCATTACGGGACCTGTGTCATTCAATTGATCTGCAGGCTGATGCCTTAAGAGATCATAAGTCTCTTCCGAAATGTACTCTCCATTCATACCATGAGAGCCGGATAAAAAGGGCCTTTACAAAATTTATCAACAGCCTGCCTGTGTTACGCAGAATCCCTGAGCAAATTCGCCTTATGCGTGTAGCCCGGGAATACGAAGAGTCATGGGGGCGCTACCAGGGCAGTACAAAAATACTTGCCGGTTTCGAAAAGATTTTGTCACTGGAGGCTATTCCCCAAGATGTCATTGATGAAATCAGGGAGCGTTACCAGCACTGGAGTGATTCGGCCCAAAAAAGAATTGACCAGACTGCCGAACAGTTTCCCGAGTTTGTTAATTCAATGCAGTTGCGCCTTGCCGGTCGTCTCGTAGCCCAGGCCCAGGAAGAGATCATTGAGGCGGAAACCAGGTCAGGGTTTATTCCTGCAGGAGTGGCTCAAGCAATTCTCAAGGGACTGGTTAGTAGAATCCATGTCCTGCGTGGCCGGGATTTGGCTCAACTGCAAATCAAACCGGCGGAACTTCTCCGCAAGGTACCTTTTTTTCAGAAAATTGAGCCCTATGATTTTGACAGGGTGGCTGAAAAACTGCATCCTCTCACACTGCCGGAAAATGAAATCGTCATCAAGGAAGGTGAAAAAGGAGATTCCCTGTATCTTATTTCACGAGGGGTTATCCGGGTCTCACATAAAGTAGCAGGAATTGAGAAAGATCTGGCAACCCTGATTGCAGGAGATTTTTTTGGGGAGATGGCCCTTCTATATCATGAACGGCGTACCGCAACATGCCGGACAGTGACGCCCTGCGTGCTTTATGAGTTACAGAATGAAGATTTTGAGGAAATCAGCCAGGCCTGCCCCGGAATTCAGAAAGCTCTTGAAGAGGCAGCAAGAAAACGAGCCGAGGAGTTACATGAATCGGGAATTTCTTCTGTTTAAGGGAGAAGTATTTCGTTTGAATGACGTCGTTGATTTAGCGGGCAGTTATTTCTTAAACAGAAAAGGGCAGAAGGTTGCTCAGCTAGCCAGGAGAGAATCCAAATCTGACAAAATGTCTTCCCCTGTGGAGATGGCCTTGTTGATGCGGTTGAAATTTTTTCTGTCACCCAGCATGATGCAGCCGATAACCCTGTCGTTGTCAATGACTACTTTTTTGTAGATTGTTTCAGAGGAAACGATTTTTGACTCGTAATGATTTTCCTCGTCTATGTCACCGGCTGAGGCCAGATCAATACCAGCCACCTTCAGGATGTTTGATAGAACGGTCCCTTTGTAGTTTGCTTCGCCTCCTGAAATATTTGTTCCGGCAATTTCCCCCTGTTCCAGTGCAGCAGGCCAAATGCCGTATGTTTTTCCTTCGAATTCTACTATATCTCCGGCTGCAAAAATATCAGGCTGACTGGTTCGCATCTGCTTGTCGACCATGACCCCCTTGTTGCAATCCAAACCCAGCTTTTTGGCCAGATCCAGTTTAGGGTTCACACCGGCAGAGATAACAACCATGTCTGCTGCAATTAATTCGCCGTTTTCAAGTGTTACTCCGTGAATTTCATCATTACCTTCAATAGTGCTTGATTTTACATCGAGTTTGAATGAAAACCCTCTGTCCTCCAGGATACTTTGAAGACGCCGGGCTCCTTCGTTATCAAGCTGCCGGGGGAGCAGCCGGGGAAAAAATTCGACCACAGTAATTTTCAGCCCCAGTTTTTTTAACCCATTTCCGGCTTCCAATCCCAGCAGGCCGCCACCAATTAAAACGGCTTTTTTGCAGCAGCCGGCATGGGAGATAATATCTTTTGCATCCTGGATGTAATGGAGCGTAAAGACACCTTTTTTATCAGAACCCGGAATTGCCGGGATGTTCGGTGTGGAGCCGTTCGCTAAAATTAAACGGTCAAAGCTGATCTTTTCACCACCTGAGGAAAGGAGAGTTTTATCTTTTATAGATCCGTCAGTTATTTTAGTTGATAGTCGGAGAGTAATCTTGTTTTTCCGGTACCACTCTTCCTTTTTGGCAATCAGGTTTGATTCTTCTACCTCGCCACAAAGAAAATCTGGCAATCTGATCCTGTAGTAAAAGGGGAGTTTCTCATCTGTAACAATTGTTATCACCCCGGCAGGATCATTTTTGCGGATATTTTCAGCAGCTGTGGTACCGGCAACTCCGTTACCAACAATAAGATATTTTTTCATTATCCTTAATTCGTGAGCTGTTTGATTCAGGATTAGGCTTCAGGTTCGAACTGGTCCTTATCAGCACCGCACACAGGGCATACCCAGTCAGCCGGTAGGTCCTCAAATGGAGTTCCTGCTGCAACTCCATTATCCGGATCACCCAAAGCCGGATCATAAATATAGCCGCATACGGTACATACATACTTGTCCATTTTTGATCTCCTTTATAAATATGTTAATGTTAATGAATATATAGTAGTACAGATTAAGTATTTATCTACAGGACTAATAAAAAATAAACAATAATTTTAAATAGCCATCCAGGATGGATAACAAATTAATTCCAGCAACTGAACAGGACGAGTTTTTTATGCATCTGGCCCTTGAAGAGGCCCGGAAAGCAGGGGACGGGGGAGAGGTGCCTGTCGGTGCAGTTATTGTTGATGAGCATCAGAAGGTTTTGGCTGCTGCCGGCAACAACAGCATAGGGGAGAGTGACCCTGCAGGACATGCCGAGATGGTTGCCATACGAAAGGCAGGTAAAAAGACTGGCAACTACCGGCTTCTCAATACGACAATATATGTAACCATAGAACCATGTGTGATGTGTGCCGGAGCAATGGTCCACGCCAGGATCGACCGTCTGGTGTACGGGGCATTTGATCCCAAGACCGGGGGAGTAGTTTCATGCTACCAGATTGGAGGAGACGGTAAACTGAATCATCAACTCAATGTTGAAGGCGGTGTTCTGGCTGAGGAATGTGCGGAGTTGCTGACTTCGTTTTTTAGGAAGAAGAGAAGGCACGATTAAAAAATAATTTTAAATTTTGAATTTTGAATTTAGGGTGGAGAGGTACCGAAGTGGTCGTAACGGGCCCGACTCGAAATCGGGTTGTCGGTTAGTAGCCGGCACGTGGGTTCGAATCCCACCCTCTCCGCCACTTGTGAGAGTTCAAGATCTGCTACATTGCTAAACGTAACCAGGATTAGACTTGTATCAATAATCATGATATTTCTAAATATGAAAAATTTTAAAAAACCTGGAGAAAGAGGGTAAAATGAAAAAAATGGTGAAGGTCTTCCTGTTAACTGCTGGCATGTTTATATGCATAATGTTGCTTACAGGTCTATCGTCATTTTGCCTTGCCGACAATGATTATCCGGTAACAGTTTCCGTAATTAAGGTTGTATTCCAGGATGAGGCTCGGGCTCATCACACTTATATTGCTTATTCCCAAAAAGCGTCTGAGGAAAACTATCCCGGCATTGCCAGGCTATTTATTGCCCTCGCTACATCTGAATCAATACATGCAGCAAATTTTAAAAAAGTTCTTTCAGATATTGGGATCATGATACAAGAGGCACCTGAGACAAAAATAAAAGTGGGTAGAACCAAGGCTAACCTGAAAAAAGCCACCCAAGTGGAGCTTGACGAGATAGATAAAAAATACCCAGGGATTATTGAAAAAATAAAACCAGAAAACCACGGGGAAGCCATGCGCTTCATCACCTATGCCTGGGAATCAGAAAAACAACACCGGGAGCTGATTAAAGAAATTAAATCCGGTACTGGCATATTTTTTAATCTATTGGCCCGGAAAATTGAAGACACGGATGCTAATTTTGTCGTTTGTGAAAATTGCGGTTCCACTCTTATGGAGCTACCTCGGGAAAATTGCCCGATCTGCGGCAAATCTGTTGTATTGTATAAAAAAATAGAGGTTGTTGATTGAATAACTGCAAGTGTGCTTGTATTAAGCTGTAATACTAAAGGTTAGATATCTGTGAAATGCATACTCGCTTAGTAGAGGGTCGGTTCAAATCTAACGTCTCCACCATGTTGTTTCTAGTTTAAAAATTTGTTATCTCTTATATTATCTTTAGTAAACTACCTGAATGCGGAGGGTGAAATGAGCGATGATGCACGGCAGGAAATTACTGGTTGGGGTGAAATAGTTTGGGGCGAAAAAACCTTTAGTAAAATATGTTACAGGGTTGTTATTGAGAATGAAGATAACGAGGATGAAGAGCCTGACATTTACGGCACCCTGAATGATAAGCGCGGCGATCAGCTTAATATTGCAGAATTCGTGGGGTCAGAGGATGAAATACGGCTTAATCTGAGTGACGGTCGGTATTTGAAAATAGTTTTTTTGGATGACAGTGGAGAGTTTGAAGTGATTGGAGGTTTCAGGAGTGAATAATGTTGCACCGGCTTAAATTCTTCCAGTATATTCATCAAGTTGAAATTACCATTGGAAATGATTAAAAAAGAAAAGGGAGTGTTTGTTTTTTATTTGTATATTTTTAAAGAAAAGAGTATTAACCAGCCGCGAGAATAATCAGGGTTGGGTGGAGAGGTGACCGAGTGGCTTAAGGTGCACGCCTGGAACGCGTGTGTACGCAAGTACCGTGAGTTCGAATCTCACCCTCTCCGCCATTCTTTAAGGAATTCTATAGTGTGATAGCCAGGTTCTGCGCAACAAAGACTTGCGAACCCCGCCAGATCCGGGAGGAAGCAACGGTAGTGAGTAACTTTGTGTGTTGCAGAATACCTGGCTATCCTTTTTTTAGCCTATGTCTTATTTAGTTTTAGCCAGAAAGTGGCGGCCACAAACATTCGAGCAGGTTGTCGGGCAGCAACCGGTTGTCCGGACGCTGCAGAATGCCATTGAACGGAACCGTATTCCGCACGCCATGATTTTCAGCGGGGTTCGTGGAGTTGGCAAGACAACCCTTGCCAGGCTTGTTGCCAAGGCCCTTAATTGCCAGGAGGGCCCGACAAAGATCCCCTGCAATAAATGTGAACATTGTGTTGAGATTACGGGCGGCAATGCCATGGATCTCCATGAAATAGATGGTGCCTCAAACCGTGGTATTCAGGAGATCCGGGAATTAAAGGAGAATATCCGTTTTTTCCCGACCAAGAGCAGATATAAGATCATCATAATTGATGAAGTCCATATGCTCACCACAGAGGCATTTAATGCCTTGCTGAAAACCCTGGAAGAACCCCCTGAACATGTCTTTTTCATGTTCGCCACCACGGAACTTCATAAAATTCCCATCACCATTCTTTCCCGTTGCCAGCGTTATGAACTGCAGAAGGTTACTTCCACTGAACTGTTTGATTTTTTCAGGAGAATTGCCGGAGAAGAGAAGGCGAAGATATCCGACTGGGCCCTTAATGTGATTGTCAGGGAGGCAGGAGGTTCCGTTCGTGACGGGCTCAGCCTTCTGGACCAGATTTTTTCATTCAGCGGTGACGAGATATCTGATGAAGATGTTATCCAGGTTCTTGGACTTGTTGACAGTCAGGTAGTGAGTTCCATGGCAGGGGCGGTGCTTTCCGGTGATCTTGCCAACGGCCTCAAAATGCTTGATGATGTTACTTCCTACGGGGTTGATTTAAAGAGACTGTCCAATGATCTACTCTATTATTTCAGGGCTCTTATGATATGCCGTATCAGTGCAGAGCCTGAAAAACTTCTTGATATTCCGGATCAGGAGTTTGATGAATTGC
>JBHPCH010000109.1:0-8341 GCA_042576125.1 Thermodesulfobacteriota bacterium
GGCCCTGATCAGGCTTGAAATCCCCTATGTTTCCTTTCCCCAGGCTCTGGGCCATTACTTTCTGTCTGATAAAACCTCACTCGTAGTGACAGGCACCCATGGTAAGACCACCACTTCATCTCTGCTGGCCACGCTGCTACACAAGGCAGGCCTGACACCGGGCTTTATGATTGGGGGGTTGGTGCAGGCATTCGGACGTAATTACAACCTTGGGAGCAGTCCCTATTTTGTTGTGGAAGGTGACGAATATTTTTTGATAAGGGGCCTAAGTTTCTGCACTATCAGCCCCACATTGCCATTGTCACTTCCATAGAATTCGATCATGCTGACATTTACGAAGACCTTGAAGCCATCAAGCAGTCATTTTCACGGCTGATGGCAATAATGAATCAGGACGGCTGCGTTGTTGCCTGTTTTGATGATCCGGTAGTACGAGAGGTTGTTTCCAGAACGCAATGCACAGTCCTCAGTTACGGGATGGATGAACGATTGGACTGGACCATCAGAAACCTTGAAGTTAAACCAGACGGCACCTATTTTGATATTGTGCACCAAGGAATGTTTTACGGGACATGCAAATGTCCTATGCCCGGCAGGCATAACGCCTTAAATGCGTTGGCAGTCACCGCAGTTCTTGACCGACTCGGTTTGGCCAAAGAAACAATTTTTGCCGGACTCAGCAGTTTCGAAGGTGTGCGCAGGCGCCAGGAAATTCGAGGTATAAAAAACAACATTACTGTAATCGATGACTTTGCCCACCATCCGACCGCAGTTCGGGAAACCCTTACTGCACTCAGGCAGGCTTATGAAGGCCACAGATTGGTGGCTGTCTTTGAACCCAGGACCAATTCCAGCAGACGCCGGATTTTCCAGAAAGATTACGTTCTAGCCTTCGATCAGGCGGACCTGGTAATTGTGCGGGAACCAGTACCTTTACAGGATTTTCCTGCAGAGCAGCTCTTCTCATCCAAACAGCTTGCAGCTGATCTTAAAGATAAAGGGATTAGCGCCCTTTCCTTTGCAAACACAGACGATATCCTGAATCATCTTCAAACTGTGCTGAAGCCAGGTGATGTCGTGGCTATCCTTTCCAACGGCGGCTTTGACAATATTCATACCCGCCTGTTGGATATGCTGGGCGAATAAAATCCCCAGCTCTGATTGCAGGAGATTTTATCAGCTTCTTCGTCAACCTTCTGACTTAGAAGTTTTGCAGCGCTATTTAGTTGCTTCATTCAACTTTTGCTTGGCACTGTCAAAAGCCCTGTCAACACTCTTTCCCGCCTTTTCAGCCGGTCCTTCCTTTTCACATGCAACTGTGGTCAGCAACATACAGCTGATAATAAGACAGAGTACTGCCATTTTTTTGAACTTCATTTTTTTCTCCATTGCATCAATACAAACCATATTTTCGTAGTATTTATAAACGTGTTTCATAATCCTCAAGAGGCTTATGACTATACTTATTAATTGTTTGCAGAAGCTTATCAGGAGAATTCAGGAATTGCCCGGCCGGACTGGTATCATTTTCAATGTCACCATGAAAGGTGGTGATAAGATTCAGGTGTTTCCAGCGGATGAGATAATAGTAGATAATACTTGTCAGTTCAGTAAAAACTGTCACATCCGGTTTCTGGCTCCTGTAGCTGGACTTCTCCAGTTTCTCCACGGATAATGTTTGTGTTTCATAAAAGCTTTTCATAAACTGCAGCTCAGCAGGAAGCCTGATCTCAACACCCAGCCTTGTCAGTCTCCTGATAAGCCATTTGATAAAGCCTCTTCCTGTTTTGGCCAAAGGATACGGTATATAAATTTCCCTGGGCGCTTTAACATCAAGGTAGGTTTTGATGGCTTTAATCAACGCCACCATTTCCACAGGCTCTTTATCTGCAAAATTGTAGGACTGCCCTGAGAATTCGTCTCTGTTCTCAAGAATATAGCTGACAAACGGCGGAACTTTCTTGGTGTTTGTATACGAATGTCTTATTCCCGGTTTACTGAGCATAAAGGGCATGGACTGGTCAGCAATTGAAAAAAGAAGGCGCTGAAATCCCTGTATTTTGTGGTCATGCATTCCATAGACAACTGCCAGTCGTATTATTGTATAATCTAGCCCCTGGGTTTCATGCATATAACGCAAGGTTTTTTCAGCCAACAGTTTTGATTTAGCATAATTGGAAAGCCTGGAGCTTACAGGCAGGAAGTCTTCTTCGCTGAGGTCCTCGCCCATGGGCATGGTGGCAGAAGAACTGAAATGAATATATGGGACTTTTTGTATTCTTGCCATTTTGGCCAGCCTGACTGCACCAAGATAATTTGTCTCGAATGTGAGCTGTGCATCACTGTCCAAAGGTGTAATCGCGCAGTTGATAATAAAATCAGGTTGGTAATTCTGAAAATAACGCTTGATATCTTGTGGTTGTCTCAGGCTCAGCCTTTTGCTGTTTGGGCCCAGAACTTCAATATCATTTGATATTTTTGTTTTGAAATGATGCATCAAGGCTCCGCCGATAAGGCCTGAACTGCCTATTATGATACCAAGTCTCTTTTGGGTTATATCAAGCCGGGAGGAGGTATCCTTGAGGCGGGTGAGCAAAGCATTGGTGTTTTCAATGGCGCTGCCTTCTTCATGGTGTACCTTGTTATAAAAATCGCAGCGCTTGCATGCCACCTCTTTCCTGGCAAACGACCCCTGAACCGTGCCGCCGCAGAAAGTACCGGCCACCACCCAGCAGGCTCGCCCTGAATTTATACCATCGTGAATATTGTCCAGTCTTTTTTCTCTGGCAGCAGGACACACCCCAAGCCTTTTGACTTTGGTTCCCTTCGGACCCCTGCCACATTTCATGAACTCCCAGCAATTAAGTTTTTTTTCTGTCATAACTCTAAAGCTTAAGGACCTGACGCCGATTCTGCGGCTAAGCGTTTATTCCATATTTTTACTACCTGTGAAGCATTCATATAAAAAATAATATCACGTATAAAAACTAAATCATTATATTTCTTGCTGCAAAAAAAAATCCCGTCCAGGCATAAAGCTCAGACGGGATTTTATATAAAAAAACTTTTAAAAAAAGTTCTCAGTCGCTTTTAAACTCAGCAACCAGGGCCTGGATGGATGCCTTGGCATCACCGAAGTACATCCTGGTGTTTGAGTTGAAAAAGAGCGCATTCTGGATGCCGG
Source organism: Thermodesulfobacteriota bacterium (assembly GCA_042576125.1). Taxonomy (GTDB): domain Bacteria; phylum Desulfobacterota; class Desulfobulbia; order Desulfobulbales; family BM004; genus BM004. Next base: position 3,185 of record JBHPCH010000109.1, read on the forward strand.
CAAAACCAGGATTCATGGAACGCTTAAGCACGATGACTGTTTTGGCCCGATGGGTTTCAATGATGGGCATACCGTAAATGGGGCTGGATTCGTCATTTAAGGCAGCGGGGTTAACCACGTCGTTGGCACCTATGACCACGCAGACATCAACAGTATCCATCCTGGGATTAATCTCATCCATTTCAACCAGTTGATCATATGACACATTTGCCTCGGCCAGAAGTACATTCATGTGCCCCGGCATACGTCCGGCAACAGGATGGATGGCATAACTGACCTCAGTGCCGTTCTCTTCAAGAAGTTCACCCAGTTCCTGTGTCACATGCTGTGCCTGTGCAACAGCCAGACCATAACCAGGAACAAAGGCAACCGAATCCGCAGCCTCCAGGATATAGTAGACATCTTCCGCTGAAGCCGGCCTGATCTCACCTTGCTGCTCCCCGGAACCGGCAGCCTGAGTGGTCGCTCCAAAGCCGGAAAACAGGACATTAGCCAAAGAGCGGTTCATGGCCTTACACATAATCTTGGTCAGGATAATTCCGCTGGCACCTACAAGAGCACCGGCCACGATCAGGATATTATTGCTGATAACAAAACCGGCGGCACAGGCTGCCAGACCAGAATAACTGTTGAGCAGGGATATAACCACAGGCATATCAGCCCCGCCGATGGGAATAACCGAGGTAACTCCAAAGAGAAGCGCCACCACAACTACAACCATAAAAATGGCGTAACTGCTCTCCGGGTTGATAGCAAATATCACACCGGAAACAAGGGCTGCCAGAAGAATTGCACCATTTACTATATGCTGGCCGCCGAAGACGATGGCCTTACTGGGCATTATTTCTGCAAGCTTACCAAAAGCGACCATGCTGCCGGAAAAGGTAATGCCGCCGATAAAGGCTGAAAGGAATGTCACCAGAGCAATAAATACTGAAAGTTCTGGGTGCTGATGATATTCACCCCAGGCCAGGAGCAAACTGGCTATGCCGCCAAAACCGTTAAACAGGGCGACCATTTCCGGCATTGATGTCATCTGCACCTTGTATGCTGCCACCAAACCGATAATTGTTCCAATGACAACACCGACAACAATCCACTTGTAGTCCAGGCCTGAATAAAACAGGGTAACCACGATGGCCAGCAGCATTCCCAGGGCGGAAAGCAGGTTGCCCTGCCGGGCAGTCGCAGGAGAACTGAGCATCTTCAAGCCGAAGATAAACAATCCGGCTGAAATTACATAAGCAAAGTTAATGAGAAGTGTCGCAGTGTTCATTTCGCACCCCCATCATCCTTTTTCTTAAACATCTCAAGCATCCTGTTGGTCACTGCATAACCACCGACAACATTTATTGTGGCAAAGGTTACCGCCAAAGTGCCGAGAATAATTGCAACAGTGGTATTCCCTGACTTCAAAGAAGCCAGCGAGCCGATAAGGGTGATACCAGAAATGGCATTTGAGCCGGACATGAGCGGGGTATGCAAAGTTGATGGAACTTTGGAAATAAGCTCAAATCCTAAAAAGATTGTTAATACAAAAACAAAAGTCAGAAATACGGGTTCCATTTGCTCCCTCACTTATTCATAATACTCTTATACATTTCACTGAATAAATCACCGTCATGGGTGATAAGCGATCCCTTGATAAGATCGTCTTCAAGATCTAAATTAAAAATTTTCTCTTCCTTGTTCCAGAAGTGGTCAACAAAATTACCCAGGTTTGAAGAATACATCTGGCTTGCAGTCAGGGGTACGAGTCCCGGGAGATTGGCATAGCCAACAACCTTGACCCCCTCGATCTCAACGACCTTGCCAACTTCTGATCCTTCAACATTGCCGCCGGTTTCAACTGCCATATCAATAATTACTGAACCGGGCTGCATCTGTTCAATCATTGCCCGGTCAACAATACGTGGTGCCGGACGGCCAAAAAGCTGGGCAGTGGTAATAACGATATCTGCCTGGGCACAGGCTTTTGCCATACCTTCCTTCTGTTTCTGAACCTGTTCCGGAGTCAGTTGCACTGCATAACCATCCTTGGTCTGACCGGTCTCTCCCAGGTCAATTTTGACAAATTTTGCGCCAAGGGATTTTACCTGTTCCTCAACCACCGGTCTGGTATCAAATGCCTCAACCCTGGCACCCAGTCGACGGGCGGTTGCTATAGCCTGCAAACCGGCAACGCCTACACCGATTATAAATACGCGTGACGGTTTAATCGTTCCGGCAGGAGTGGTCATCATGGGCAGGATCTTATCCAGTTGTTCTGTCCCGATAACAACAGCCATGTATCCTCCAAGGTTAGCCTGCGAACTTAAAACGTCCATTTTCTGGGCTACTGTTGATCGCGGCAGCATTTCCAGACTGACACAACTGATGGAACATTCCTTCATCTTATCAACCAGTTCAATCTCATTGAACGGATCAAGATAGCTGATGTGAATGCACCCTTTTTTCATCAACTCGACTTCTTCCATGGGCGGCTTACGTAAACGCAGGACAATGTCAGCAGACTGGAGCAACCCCTTTCTGTCACTGTTGACAGTCGCTCCTACTTTTTCGTAATCAGCGTCCTCATACCGGCAGGTTATGCCCATTCCGGATTCGATTTCCACCTCGGCACCAAGCTTGACGAGCTTGTCAACTGTTGGTGGAATGAGAGGAACTCTCGTCTCGCCCTCGAAAGTTTCTTTCATTACTGCAATTTTCATAACGGCCTCTTTCTTTTAAAAAAGATGGTGTAAAACAACTTTATGTTGTAACAAAAAATATAGGGTGAAGCTTTGAGCAAGTTCACCCATAGTTGAATGGTTTTAAAAGTAGGATTACAAACCTAATACAATTATCAAAACACTTCAGGATTGAGCCAATTACCATATTTTATGGATAATTGCACCCCAAAATATATTTTTTTATAATGCAAGAAATTATGTTTTACTATGCAATATGCATTAAACAGAAAAATCGCCTGTTACTTCTTTAAAAAGACTGTAAATGAAATCCAACTATCCCTGTTTAATTTAATTAATTTTTACAGTATTATATGATTGTTTTGTCTTTACAGGTCTACAACTCATCCTTTTTATGGGGGGGATCAATGCAAAGAAGTATTAACCTGTTTCTTGTAAGTTTTATCTGCGTGTCTCTATTCAGTACTCAGGCCAATGCATATAAGTGCGTCAATAATTCCTCTGACTTTCAACTCGCTCTTGATAATGTCTCTGCTGATAATGAAATACGTATTGAAACGGGCACTTACATAATTCCTGCAAATTCTGCCGGCCACTTTAATGTAACAGCAGACCATTCATTGACGATCAGCGGTGGCTGGAAGACAGGTTGTTCTTCTCAGGCACCAGATCCCAAACTCACCATTCTGCAGGGAGGAACCAAGCAAGATGGCCCAGGCGGTGTCCTGTATGTGAGAATTCAGGATAACTCATCTGCAGCAATTGTTGATATTTCCAACCTGACTATCGAAAACGGCAGTTCAAATAATTCCGGGGGTGGTTGTTATTTTGAACACAACCTTTCAGCCCCGGGAACTGCCAAAGCAGCGACCTTCAAAATCTCTAATTTTATTGCTCAAGCCAACACTGCCTATACATTTGGCTCAGGATTAGCTATTTACGACTGGGGCACTGACGGACTGTCAGTCAACATTAAGGACTGCCTGGTGCAAAATAATAGTGTGTTTCTCAATTCTTCTGGTGGCCCTGCCGGTATTTATATTGACAATGATAATGGTGACATTGAGGTTTCAATTTCCGAATGCCAGATAATTAACAATGATGCTGAACTTGATGGAGGTGGGTTGTACATCGATTCCGGTTCCGGCAATGCAACTCTTGTGAACAATGTTATAGCCGACAATACAGTATTATATGATAACGGCGGGGGCATAATTATTTATAATGACAATGATGATAATGTGTTCATAACTCGTCACACTACTCTAACAAATAATACCATCACTGAGAACCTGAACTTAGGCACATCAGGAGACTATTTAAATGGCAGTGAACTCTATGTGCTCTTTGACTCAAATAACAGCTCTTCAACCCTGAATCTTTTTAATAACATTATTTACAACACAAAAGCAGGGACTGATCTCAGCGACGATATATATATATCTAATCCAAACTCCAATAATGTAACCATCAAATACAATAATTTAAATGATTCAAGATTCCATATTGAAGATTCAACGAATTTAGTAAAAGACGCTACAAATTTAGACAATTCTGACCCTCTTTTTCTCAATCCCGGCGATTACCATCTTACTGCATCATCACCTGCTATTGACGCAGGTGGTGACTCTGATCCTTTAATTCCAGTAGTTGTACCTTCAGTTGATCTTGAAGGTGTTGCAAGGCCCCAGGGAAGCAATGTCGATATGGGAGCCTATGAATACCAGGCAACTACTACAACTAGTACTCTAACAGTAGAAGATGTAACTGAAACCGAGGGTACAGGCCTGATCTTTACTGTGTCTCTTGATAACGAGGTAAAGGCTGGGAATTTCACCGTTGATGTAAATCTTGCAGATATAACTGCTACAGGTGGCGCCGATCCGCTTGTTACTCCTGAAGATTATGCTAACACTAAACAGACATTAGATTTTGTCGGCATAGCGGGAGAAACACAGGAATTTACAGTTTCAACTCTTGATGATGCGGTTTTTGAGTCCTCCACTGAGACCTTTTCGGTGAACCTGAACTCCTCCAACACTAATATTGATGATTCTGATACTGCTACTGGCACGATTATCGATAACGAAACGACTTCACTTACCGTAGAAGATGTAACCGAAACGGAAGGAACAGACTTGTCCTTTATCGTGACTCTAAATAACGCGCTACCGGCAGGGGCTTTCACCGTTGAAGTTAATTTCGAGGATGTCTCAGCCACAGGTGGTGCAGCACCGCTGGAGACTCCTGAAGATTATGATAACGATACCCAGATACTAGATTTTGTCGGCACAGCAGGAGAATCACAGCAGTTTACAGTTGCAACTCTTGATGATACGCTTCTGGAAGCCGACATAGAAACATTTACGGTAAACCTGACCTCATCCAACGCAGCTATTGATGATTCTGATACTGCTACTGGCATGATTAACGATAATGAAGCCAAAGAGTCAGAGACAACAGGCGG
>JBHPCH010000110.1:0-8188 GCA_042576125.1 Thermodesulfobacteriota bacterium
TGGTTCATTTATTGTCGCAACTGACGGGATAATGTATTTGAAACTATTCTTTTTAATAGAAAACTTAAGGTTGCGGCAGCTAATGCCTTTATTGTTTATCCTTTTCCTGGGACAGAAATAGCAAAAAAGTATAAGACAGACTTCAGAGGTACAGATGGAAAAATAATTCCCATTTCTCGGGCATCATATTTTAACTTATCAAGAATGTCACCCACGGAAGTAGAAGGCCTTTTGAAAACATTTAATCTGTATTTACTTCTACCTGAAGAGATTTGGCCAATTATTCGTCTTGCCGAGGAAAACAACGATATAGGCAATGTTATCTTTGATGCTTTAACAAAGTTTTCGGAAAGAATGGTTCATGAAAATATTCAGGAAAAGCAATAAAGGAATTGCGTAAGGTTTAAGAAAAATCATTATGCTTTTGAAAAACAAACTGGATTGTATTGAGGATGCTGTTTTGTAGCAAAGCAGCATAATGTATAAAAGGATCATTGGCAATTAAAGGCGCGAAAATGATAATTATTGATAAAAACAAGGTCATAGTTTCTGATAAAGATGATGTGGAAACAGTATATGATATTGGGAGCAGAGAAGCTTTTAGTATTCTAAGCAAGGTCTGGCTAAGATCCGGATGGGATACCAAATATGTTTATAGTTTCACTTGGATGGGGCGTCCGATAATCCAATTACCAGACGACATGTTGCGTATGCAGGAAGTTATTTATCAGGTTAAACCTGATGTCATCATTGAGACTGGTATTGCTCATGGGGGGTCATTAATTTTTTATGCCAGCCTGTGTAAGGCAATGGGTAATGGGCGCATAATTGGTGTTGATATTGAAATTCGACCACATAACCGTCAGGCAATAGAAGAACATGAGTTGTATAGCTATATCACTCTTGTTGAAGGTAATTCTATTAAGCCGGATATTGTGAATCAGGTTAAAGCGTTAGTAAATAAGGATGACAGAGTCTTTATCATCCTCGACTCTAATCATTCAAAGGAGCATGTTCTGAGCGAACTTGAAGCTTATTCTCCTTTATTAACCAGTGGTTCATTTATTGTCGCAACTGACGGGATAATGAAAGATTTGGTGGGTGCACCGCGAAGTCAACCTGATTGGGGTTGGAATAATCCCTATGATGCAGTTCAGGAGTTCATAGTCAATAATTCAGATTTTCAATTGATTACCCCTGAGCAACCCTTTAATGAGGGGTTAATAGTTGATAATTGCGTTACTTACTGGCCAGGTGCCTGGTTGAAAAAAAAGTAGCTTGAAATAGCTTCAGTCAAAATAAATATTATTGCCAATCCTCATTCTTACTCAGCAATGCGTTGAGTACGTTTGTGAGGAAGAAATTTACTGGAGCTTTAGGGGAGCAGAGGGCAAAAACTGTTTTATAAATTAACCGCATAGTTATGGTGCCGAGTGGAGTGCAGGAAAATATTTTAGCAAAATCATGCGATCATTATGTCACAAGAATTATACAAACAGTTAACCTACCTCATTCCTACACGCAATCGCCCCCAATTCCTGCGGCGCCTCTTTACCTTCATGGATATCATGAACGAAAGAGCCGCCATTCAGGTTATTGATTCAAGTCAACTAGAAGATCAGGAACGGAACCGGATTTTGGTAGAAGAGTTTGGCAAGCGCCTGAATCTTCAATATAAGTTTGCCGACCTCCCGATGGTAACCAAGTGCCGGCAGGCTGTTGAACAGGTTACAACTCCGTACCTGGCTTTTTGTGCAGACGATGATTTTTTACTGCCCGACGCAGTTTATTCTTGTGTCGATTTCTTGAGTCACAAACCTGATTACTCCTGTGCCCAAGGGATCATGGTGAGCCTCATAACCGATCAACAGAACCGTTGTACCAAGCTGCGAGGTTACAGTCTCGAAGATGATAGTCCCATAAGGCGTTTCCAGCGCCTGGCCGCTAACTGGTATACAGTCTTCCATTCTGTCTATCGCACTCCCACCATTGTCAAGGCCTTCCAGGTTACCGATGACACCTGCGATGATATCCGTGCACGTATCTTTCCTGAATTTATGCTTTCACAAATGAGCGTTATTTTGGGCAAGGTGAAATTCTTCCCGTATCTTTACATTCTCCGCGAGGAGCATGCATCCAATGAGAGTGTGGTGACTCCAAATGTACATGACCAAGAGAATATCAGGGAATTGTATAATGATTTCAGAGATTGTTTGGCCCAGCAGCTAGCCGATGCCTCAAAAATTACAATTGATGTTACCACGCCAGTTGTGGACAAGTACTTCGGATATCTAAGGGATGGAGGTAAAGTGTTGGCGACAAAGAAAAAGACCTTATGGTTTCGTCTCCGGCGGGAAACCATCCGACTGGCTCAGCAATTCCATGATTTATTGCATCGTGATGCGATCCTGCAGAGAAGGCGCCTGAACCTGACAAGCCCGATATGCCGCAATGAGGCCTGGCAAACAGCCCATCAATTAATGGTGAAATATCCACACGGAATCAATAACGACAAAACCATATAATACATCACCTGTTATGAGGATTCGTTAAATGAAAGCACTGCTTCTTCCTACGGAGTTTGCCGGTCAGGTCAATTTAAGTGCACAGGGCCTGAGGGCAATAGGCGTGGAAGCTTATAATACGGCACGGCCACTTCCTTTTAATTTTCCGATTGATATTGATCCACGGATTACATGGTTCCCTTTTCTAAAGGAGACCAGAGATCCTTTTCTTTTTTTTAAATGGGCGGAAGAGTTTGATCTTTTTCATTACAATAAATCCCCTTATTTGCCGATGGGACTTGATGTTAAACTTTTATACAAAAAACAGAAGCCGTTTGTTATTGAATTTTGGGGCAGTGATATAAGGCTGTATAAGTTGGAAAAAGAGAGGAACCCTTATTTTACAGGTGATAATGCAACGAACCAGGAACGAAAAATAAATCGCCTTAAATTCTGGTCAAACCATACTGATGAAGCAATATTTTCTGATCACTCTGCAGATATTTTCCTTAAACCCTATTTTAAAAAAATTCATATTGTTGGCCAGAGAGTTGATATCAAGCAGTATTCTCCCAATTATCCTTCACCGGAAAACAAGAATCCTAAAGTTATCCATGCCCCCAGTGTTAAGGCAACCAAAGGGACTCAATACATTAAACAATCCTTGGGAAAGCTTAAAAAGATGGGGATGGAATTTGAATATATTGAGGTTTCAGGCGTTACGCATCAAAAGGCAATACAGATATACAGCAAGGCAGATATTATTATTGATCAGCTTTTAATGGGCTCCCATGGCGCTTTTGCCTGTGAAGCAATGGCACTGGGAAAGCCTGTAGTTTGTTATATTCTGGATGAGCTTCTTGACACTTATCCTGATGGTTTCCCAATCGTTAATGCCAATCCAGATACTATTACAGAAGTACTTGAGGAACTTTTATGTTCCCCTGAGAAACGTCATGAAATTGGAATCAAGAGTCGGATATATGTTGAAAAGGTCCACGATATCAGAGTGGTAGCGAAGAAGCTTTTAGCAATATATAATGCAAAAATGTTGTAATGGACACAGAACAAAAGTTGTTATATTTTGTTTCTGCTGATGTATGTTTTCTTAAATAGAAACAACAATTAATTATTTAGCTATAAGTGCCATGATAACTATTCTGGGGGCAACAGGGTTTATCGGTTCATCTCTCCATAGTCGTTTATTGAAAGAGGGAAGAGATTGTACTGGTCTTTCGCGTCCTTCTTTTAATCTCAAAAAACCATCCACATATACTGTAATTCCAGAAGACACACGTATTCTCATTCATTCTGCAGGCCCTGCCGGTCCTGAATATCTTGGAGAAGCTATTTGGCGCGAAAGTGTTCAGGCTACATATGATTTGTTGGAGTTTTTAAGAGAGGAACGCCATATAGAACGTTTACTCTATATATCAAGTGGAACTGTCTACAAGCCCTCTATATCAATACTTACTGAGAAAAGCCCTCTTGCGCCAAGCAATATTTATGGCATGTCCAGACTGCTTTCTGAAAAAATGATTGAAACAAAATTTGATAACCAAGCTTTAAGTATCAGGGTTTTTTTTCCGTTTGGGCCTCATCAAAAGTCACCAAGATTAATACCGGAATTAATTGATAAAATAAAAAAGGGAGAGATAGTTTCTATTAATAATGAAAGTGGGTCACCGAAAATTAATCCTATCTATATTGATGACCTGGTTGACCAGATTACAAATTTTCTGGAAGGGCCGATTCCACCTGTAATCAATCTTGGTGGTTCTGAAAGCGTTACTATCAGGGAGTTAGCTGAAATGATAGGTAAAATTATTGGTAAAGAACCACGGTTTGAAGTACTCAGCAAAGATGTTTCAAATTTTTATTGCAAATCGTTTCGCAAGAATAGTTTAACAATTGATTCAAGATTAAAAGCTTTTCTTAATAAAGGAAATAAGCATGCCTGATTTTGTGCAAAGAAACTATAGAAGTGAAGGTGATGGTAAACCGGATCTGTCATTGCTTAAACAATGCGGCGAAAATGTCATTATTGAGGATGGGGTCAGAATTTTTCATCCGGAAACTATTACTATTGGTGATAATGTTTATATAGGTCATGACACCATACTTAAGGGTTATTACGCAACCGATACTATCATTGGCAATAATGTATGGATTGGCCAGCAATGTTTTGTCATGGGAGCAGGGGGACTTTCTATTGGAGATAACGTCGGCATAGGACCGCAGGTGAAGATCCATCCATGTTATCATGAAAATGACCGACTTGATATTCCTATAATGTTCCAGAAAATTGTATTTGATTCAATAGTGATAGAAGAGGATGTTAATATCGGTTTTGGTGCTATGATAATGCATGGCGTTACTTTGCATAAAGGTAGCATAATAGGTGCTAATGCAGTGGTTACAAAGAGTTTTCCTGCTTATTCAGTGTTAGGAGGAGTGCCAGCTAAATTAATACGTAACAGGCAGGACAGTTAATAAAGGATCTATTTTTTTTAAATATTATTTTTGTACCACTCAAGGGTTTTTTGCAAACCGTCTTCAAAGGGGGTTAACTGAAAGTCAATCATGGATCTGATTTTTTTATTGCTGGCATTATGGCATTCAACATCTGACTTGCGTTCTTCCTTGTAGGCAATATCACCTCGATAATCCAGAAAGTCCGCTATCATTCTGATCATATCTGCTATTGCAATTTGACCATCAGTGGAAATGTTAACACTTTCTCCCGGTGTCATTTGTTTATACACTGCCAGAATGGCATCTACCGTGTCTGCTACATAAATAAAATCTCTGGTCTGTTTGCCTGTTCCGTGAATTTCCGGTTTTTGACCGTTTAATATTCTTCTGGCAGTAATTGGGATTACACCGGCCAGGTAGCCTTCGCTATTCTGTCGTGGACCGTAATTATTAAAGGGTCTGACAATGAACGCATCAAGATCAAACATTTGTACATAACTTTGTAAAGCAAGATCAGCAGCAGCCTTGCCTGCGGCATATGCTGTTGTAGGGTTTATCGGGTGTTTTTCATCCATGGGTTCATATACAGCTGTGCCATAAACCTCTGAAGTGGAGAAATGACAAAGGGTTGTAAATGCATTGTTACGTTGAAGTTCAAGAAGGTTAAGAACGACATTTACATTTGTGCTATAGGCATTTGAGGGATTGACAAAGGAATAATTGAGAGCTTTTGTGGCAGCATTGAATACTATATCTATCGAGTGACGTGAAAAAATATACTCAAGTGAAGATTTGATCTCCGCATCATCTTTATATAAGGTTGCATTTCCATGTTCCATGGATAATGCGAGATTTGTTTCGCTACCAAGGAACATATTGTCAATAACGATAATTTCTCTGGCTTTTTCCGAAATTAATTTATCCACCAAATGGCTGCCGATAAAACCGGCTCCGCCTGTAACAAGTATCGAACTTCCCTTGATCGTCGGTCTCATGGCAAATTATCCATGTATTTGTTTTTGGATGGTTTCAGCTATAGAGATTGCCTCGACCCCATTTTCGACAGTTGGTATAGATCCATCGACAATCTCTCTGCAAAAATTTACAAAAGAAAGGTGCTGGCTTAAGAGAGTTTCCTGTTGTTTAAGTCCTATAGTCTCTTCTTTTGAAGCAATGAAAATGTTATCAAAATATTGATCAACCAAAGTTTGTTTATTGATGAAGATTTCCTTACTGAGCAAATTGCAGTCAATAAACATATCTTCACATGTTGCGGTAATTTGGCGGATTTTCTTTTCTGTAATTCTGCTTGCTGTCAAAGAAGAATATACTCCATTTTCATGCTTCAGGACTGCCCGGCCAAAACTGATCATTCCGTCTTCAGTTATTCCGTAAGAGTTTATTTTATTAACCGGGCCATTTAAAAACATTGCCAGGTCAATATCATGAATCATCAAGTCCATCACGACATCTACGTCAGTTATTCTGCTGCTCAGTTTGTTTGTCCTTGTGAAATCAATGTTGAGGATTTTCCTGGATTGGTGCAATACCTCTCGTAATGCAACAATAGCAGGATTGTATCTTTCTATAAATCCGACCTGGATTTTCAGGCCGTATTCTTTCGTGAGGCTTAAAATCTCTTCGCTTTTCTGAAGTGTATCCGCAAGGGGTTTCTCAACGAAAAAGTATTTTACATATTCACTTGCCTGCTTCACATAATCGCAGTGTGTCGAGGTAGGTGTTGCGACCACCAGAGCATCAACTCTGCCATAGTCATTAATAATATCCTGAGAGGCAGGCACTTTATATTCTTGAGAAAACCGAGTGCATTTCTCACTGTCCGAGTCAAAAATAAAGCATAGTTCAATGTCTTTGAGCATTGACAGAACACGAAGATGGTTCTGTCCCATGTTACCCAGGCCTAAAAGTCCGATTTTAACAGGTTTCATTTTTTTCGCCTTTCTGTACACGATTCCCCGTCTCATCAATATAGGAAACATGTTTTGCAGGATTACCCATTACCAGGGAATATGGTTCCACACTTTTAGTGACAACACTTCCTGCCGCCACCATAGCATATTCTCCGATTGTTATCCCGCAGATGATTGTTGAATTGGCACCAATACTTGCACCTTTTTTTATGACTGTGGGTATAATTTTCCAATCGGCGTTAAATGCCCGGGGAATCTTATCGTTAGTGAAAGTTGCATTTGGACCGATAAAAACGTCGTCTTCAATGGTAACCCCATTGTAAATGGAAACCCCGTTCTGGATTTTAGAATTCGATCCAATTTCAACTCCGTGGTCAATATATGTATCTTTACTTATAATGCAGTCACTACCGATTACTACATTTTCACGTATTTGCGCATTTATCCAGATTTTTGTGCCATTACCGATTTGGCAATTTTTATCAACATTTGCTGTAGGATGAATAAAGATTTCAGTCACTATTGAAGCCTCGTAAGTTTTGTTAACTAAATGCCGTAATTTATTCCTTTAAGTGGAAAATTAATCTAATTACAGTTCATACAACCCGGTGGATCACTTCAGTTATCCGGTCTATAACTTCGTCATCCAAATAGGGATGCATGGGCAGACTGAATATCCGTTTTGATATTGACTCAGAAACCGGGAAATTGCCAGGTTGATATTGCAGGCTTCTGAAAGCAGCCTGCAGATGCAAAGGGACAGGGTAATATATGGCGGTTGGTATTCCTTCCTTTTTGAGTTCCTCCATAAATGATTCCCGTTTTTCTGTCAGCAGGGAGTATTGTGCCCAGGCACTTTTATAGCCGGCAGGTACAAAGGGGGTGGTAATTTTATCCTGAAGGTCAGCCAGAGCATCGCTATATTTTTGAGCACTTTCTTGTCTCGTAGTAATTTCCTTTGAAAATATTTTCAGTTTTGGTAACAGAATTGCCGCCTGCAGGGTATCGAGACGGGCATTCAGTCCGGTGCGGATATTGTTATACTTATCTTTACCCTGACCATGGACTCTGATGGAAAGTAGTTTTTCAGCAAGATTATCGTCATTTGTAAATATGGCACCGCCATCTCCATAACAACCAAGAGGTTTAGCCGGGAAAAAGCTTGTCGCACCAGCGTGACCCAGGGTGCCTGCTTTTCTGTCTTTGTATATTCCGCCAAATCCCTGGGCAGCATCCTCCAGTACAAAAAGATTTTCCTTTTTGGCTATTTCCATAATT
>JBHPCH010000111.1:0-8125 GCA_042576125.1 Thermodesulfobacteriota bacterium
TAGCCAAAAAACTAAAAAAGGTCAGCAAAGAACGATACCACAGGTAGTTCTGGGGGGAGACAGCGGCAGACCATATCTTTCCTCCGGGGCTGGCACTGTTGCTACCAGGGCCTTTGATGAAATTCTTGAAAACATACTCAAGGAACTCCCAATAAAAAAGGAAGCATGAAAACAACTGCTGGATTTTATTCTATGTCAGGTTGTTGATTGATGTACATTGTAAATGTTTAAATCTAAATACGTTAAAATTTATAACCATTAACAGGACACAAAATGTTTATCAAACAAATGACCGTTGGAATGATGGGGGTATGCTGCTATATAGCGGCCTGCGAAAAAACAAAGCAGGGAGTTATTATAGACCCGGGCGGCAATGAGGACGATATCCTCTCGGCCTGCCGGGCGGAAAAAATAACTGTAAAATATATCATAAACACCCATGGTCACCCGGACCATGTCTGTGGGAACGGTAGGCTCAAAGAAGCCACCGGGGCCGAAATAGTCATGCATACTGCTGACGCTGAATTTTTCGGTCAGGCCAAAGTGGAACAGTTTTTTTCCCAACTCGGTCTGCCTGCATCTCCACCTGTGGATAAACGCGTCGAAGATGGTGACACAATCACCTTTGGCGACGAGACCCTGAAAGTCATCCATACACCGGGACACACCCCTGGCGGCATCTGTCTTTATTCAAACCCGAACCTGTTTACCGGTGATACCCTCTTTGCAGGTGGCGTGGGCCGCACCGATTTTCCGGGTGGCAGCACACAGCAACTCCTTGACTCCATTAAAAAACGTATCCTGGACCTGCCGCCCGATACAATTGTCTGGCCCGGACACGGCTATGGAGGAGAACACTCCACTATTTCCCAGGAAAAAACCGGGAATCCCTTTCTCACCGGAGGCTGGTAAAAAGTGCGTGAGATCATCCTGGGAACAGCAGGTCACGTAGATCATGGCAAGACCAGTCTTATTAAGGCATTAACAGGAATCGACACTGATCGCCTCAAAGAAGAAAAAGAAAGAGGAATTACCATTGAGCTTGGCTTTGCCTATCTGGACCTTCCATGCGGACACCGCCTGGGTATTGTAGATGTCCCGGGCCATGAAAAATTTATAAAAAATATGGTGGCCGGTGCTGCAGGGATGGATCTGGTTGCCTTTATCGTCGCTGCTGATGAAGGCATCATGCCGCAGACCAGGGAACATTTTGAAATCTGCCGGCTCCTCGGCATAGAAAGGGGACTCATCGTTATTACCAAACAAGATATGGTTGAAGCGGACTGGCTTGAATTGGTAATTGATGATGTCAAAACTTTTTTTGCCGGTTCCTTCCTTGAAGACGCTCCCCTCATCCCGGTATCGTCCACAACCGGTGACAATATTGAAGAAGTAAGAAACGTCCTTGACCGGTTGGTGGCAGCATCTGATTTTTCAGAACCACATGGTCCGTTCCGTATGCCAGTTGACAGGGTTTTTTCCATGAAGGGTTTTGGTACGGTCATAACCGGAACAGCTATCTCCGGCCGTATAGAAACCGGTGAAGACCTCACGTTTTATCCCAGCCGCATATCAGGCAAGATACGGGGTATACAGGTACACAATAAGGATACCCGGGAAGCGGAAGCCGGGCACAGGACTGCCATTAATCTTCAGGGTCTGGAAAAAGAGTCAATCAACCGGGGAGAAATGGCTGCTGCTGTTGATTGCCTGCAGTCATCCTACCTGCTTGATGGCCGTTTTCTCTACCTGGATTCCAACAAAAAACCTTACAAAAACCGGGCAAGGGTCAGGGTTCATATTGGTACTGCAGAAATAATGGGCCGCCTCGTCCTGCTTGCAGATGAGGAACTGACACCCGGCACTGAAGCTAATGTACAGATACTGCTTGAAGAACAGACTGGATGCTGGCCAGGTGACAGGTATGTTGTACGAAGTTACTCGCCCATCCATACTATCGGTGGCGGCGTTATTTTCAACGGCTCGCCCAGAAAAAGAAAACGGTTCCGGGAGGAAAACAAAGAGATTTTTCAGACCTACAGAAAAAATATTCCGGAAGAACTTGCCTTGCTTCATATCAAAGAAAACGGTTACAACGGCCTCACCCTGGACAGACTTGCTGTCAAGATGGGAATTTTTGGTAAACGGATCAAAAAAATTGTGCAGCAACCGCTTTCATCCAGAAAGGTCATTCTTATTGAGCAGGACAAACAGCGTATGGTGTCCTCTGAGGTGTTTGAAAAACTGGGAGAGAAGCTCTGCTTGGTTCTCATAGCCTATCATAATGAAAATCCCCTGAAAGCAGGGTTGTCCAAAGAAGAACTCCGTTCCCGTCTTTACAGGGGACTTGACCAGCGCCTTTTCCAGTTCCTGTTAAATGACCAGCAAAAAAAGGGAACAATTTTACAGGACCAGGCATTAATCAGGATGGCAGACCATCAGGTCTCCCTGAAAGATGAAGAAAAAACATTACGCAGGGAACTCGAAACTTTTTACCAGCAGGCAGCCCTTGCCCCTCCAACCCTTAAGGAGGTAAAGACAAAATTCAGCAAGTATCCGGACCATCTTTTAAAAGAAGTGCTGTCAGTTATGACGGGTGATGAGCAACTCGTTAAAATATCGGAAGATCTTTATTTTTATAAGCCTGCCATGGAGAATCTCAAAGAAAAGCTGGTTTCACTCCTTGTAAAAAAAGGAGAAGTGGATATGCCGGCATTCAAGGACCTGACCGGTCTTTCAAGAAAATTCAGTATTCCTCTTCTTGAATATTTTGACAGGATAAAGGTCACGATCAGGGTGGGCGATAAGCGCATTCTCAGGGAGAAACAAAATCAGTAAACTTGCAGGGAATACCAGTGGCCTGAAAACCGCCCAACTTAAACGTCTTGAGCGTTTAGCCAAGAAGCGCATAGCATCGGATCTTATAGTCAGCCCTGAAATGGCCAGAAGCATGGTCGAAATTTCCAATGAAACTGGCAGGCAGGTCGGCGTCCTCATTGATCGATCGGGCAAGGTTGATATGGTTATTGTCGGTGATGCTAAACAAATCATTATACCAGCCCTCACAGCTATAAGGTCATCGGGTGGGCGCCTCAAAGGACTTCGCTGTATTCATACCCATTTGGCCGGTGAAAACCTGACTGATGATGATTTGATCGATCTCTTGTTTCTACGCCTTGATTTAATGGGTATTATCAAGATACGACCTGATGGGCTGCCTGAAAAACTTTACTGCGCCCACCTTGTCCCATCTCCCCGCGAAGGCAGGAATTGGACTTTTCTCGAACCTGTAATCCCGGGAAGTCAACCTTTCGGCTTTGATGAACTTATCGCTGCCCTTGAGGAGGAATTTACCCGTCTGCAGCCTCTCCGGACTGTTGACAAAGGTAAAGACAGGGCCATCCTGATAAGCGTGGTTACGCCTTCAAGGTTTCAAGGAGGAGAATCAAAACAGGAATCAATGGACGAACTTGTTGAACTGGCCCGCTCCGACGATGTAATCATTCTTGATACGGTTATTCAGCAACGCAAAAAAATTAATTCAAAATTTATTCTTGGCAAAGGCAAGTTGGGGGAGATCATGCTTTCCGCCCTGAGGCTCAATGCCAATCTTCTTCTTTTCAACCAGGAACTTAACCCATCCCAGATTCGTTCAATTACAGACCATACAGAACTTAGGGTCATAGACCGTACCCAGCTCATACTGGATATTTTTGCCAGAAGGGCTCTAAGCCGTGAAGGTAAACTACAGATTGAAATGGCCCAATTGAAGTATATGCTGCCCCGTCTGACCATGAGGGATGATGCCCTGTCCAGGTTAACCGGGGGCATAGGAGGCCGGGGCCCAGGTGAAACCAGACTGGAGATTGATCGTCGACGCATTAACGACCGGCTTGCCCTTTTAGCCAAAAAACTAAAAAAGGTCAGCAAAGAACGATACCACAGGCGGTCACGACGCCGTAAAAGGGATGTGCCGGTCATTTCACTGGTCGGCTATACCAATGCAGGAAAATCCACCCTTCTTAACACACTTACCCGCAGTGAAATAATCGCTGAAGACAAACTTTTTGCGACCCTGGATCCAACAAGCCGCAGACTTCGATTTCCACAGGACATCGAGGTAATAATTACCGACACTGTTGGTTTTATTAGAAATCTTCCGGATGAACTGCTCCAGGCATTCAAAGCCACCTTTGAGGAACTCTATGAAGCGGATATGCTGGTCCACGTGATTGATGCAAGCAACCCGAGGTTTCCAGACCAGATTGATGTGGTGGAAAAACAATTGCGGGAATTGAATCTGGATAAGATACCCTGCCTCAGGGTATTGAATAAGATTGACCTGATTGCTGAAGAGTCTGCTGCAATACTGTGTAAGGAATACCGGGCAGTTTCTTTAAGCGCCCTTGATGCTAAAACCTTCGGACCTTTCATTGATGCTGCCCAGAAAACTATCGGCAGGCATAGTCCCATGAGGACTTCGGTCAAGCAGACTTCTATAAACTAGGAAAACCGGAGTTAAAAGATCAGAATCAGCATCCAGACCATCGCAGCATTCAGCATCGAAAGAAAAACTGCGGCAGATCCCATATCTTTTGCCTGACCGGCCAGATCATGCTGGTCTTTGCTGATCCTGTCAACCGTAGCCTCTACAGCACTGTTCAGCAATTCAACGATGAGGATAAGCATAAGGCTCCCCAGCAGCAGGGCTTTTTCCAAGCCGGTTTCACCAAAATAAAAGCCGAGTGGAGCAAGAATGACACATAGAAGAAGTTCCTGGCGAAAAGCGGCTTCCTGTAAAAAAGCAGCCTTTAGCCCGGATATTGACCAACCAAGTGCCCTGAAAATCCGGCCTATGCCAGTACCGCTTTTTTTTACCATAAATCTTTTGTTTGTAGATTACTTAATCCCGGGAAAAACTGTCGGTCTGCGTAAAATTACTCTTCCTGCCAGCTTATACAATCTTCCGGGCAGAACATAATCGCATCATCTATGTCTTTTTCCGGATATTCATGCAGATCAATGACTTCAATGTAGCCGGCATCATTATACCGGAAAATTTCCGGGCAGATTTCAACGCAGCCCATGCATAATGTACAGGCACCAATATCAATATCAGGCTTTTTCATTTTCTAAAGTCTTGATAATATTATATTGTTAATCATAAATTATTGAGGTATAGCTCGCGAGCATTTCTTCAGTTTCTTTGTCCAACTGGTCAGAGACTTCGTGAATATGATACTCTTCTCCGCATTTATTGCACTGCATACGAACTTTGCTGCACATCCGTAATATTTTTAGTTTGCCTGAACATTTCTTGCACTTCATATCATTACACTTCTCTAAACAAAAAATATCACTGTAATTTAAAAAACAGCGCATGCTGTTATATCATGCCAGCAACTCTTCCCTGGTAAATACTGACAGAAGTTTATACCCTTTTTCGGCTAATGCTTCTTCCCCGCCTTCCTGGCGATCGACCACAGTGGCGACCAAACCCACCTCAAAACCCTGGGCTTCCACCCGGTCAATTACCTGTAAAAGAGTACCGCCTGTCGTGACCACATCTTCCAGCAGAGCCACCCTGGCGCCATCCGGCAGGTTACTTTTTCCCTCGATATAATTTCCCGTCCCGTGGCCTTTGGCTTCTTTACGGACAATAAAAGCCGGGATAGGTGCATTTTCCAGATAACTGACCAGAGAAACTGCCGTCACCAGAGGGTCTGCCCCCAGGGTCATCCCCCCGACACCACCTATAGCCTTTCCCTCTGTACGGATCATTTCATACAGGAGTTTGCCGCAAAGATATGCCCCTTCTGCATCAAGGGTGGTTTGTTTGCCGTCAATATAAAAATCAGATTCCAGTCCGGATGACAGTTTAACTTTGCCCTCACGGTATGACTTTTGAAGCAACAGCTTTTTAAGCCGCTGCCTTTTTTCAGTTAACTCTTTATTCATACTAGTATCCTTTTTAAACGTGAAAGCCTCTTTTGCAAAAAAGAGACTGAATTTCTTCCCTCGGGTCAACAGTTCTTCTTACAAGAATGATTTTTTCTGCATAAAATGGTAAACACTTACAACCTTTTTGGAAGGGTGAAAAGAAAAAACTCATATGCAACCTTTTTATCTTGCAGATTTACTTAAGTATTTTATAGAGTTACCTTTTAATTTGCTGTGAGTTTTTTATATTACCCGTATACTGACCAGCAGGTTGTTCATTTACAAAAGATAATATTATAGTTTCTTCAATTACCTTAATACAGGAAAAATTATGTGCGGTATAGTTGGCTATATAGGCTCCAGAAAAGTCGTCCCGATAATCCTGGAAGGGCTCAAGCGCCTGGAATACAGAGGCTACGATTCTGCCGGACTGGTATATTTGCAAAATAACATGTTAATCAAACACCGGGCCCAGGGAAAACTGGGGAACCTTGGAAAAATTGTCGAAGAGGTTCTCGGTGTTGAAAGTCATGTCGGGTTAGGGCATACACGCTGGGCGACCCATGGTCCGCCAACCACTGAAAACGCCCATCCCCATGGTGACTGCCATGACGACCTTGTCCTGGTACATAACGGCATCATCGAAAACTACCAGACATTAAGGAAAAATTTAATAAAACGCGGCCACGTTTTCCGTTCAGAGACTGATACTGAAGTTCTGGCGCACCTTATAGAGGATTACCTGGAAAAGGACCTGGTTACGGCAGTGCGCAAGGCATTAAAAAAGGTCAAGGGCTCTTATGCGGTAGGGATTCTCTGGAAAGGTCAGCCTGATATCATAGTGGCTGCCAGAAATCACAGTCCGCTCGTCATAGGGACCGGCAATGGGGATGGCACATTTCTGGCCTCTGATATTCCCGCTCTTTTACCCTATACCAGAAAAGTGATTTTTCTTGAGGATAAAGAGTTCGCTGTTCTCTCAGCAGAAAAATGGGAGGTGAGAAGCCTTGATACCGGACGCAAAATCAAAAAGAACGTGCAAAATATTACCTGGAATGCCGGCATGGCGGAAAAAACAGGGTTCAAGCATTTCATGCTCAAGGAGATTTACGAACAACCCCAGGCCCTGCTGAACACACTCCGCGGCAGAATTGATCCACAAACCGGCAGCGTTGAACTTCCTGAAATAGGATTATCTAAAAAAGAAATTAAAAGCCTTGAAAGAATCGTGCTGGTAGCCTGCGGCACTTCATGGCATGCAGCCCTGGTAGCCAAATACTGGCTTGAAGAATGGGTTGGAATCCCGGTGGAGGTTGATATCGGTTCAGAGTTCCGTTACCGTAAACTTCTATTAAACAACAAGGTGCTTACTCTTTCCATTTCCCAGTCAGGAGAAACAGCAGATACCCTGGCAGGGATACGGCTTGCCTCCAAATTGGGTTCTAAAGTTATTACCATCTGCAATGTTGTGGGAAGCACCATGACCAGAGAAGCTGATGCCACACTTTATACCCATGCCGGGCCTGAAATCGGGGTGGCCTCTACCAAGGCATTTACCAGCCAGCTGGCGGCGCTGTTTCTTTTTGCCTCATACCTGGCTCAGGTCCGGGAAACCCTTCCAGCAGAAAAAATCAAACAGCTGGGGCAGGCCGTTATCGGTCTGCCTGTATTACTGGAAGAAAGCCTGCCCGGACTGCAGGAGCAGATTAAGGCAGTTGCTGAGCTCTTTTACGACAGCCGCAACTTCCTTTTTGTCGGCAGAGGACTGAATTATCCCATTGCCCTGGAGGGTGCTTTGAAACTGAAAGAGATATCGTATATCCATGCCGAGGGATATGCTGCCGGTGAACTCAAACATGGTCCCATCGCACTCATAGATAAGGACATGCCTATCCTGGGACTGGTTCCCAAAGACAAGGTTTACACCAAGAGTATTTCCAATATTGAAGAAATTAAGGCCAGGCAGGGCCGACTTATCCTGATTGGCACTAAGGGCGACAGGCAGCTGAAAAAAATTACTGATCATGTGCTGTACATGCCAGACTCGAAAACAATGATGCCGGAACTTAATCCTATCCTTTTCACAATACCTGCCCAGCTTCTTGCTTATGAAATAGCCACGTTGCGTGGTTGCGATGTTGACCAGCCAAGGAATCTGGCAAAAAGTGTTACAGTTGAATAAGAC